>NZ_JBSXNM010000021.1:0-77539 GCF_056857655.1 Paracoccus sp. L-17
TCAACAACAGACGCTTGCTGGAACCCATCGGTAACATCCCGCCAGCAGAGGCCGAGGCAAACTTCTATGCCGCTCTGGAAAGATCAGACATGGCCGCGTAACTAAGACAAATCAGCCTCCGGAAAACCCGGCGCGGTTCAGGAGATCGTCCACGCGGGTGATCTTGTAGTCTGGGATGCAGGCCAGCGTATCGGCGAGCCATCCCTGCGGGTCCACACCATTCAGCTTGGCGGTCTCGATCAGGGTATAGGCGATGGCGGCGGCGCGGCCGCCGGTCTGCGAGCCGACGAACAGGTAGTTCTTCCGTCCGACGGCTACGGATCGCATGGCGCGCTCGGCCGTGTTGTTGTCGAGTTCGAGGAAGCCGTGGTCGAGACAGGGCCGAAGCCGCTTCATGCGCGTCAGGCCACATCGGATCGCCATGGCCAATGGTGACTTGCCGGAGATCGTCGGCAGTTGGTCGTGAAGCCAGCTCTCCAACCCGTCGAAGATGGGCACCGCCTTCGCCTGGCGGATCTCGACGCGCCGGTCCGGCGGTGATCCCCGCGCCTCTTTCTCTACCGCGTAGAGCTGTGCGACCCGCCGGATGGCCTCGTTGGCGATGGCCGACCCCTGGGCCCTGTGGACGTCGACGAACTTGCGCCGGACATGGGCCATGCAGGCAACCTCGCGGATGTCGCCAGACCGGTAGATGTCCTCGAACCCGGCGTAACCGTCGGCGTGCATCCAGCCGCAATATCCTGACAGGTGATCCTTCGGGTGCTGGCCCTTTCGATCCGGCGAGAAGCGATACCAGTTGGCGGGCGGGGCGTCGCCGCCCCAGGGCCGCTCGTCCCGCCCGTATGTCCACAGTCGCGCCGTTGCGGTCTTCCCGGTGCCGGGCGCCAGCATCCTGACCGGGGTGTCATCCGCGAAGATCGCCTTTCCGGCCAGCACATGCCGCCCGATGGCATCAGCGAGCGGTTCCAGAAGTGCAGTGGATTTGCCGACCCAATCCGCCAGCGTCGAGCGGTCAAGGTCGAGCCCGTCGCGCTCGAAGATCCGGCTCTGGCGATAAAGGGGCAGATGGTCGGCGTATTTGGAGACCAGAACATGCGCCAGCAGGCCGGGGCCGGGACGACCGCGCTCGATCGGGCGGGATGGCAGAGAGGCCTGTGTGAATGCCTCACAGCCGGAACAGGCCAGGCGGGGACGGACGATCCGGTTCACGATGAACCGGCCGGGAACATATTCCAGTTCTTCGGTCACATCCTCGCCGAGGCGGCGAAGGGTTCCGCCGCAGCGGGCACAGTCCTCATCGCCGGTGGTCAGTTCTATCTCCTGGCGCGGGATGTGATCGGGGATGGGACGGCGCTTCGGCTGGTCCTTCCCTTCCTCGTCCGGCAGGCGCAGCTTCGCAGTCATCCTGGCGATAGAGATCTCGTTGCCTCAAGCGCCAGTTGAAGCTGCTCGACGGTCTCCGACGACGTGCCAAAGCGATGGCTGCGGCGACCGGCCAACTGGTGGCGCAGCTTCTCCATCAGCATTGCCTGCGACTTCACTTCGGCCAGCAAAAGCGCCGTGAACCGTCGCAGTTCCTCGGGGTCTTCGGGCAGGGATTTGGCCACATCGAGCATGGCCAATCATAGCAAAACATGGGCGAAACAGGAAATCCCGACGTGCTGTCGCGCCCGGTTTCATCCCGCCTTCAGCGGCGTCCAGCTGCGCCGCGGCAGCCGCCAGTCGATTCCTTCCAGCAGCATCGCCAGCTGTGCCGGCGTCAGAGCGATCTTGCCCTCCTTCGCCGACGGCCACACGAAGCGGCCCTTCTCCAGGCGCTTGCTGAACAGGCATGCGCCCTGGCCATCCCACCAGATGATCTTGATCAGATCTCCGCGCCGACCGCGGAAGACGAACATGTGCCCGGCGAACGGGTCCAGCTTCAGCACTGTCTCCGCCTGGGCCGCGAGCGTGGTGAACCCGCGCCGCATGCAGCACGATATCGACCGCCACGAGGAGGCCGAGCAGTCCTACATGGACGAGGGCGTGCGGATTCTCGAACTCGCCCGCAATGCACAGGCGCTGTTCGAACGCCAGCCCGCCCGTGAAAAGCGCCGCCTGCTCAACTTCGTACTTTCGAACTGCTCTTGGGAAGATGGTGAGGTGGTCGCCACCTTCCGCCAACCCTTTGATCTCTTGGCGGAAACGACGGCCATCGCCGCTCGTTCAAGCGCCGAAAACAACGGCAATTCATCGAAAAACGAGATTTGGCTGGGGCGGTAGGATTCGAACCTACGGTACACGGTACCAAAAACCGTTGCCTTACCACTTGGCCACGCCCCAACCGTGCGGGCGTGAATAGCCAAGACCTCCGTAGGCTGCAAGTCGAAAATCGGGAAAACTTGTGTGTTCCGGGGCGGGCCGCTATGGCGCGCGGATGGAGCAGGTGGACATTCTCATTCTGGGCGGCGGGGCGGCCGGATTATTCTGCGCGGGGTCCGCCTTGGCGCCGGGCAGGCGGATTCTGGTTCTGGATCACGCCGCCCGCCCGGCCGAAAAGATCCGGATCTCGGGTGGGGGGCGGTGCAATTTCACCAATCTCGCCAGCGTGCCCGAAAGGTTCCTGTCGGGCAATCCGCGTTTTTCGGCCAGCGCGCTGGCGCGCTATCGCCCCGAGGATTTCGTCGGGCTGGTGGATCGCGCGGGAATCGGCTGGCACGAGAAGTCGCAGGGTCAGCTTTTCTGTGACGGCAAGGCCACGCAGATCACCGACCTGTTGCTGCAGCGGATGCGCGGCGCGGATCTGCGGCTGAGGACCGGGATCGGCGCGGTGGAGCGCACCCCTGATGGTTTCGTCGTCGAAACCGACACTGGGCCTGTCGCCGCGCGCCGGCTGGTGGTGGCGACAGGCGGCCGGTCGATCCCGAAAATGGGCGCGACCGGGCTGGCCCATGACCTGGCGCGACAATTCGGTCTGCGCCTCTCGGAGCCGCGTCCCGGTCTTGTGCCGATGACCTTTGCCGATCAGGATCTGGCCCTGTGCCGTCCACTTGCGGGTGTTTCGGTCGAGGCGAGGATCGTGCATGGCGACGGCGCGTTCCGGGATGCGCTGCTGTTTACCCATCGCGGGCTCAGCGGACCGGTCATCCTGCAGATCTCCAGTTTCTGGCGCCCCGGCGAGACGTTGCAGATCGATCTTGCGCCTGATCACGACGTCGCCGCGGCGCTGAAATCCGCGCGGGGGCGGGCGGGCCGCGTGGAGGTGGCGACCGCGCTTGGGCGGTTTCTGCCCGAGCGGCTGGCTTCGGCAGTGGCGGCTGAAGCCGGGCTGACGGATGCCAGGCTGGCCGATCAGGGCAATCGCGTGCTGGATTCGGTTGGCGCGCGCATCAATCGCTGGCAGGTCCGGCCGGTCGGGACCGAAGGCTATCGCACGGCCGAGGTCACGCTGGGCGGCGTCGATACCCGCGACCTGGATGCCCGCAGCCTGCAGGCGCGGCGGGTGCCGGGATTGTTCTTCATCGGCGAATGCGTCGATGTGACGGGCTGGCTGGGCGGATACAATTTCCAATGGGCCTGGGCGTCGGCCGATGCGGCAGCCCGGGGCATGGAACGGGGTTGATCGTCACTCGCCGACCGGCGTCAGCAGATTGCGGCCATCACCCCTTTCGCGATCCAGAAGTTCCTCGAAAGTCGCGTCGGGGCTGAGATCGGGAGGCTTTTCACGACGCGTGGCCGCGGGCCTGGGCACCGGCTGGGCGGCAGGGGACGGATCGGCCCCCTCGACATGGATGCGATGAATCGGCTCGGGCAGACCGAACCCCTCGGCGTCCATGGCCCGGCGCAGCAGCCGAAAGGCCTCGCCGCGGGCCAGATCGAAATCGGTTCCGTCCTGAGAGACCCAGCCGCCAGCCCGGATGACGAGGGTTTCGGGGCTGGTCGCCTCGACCCAGGCGACGGGTTCGGGGCGTTGCAGCACGAAGCTCATTCCCGCCAGCACCCTCAGGGCCAGATCGCGGGCGCGGCCGAGATCCGAGACCGGGTCGATCACGAGATCGACTAGGAAGCGACGCTCGGGGTTGCGGGTATAGTTGGTCAGCACTGCCTTGTAGATGATCTGGTTCGGGATTCGGATATGATTGCCATCCAGCGTCAGCAGCGTGGTGCCTCGGCTGGTCATGCGGATGACGCGGCCGCGCTGGTCGTTTACCTCGATCAGATCGTTGGGACCGAAGGGCTGGCGCAGCGATAGCAGGATGGTTGCGACAAGGCCCTCGATCGTGTCGCGGGCCGCGAAGCTGAGCGACAGGCCGAAAATCCCTGCCGCGCCCAGCAGCGTGCCCAGAAGTGCGGTCGCGCCCATCAGATCCAGTGCCACCACCAGCGCCACGATCCAGGCGATCAGGCGGATGACCTGGGCCAGAAAGCCGGCGATGAAGGGGTTCGGCGCGACCCGCGCCAAGGTTCGTTCGCGGCGCGAGATCCAGCTGCCGACCAGCAGGATCAGCGCACCGACGACCAGTCCCAGGGCAACGAAGGGCAGGCCGGCGATCACCTGGTTCAACCGTTGCAGGAAACGGTCGCGGACGGTGCCCAGCCGCAACCCGATATCGGTGGTCAGGATCACGTCGTTCTGAATCGCCACGACCCCGTCCACGCGCGCCATCAGTGCATTCAGGCGATCGATCTGCACCTGCTCGGTCACCTCGCCGGTCAGCCGAACGATGCCCGCATCGACCCTCGCGCGCACCTTGTCGAAGGCGCTGACCTGCGACAGGATGCTGTCGATCCGGGTCCGGATCGCTGCGTCTGACGCCGCGTTGTCTCCGACCGGAATCGTCCCCGAAGGCGCGGTGATCACGCCGCCATCCTCCCGCGCCTGCGAAACCGCGGCAAACGGCAGGACAAGAAGAATCGACAGCAGCAGCGCCCGAATCATGATGTCAGCGGATCGGCCTTGGCCAAGCGGTCGAACGCCATCAGCGAGGCGATCAGGGCAGGCATCTGCTGAAGCGGGACCATGTTGGGACCGTCCGAGGGCGCGTTGTCGGGATCCTCGTGCGTCTCGATGAAGACGCCGGCCACGCCCAGCGACACCGCGGCGCGCGCCATGACCGGTGCGAATTCCCGCTGGCCGCCGGACGAGCCGCCCTGGCCGCCCGGCTGCTGCACCGAATGGGTGGCGTCCATGATCACCGGGTAGCCGCTGCGCGCCATGATCGGCAGCGACCGCATGTCGGCAACCAGGGTGTTGTAGCCGAAGCTGACGCCGCGTTCGGTCAGCAGGATGCTGTCGTTGCCGGTCGAGGCGACTTTCTGCGCCACGTTGGCCATGTCCCAGGGCGCAAGGAACTGGCCCTTCTTGACATTCACGACAGCGCCGGTCCGCCCGGCGGCCAGAAGCAGGTCGGTCTGGCGGCACAGAAAGGCGGGGATCTGGATCACATCGACCGATCGCGCCGCGCGGACCGCCTGCGCCGCGTCATGCACGTCGGTCAGGACCGGGCAGCCGATCCGGTCGCGGACCGTTTCCAGAATCGCCAGTCCCTCCTCGATCCCCAACCCGCGCCTGCCGCTCAGCGAGGTGCGATTGGCCTTGTCGTAGCTGGCCTTGAAGACGAAGCCCGCACCCGCCGCGCGGCAAGCCTCGGCCATGCTTTCGGCGATCATGAGCGCGTGTTCCAGGCTTTCCAGCTGGCAGGGCCCCGCGATCAACGTCAGCGGAAGATCGTTGCCGCAGGTCACGGGGCCGATGCGGATGTGGCGTGATGTGGTCATGTGGAAACCTGCTCTCTCAGGATGGATACGGTCAGCGACAGCATCAGGTAGATACCCGAAAAGATCAGAAAGGCCACGATGGTGTTCTGGACCGCCTTTGGATAGGTGGCCTCGTCGGGCGGAACCGGGGCGACCGAGAGCGACAGATAGCGGACCTGCTTGTTGGCCTCGATCCGGGCGCCTTCCATCTGCGCCGCCGCCGCGGCCAGCAATTCCTGGCGTGTCGCCAGATCGCTTTCGGCAATGCGCAGCTCGCCGGTGATCGCCGCCAGAGAGGCGCGCTGTTCGTTGCCCTGGGTCAGTTGCTGGCGGGTATCGGCGATCATCTTTTCCAGCCGCGAGATGTCGCCGCGCGCGGCGTCCACGCGGCTTTGCTGGGGGCGCGGATTGGCCAGCAACTGACCCAGTTCCAGCCGCTTCTGGCTCAGTTGCCCTTCCAGCGTGGCAATCTGGTTCATCACCACCGTGCCTTCGGCGGCCGGATCCAGCACACCCAGGTCCTGTTGCAATTCCTGGACCCGCCGCTGCGCGTCGAGAACCTTGGTCTCGGCGTCGCGATAAGATTCGGCGGCGCCCTCCATCTGGTCCGATCGCAGGCGGGCGGTCATCCTGTCCACCTGTTCCTCGGCATATCGGATCAGTGCCAGCGAAAACTGCTCGCTCAGGGCGGGATCGGGGGCGATCACCTCCATGTCGATGACGCCTTCGGTCGGATCGTAGCCTATCCTGACCGAATTCCTGTAGGTGGCATAGGCGTCTTCATTGCTGGCATCGAGGGGAAGCCGTTTGATCGGATCGATGCCCGGCTGCTGGAAGGCGGCCTTGAAGCCCTTGTCGGCGTCCAGCCGCAGCATCGCATCGCGCGAATTCAGATAGCTTTGCACAGCCACGGAATCGGGATTGGTGGCAAGCTGCGAACCGGCCAGAAGACCGCCGGCGCCCCCCGCCGAGGCGGATTCGGCCCGTTGTATCTGGAATTGCGAGAAGGTGGCGTAAAGCGGTGTCGCAACGCGGAAATAATACCAGCCCGCCAGCGCCGTGGGCAGCGCCACGAACAGCAGCAGGCGCAGGGTCAGCATGAACAGACGGCGGCGGCGGCGGCGCGCGATATCGCGCTGGATCCGATAAATTTCGGCCGCCCGCCGTTTCTCGGTCAGCGCCTCGCGAGAGGGCATCTGCGGCCGCACGGGGCCGACCTCGGTGCCCGGTTTTCGGGGCGTGGGAACGGCCACGGGCGACGGTTGCGGCATGATCGCCGGCGCATTGGCCGAAGGCGCGGCCTGCGCCCGGCTCCCTTCGCTTGACAGGATCTGGCCCAGAGCCGCCCGGTGCGAGGGATCGATGCCCCGTTCGCGCAGCCGCAACACCGCCTCCTGGTCCGATGAAACCGGGATCTGGTGCAGCAGGGCGATGCGCCGGGCGATCCGAAGCTGGCGGTCGGTCAGCTGTTCCTCCTGGATCAGCTGCAACTTGGCCTTCAGGTCCGGCTCATCGTCGCTGCGGACGGATTGGGCAGGCTTGTCATCGAGTTGCGACGCCCCGAGCGCCGGAAAACCGTCATCGACCGGTTCGGTGCGCATGAATCTTTCGCGCTCCGCCTCGGACCCGGGTTCGGGAGAGGCGGGCGGATCCGTTGCGGGGTTGGAGCCGGTGCCGCCCGCGACCGGGCTTTCGCTGTGGCGCGTCGGCATCGCGACCTTTCTTTGCAACTCGACCCGAACATTCTCGATTCCCTTGGCCGGCGCGGCCTTGGCCGCATCGCTGCGCCCGTCCGAACCGGTCGCGGCGGTCCGCAGCGATTGCGAAGGAGAGGCGTGATAGCGCCGGGCCTTAGGCGGTGTAGTCATAATATTGCTTCGCCTCGTCGAGGGATTCGAACATGTAGAGCCTGCCGTCACGCAGGATCGCGGCCGAACGGCAGAATTTCTCGATCGTCGCGGGCTGGTGGGAAACGATCACGACGGTCGCGCTGCGCAGCCTTTCGAAAAGCACCGACCCGGCCTTGCGGTTGAATTCGACATCGGTCGTCTGGGGCATCCCTTCATCGATCAGGTAGATGTCGAATTCCAGCGCGAGAAGCAGCGAAAAGGTGAAGCGCTGGCGCATCCCGGCGGAATAGGTTCCCACCGGCATGTCGAAATATTCGTCGATATCGGTCAGCCAGCGGGTGAAGGCGGCCACGTAATCGGGATCCAGTCCATAGATGCGCGCAATATAGCGGGCATTCTCGTTGGCCGAATGCTTGGTGACGACCCCGCCCATGAATCCCAGCGGAAACGAGATCCGCGAGGTTGATCGGATCGTGCCCTCATCGGGTTTTTCCAGCCCGCACATCATGTTGACCAACGTCGTCTTGCCGGTGCCGTTGGGCGCCAGGATGCCCAGCGAATGCCCCGGCTCGACACGGAAGGAGGCACGATCCAGGATCACCTTGCGCTGCGTGCCGGTCCAGAAGGATTTCGAGACATTGTCGAATTCCAGCATGGCTTTGCGTCGCGATCCTTCCTGCGGTGGTGATCCGGCCCGGCCGGACCTGCCCAGACCATATGTCTGCGTCGTTATGCTGTCCAGTTGACGCGGTCGGCGTTGAGAAATCGTTAAGGCACAGGGTGTTTTCGCGCGGCATTTTCACTAGATCGGTCGGATGAGCGATCTTTCGCACCGGATTTCCGCCTGCCGCCTCTGCGCGCCGCGCTTTGCGGCGACCGCGACGCGCCACGCGCCGCGTCCCGTGACCTGGTTCGCGCCGGGCGCGCGAATCCTGGTCGTCGGGCAGGCACCGGGGATGCGGGTGCACCAAAGCGGACGCCCCTTCACCGATCGTTCGGGCGACAGGTTGCGCGACTGGATGGGCGTGGACCAGGCCACCTTCTATGACCGCGCCCGGATCGCCATCGTGCCGATGGCCTTCTGTTTTCCGGGTTATGACGGCAAGGGGGCCGACCTGCCGCCGCCGCCGATCTGCGCCGCGACCTGGCGGGCGCAGGTTCTGGACCTGCTGCAACCCGATCTGACGCTGCTGGTGGGCGGTCACGCAATGCGCTGGCATCTGGGCGCCGGCAATGTCACGCAAACCGTGGCCGCTTGGCGCGATCACGCGCCGGCGATCTTTCCGCTGCCGCATCCTTCGTGGCGCAATACCGGCTGGCTGAAGCGCAATCCCTGGTTTCACGCCGATCTGCTGCCCGCCCTGCGCGAAGCGGTGGCGGCGCGGCTGGATGCGGGTTAGAAATCCCCTGGCCGAGAACAGGAGCCCTCGATGTCGCATGTCTTTCCCCGCCATTGCCAGTCCCAGCCCCCGGTCGCCATCGGCGGCGAGGGCGTCTGGCTGATCGACGCCGAGGGCAATCGATATCTGGATGGCTCGGGCGGCGCGGCGGTGTCCTGCCTTGGCCATGGCGATGCCGGGGTGACGCGCGCGATCAAGGATCAGCTTGACCGGCTTGCCTTCGCGCATACGGGCTTTCTGACCAGCGAACCCGCCGAGGCGCTGGCCGATCTGCTGATCGCCCATGCGCCCGGCGACCTGGACCGGGTCTATTTCGTGTCGGGCGGGTCCGAGGCGACCGAGGCCGCGATCAAGCTGGCCCGGCAATACTGGGTGGAAAAGGGGCAGCCACAGCGCTCGCGCCTGATCGCGCGGCGGCAAAGCTATCACGGCAACACGATCGGTGCGCTGTCGGCGGGCGGCAACGAATGGCGACGGCAGCAATTCGGCCCGCTGCTGCTGGATGTCAGCCATATCGCGCCCTGCTATGAATATCGCGACCGGGCCGGGGGCGAGACGCCCGAGGAATACGGCCTGAGCGCCGCCGAGGCGCTGCGCGATGAGATCGAACGCCTTGGCCCCGAAACGGTGATGGCCTTCATGGCCGAGCCGGTCGTGGGCGCGACGGCCGGCGCAGTGCCGCCCGCACCGGGCTATTTCAGGCGCATCCGCGAGATCTGCGACGAATACGGCATCCTGCTGATCCTGGACGAAGTGATGTGCGGGATGGGACGCACCGGCACCTTGTTCGCCTGCGAGCAGGACGGGATCGCGCCCGATATCCTGTGCATCGCCAAGGGCTTGGGGGCCGGATATCAACCGATCGGTGCGATGCTGTGCAGCAAGATCGTCTATCGGGCGATCGCAGATGGCAGCGGCTTTTTCCAGCACGGGCACACCTATATCGGCCATCCCGTCGCCACGGCGGCGGGGCTGGCGGTGGTGCGCGCCATTCTGGATCGCGGGCTGCTGCCGCAGGTCCGGCAGAAGGGCGAAGCCTTGCAAGAGGCGCTGGTCGCACGGCTGGGGCAGCACCCGCATGTGGGCGACATTCGCGGGCGCGGCCTGTTTCGCGGGATCGAACTGGTCGCGGACCGGGCCACGAAAGAGCCTTTCGACCCGTCGCTGAAGGTCGCGGCGCGACTGAAGAAGGCGGCCTTCCAGAACGGGCTGATCTGCTATCCCATGTCAGGCACGATCGACGGCCGACGCGGCGATCACGTTCTGCTGGCTCCGCCCTTCATCATCTCTGATGACGAGACGGCGATGCTGGTGGACAGGCTGGCCGGCGCGCTGGAACTGGTCTGCCCTGCCTGACGCCGGGGACAGTGCGGTTCTGCCTGGCCCGCCGCCGCCGCTATCGGAATTCCTTCCCGTCGGGCGATGGGACGTCCGGCGAATCAAGCGATGGCTGAAATTTCCTTGGCAAGCCTTCGGAAACAAACAAAAACCTTCCTGTTCAGGCATTAGGGATTGCCAAAGCGCAGGACTGCGTTACCGTATTCACGAACCCGCGCCAAAGCTGCGGGAGGGGACGGGTCTCGTCCCGGACCATCAAAGGGAGCAAGCTCTATGACCAAATTCGGACCGTTTCTGCTAACCGCCGCCCTCGCCCTGGGCGTGGGCGCTGCCCAGGCGCAGGAGGAAAAATTCATCACCATCGGCACCGGCGGACAGACCGGCGTCTATTATGTCGTCGGCCAGTCGATCTGCCGTCTGGTCAACCGTGACACCGCCAAGACCGGTATCAAGTGCACCGCGCCCTCGACCGGCGGATCCGTCGCCAATGTCAATGCGATCAAGAATGGCGACATGACCATGGGCGTCGCCCAGTCCGATATCCAGTATCACGCCTATAACGGCGATGTTCCCGATTTCGAGGGCGACAAGAAGGTCGACAAGCTGCGGGCCGTGTTCTCGGTCCATCCCGAGCCGTTCACCGTCGTCGCCCGCAAGGATGCCAATATCCAGACCTTCGACGATCTGAAGGGCAAGCGGGTCAACGTGGGCAATCCCGGTTCGGGACAATTGGCCACGATGGAGGTCGTGCTGAAGGCCAAGGGCTGGACGATGAACGACTTCGCGCTGGCCTCGCAATTGAAGCCGGCGGAACAATCCGCGGCGTTGGGCGACAACAAGGTCGATGCGATCGTCTATACCGTCGGCCATCCGAATGGCTCGATCCAGGAGGCGACCTCGACCGTGGACGCCAATCTGGTCCCGGTCGAGGGCCCCGAGATCGACAAGCTGGTCAAGGAGAACCCCTATTACGCCAAGGCGACCATTCCGGGTGGCATGTATCCGGGAACCGACAACGATACCAACACCTTCGGCGTCAAGGCGACCTTCGTGACCTCGGCCGACGTGCCCGAAGACGTGGTCTACGAGGTGGTGAAGGCGGTCTTCGACAATTTCGACCGATTCAAGAAGCTGCATCCGGCCTTCGCCAATCTCGATCCCAAGGAGATGGTCACGGAAGGCAACAGCGCGCCGCTGCATCCGGGGGCCGAGAAATATTACAGGGAACAGGGCTGGATCCAGTAATTCCGGCGCAAGTCACGGGCGGCCCTGCCGGGGCCGCCCATCGCTCTTGACCATAACGACAACAAGCCCAGACAACGGGGGATGCTGCGATGAGCGAGACGGATCGGGACAAGTCCCACAAGGACGACCAGTTCGAGGCCAGCGCCGTCGAGATGGCCGCCTCGGGCCATGGCGGCCTGTCGCAGCAGGAAATCGACGAGCTCGTCGCATCCTCCGATACCGGGGCACGGACGCCGCCCGGCTTCGTGGGCAAGCTGATCCTGATGACCGCGCTGGCCTGGTCGCTGTTCCAGCTGTGGATCGCCTCGCCAATTCCGTTCATGGTGGGTTTCGGGGTTCTGAACGACACCGAGACGCGATCGATCCACCTCGCCTTCGCGCTGTTTCTGGCCTATATGGCCTATCCGGCAGAGCGCACGCCGTTCCAGTTGATCCTGGGCGTCGGCGTGCCGGCGCTGATGGTCGTCCTGTTCATCATGGGATCCAAGACCGGCGTGCCGGTCTGGTGGATCCCCATCGTCGGCGCCGCCGTCATCGCCGCGATCCTGCTGGGCAGTCCCAAGTCGTGGGTGCCGCCCTGGGAATGGGCGCTGGCCATCGTCGCGGCCATTGCCGCGCTTTACATCTATTTCGCCTATGACGGGATTTCGTCCCGCGTGGGCGCGCCGATCATGCAGGATTACGTGATTTCCGTCATCGGGATCATTCTGCTGCTGGAGGCCACCCGACGCAGCCTGGGTCCGGCGCTGATGATCGTGGCGTCGGTGTTTCTGGTCTATACCTTTCTTGGCCCCTACATGCCGGACATCATCGCCCACAAGGGCAATTCGCTGGCGGAAGTGGTCAATCACCAATGGATCACGACCGAGGGCGTGTTCGGCATCGCGCTTGGCGTTTCGACCAGTTTCGTGTTCCTGTTCGTGCTGTTCGGGGCGCTGCTGGACAAGGCCGGGGCGGGCAACTACTTCATCCAGGTGGCATTCTCGCTGATGGGCCACATGCGCGGCGGCCCCGCCAAGGCCGCCGTCGTCAGTTCGGCGATGACCGGCCTGATTTCCGGCTCGTCCATCGCCAATGTCGTCACGACCGGCACCTTTACCATTCCGCTGATGAAGAAGGTGGGCTTTTCATCCGAAAAGGCCGGCGCGGTCGAGGTCGCCTCGTCGGTGAACGGTCAGATCATGCCGCCTGTGATGGGTGCCGCCGCCTTCCTGATGGTCGAATATGTCGGAATTCCCTATTTCGATGTGGTCAAGAACGCCTTCATCCCGGCCACGATCAGCTATATCGCATTGGTCTATATCGTCCATCTCGAGGCGATGAAGGCGGGCATGAAGGGTCTGCCGCGCGCCTATACGCCGGGGCCGCTGATGCGTCGCCTGATCGGTTTCCTGTTCGGCATCGTCGCGGTCGGCATCCTCGGGTTCCTGCTGAAGGTGACGATGGGCTGGATCCGCCCCACCTTCGGTTCCGATGCGATCTGGGTGGTCTTCGCGCTGCTGGTCGCGGCCTATCTGGGCCTGCTCTACATCGCCTCGCGCGAGGAGCCGTTGCAGATGGATGATCCCAACGCGCCGGTCACCCAGCTTCCGCTGCCGGGGCCGACGGTGCGGTCGGGGCTGCATTTCATCCTGCCGATCGTGGTGCTGGTCTGGGCGCTGATGGTCGATCGCCTCTCGCCGGGGCTGTCGGCCTTCTGGGCCACCGCCTTCATGATCTTCATCCTTCTGACGCAGCGGCCGCTGATGGTGATGATGCGCGGCACCGACCGGACCGGAAACGCCGCCATCGGGTCGGCCATGCGATCGGGCGTCGACGATCTGGTGGACGGGCTGATTTCCGGCGCACGCAACATGATCGGCATCGGCATCGCGACGGCGACGGCGGGCATCATCGTCGGCGCGGTCAGTCAGACCGGCGTCGGTTCGGCGCTGGCCGATGTGGTCGAGGTGCTTTCGGGCGGCAACCTGATGGCGATCCTGCTGCTGACGGCCGTGCTGTCGCTGATCCTGGGCATGGGCCTGCCGACGACGGCGAACTACATTGTCGTCTCGGCGCTGCTGGCACCGGTCATCGTCACGCTGGGCCAGCAGAACGGACTGATCGTGCCGCTGATCGCGGTGCATCTGTTCGTGTTCTACTTCGGCATCATGGCCGACGTGACCCCGCCCGTGGGGCTGGCCTCGTTCGCAGCCGCCGCGGTGTCAGGCGGCGATCCGATCAAGACCGGGGTCATCGCCTTCTTCTACAGCCTGCGCACCGCGGCGCTGCCTTTCCTGTTCATCTTCAACACCGACCTTCTGCTGATCAACGTGGACTGGATCCACGGCATCTTCGTCTTCATCACGGCGACGGTGGCGATGCTGCTGTTCGCGGCCGCGACGCAGGGCTGGTTCCTGGTTCGCAACAGGATCTGGGAGACGGTGCTGCTGCTGCTGGTCGCCTTCGCGATCTTCCGGCCCGGCTTTTTCATGGATTACATCTATCCGCCCTATGACGACCTGCCGCCCACGGAATTCGCGCAGGCGTTGCAGGATTCGCCCGTGGGCGATCCGTTGCGGCTGCGGGTGGCCGGCTTGAACGATGTCGGAGACCCTGTCGAGTTCACCGCGCTGCTGGAGGTGCCCCAAGGCGCCACCGGAGAAGAGCGGATGCAGGCCCTGGGCATCGAGACGATCCGGAACGGCGACGAGGTGGTGATCGACAACGTGGCCTTCGACAGCCCGGCTCAGGCGGCGGGTCTGGACTGGGATCAAAAGATCCTGCTGGTCCGCGCACCGGCGCCCGCCCCGTCGAAATACTGGATCTACATTCCCGCCTTGCTGATCCTGGCGCTGGTGGTCTGGCTGCAGCGGCGCCGGATCGAACCGGATGAATCCACGCCGCGGCGCCGGGAAAAGGGGCTGAGCCATGCCTGACACGATCCTGCTGCCCATCGACCTGCAACATCCCGAAAGCTGGGAAAAGGCGCTTCCCGCCGCGCGCGCGCAGGCGGGCGCGACCGGCACGATCCATCTGCTGGGAATCGTTCTGGACATCGGATCCTCCATGGTTGCAACCTATCTGCCAAAAGGGTTCGAGAAACAGGCGCTGGAGGCGATGAAGGATGCGCTGGACAATTTCGCCGAACAGCAGATGCCGGGCGAGAAGGTCGTGACCCATGTGGGACATGGCCATGTCGCCGAAACCATCCTGCGCAGCGCCGACAGGATCGGCGCCGACCTGATCGTCATGGCCAGCCACCAGCCGGACGAGCTGCGCAGCATCCTGATCAGCAGCCATGCCAATGCGGTCGTGCGCCATGCGCCGATCTCGGTCCTTGTCGTGCGCTAGGCGGACGGGGGCCGGCTTGCGCGTTGACAGGGGCGCAGCCTCGGGCATTCTGGTGCCATGACATCCGATATCCAGATCGCCCGCGCCGCGCAGAAGCTGCCCATTCAGGACATCGCCGCCCGGCTTGGGCTGGGCGCGCGAGACATCCTTCCCCATGGCCATGACAAGGCCAAGATCACCCATGACGCGCTTGCCCGGCTGCCTGTCCACAAGGCGGGGCGGCTGATCCTTGTCACTGCGATCAACCCGACGCCCGCGGGCGAGGGCAAGACCACGACCACTGTCGGACTTGGCGATGCGCTGAACCGGATCGGCAAGCGCACGACGATCTGCATCCGCGAGGCCAGCCTGGGGCCGAATTTCGGCATGAAGGGCGGCGCCGCCGGCGGGGGCCGGGCCCAGATCGTGCCGATGGAAGAGATGAACCTGCATTTCACCGGCGATTTCCACGCGATCACAAGCGCCCACAACCTGCTGTCGGCGATGATCGACAATCACGTCTACTGGGGCAATGCGCTGGATCTCGACACGCGCCGGATCACCTGGCGGCGGGTCATGGACATGAACGACCGCGCGCTGCGCGAGATGGCGCTTGGGCTGGGAGGGATTGCAAATGGCTTTCCGCGCCAGACCGGCTTCGACATCACCGTGGCGTCCGAGGTGATGGCGATCCTGTGCCTGGCCACCGATCTGGCCGATCTCCAGTCCCGGCTGGGCCGCATCGTCATCGGCTATACGCGCGATCGCCGGGCTGTCACGGCGCGTGATCTGAAGGCCGATGGCGCGATGACCGTGCTTCTGAAGGACGCGCTGCAACCCAATCTGGTGCAGACGCTGGAAAACAATCCGGCGCTGGTCCATGGCGGTCCCTTCGCCAATATCGCCCATGGCTGCAACAGCGCCATCGCCACCCGCGCGGCGCTGGCGCTGTCCGACTATGTGGTGACCGAGGCGGGTTTCGGCGCCGATCTGGGGGCCGAGAAGTTTCTGGACATCAAATGCCGCATCGCGAATCTGGCGCCCTCGGCGGTCGTGCTGGTCGCGACGATCCGGGCGTTGAAGATGAATGGCGGCGTGGCGAGGGCCGATCTTTCGACCCGGGATCCCGCCGCCGTCCGGCGCGGCTGCGCCAATCTGGGCCGGCATATCGAAAACCTGCGTGGCTACGGGCTGCCCGTCGTCGTGGCCCTGAACCATTTCGATGGCGATGCCGAGGCCGAGATCGCGGTCTTGCAGGATTATTGCGCCCATCACGATGTCCGGGCCGTGCTGGCCCGGCACTGGGCCGAGGGCGGGGCAGGGGCCGAGGATCTGGCCCGCGAGGTGGTGGCGCTGGCCGAAAGCGGCAAGGCCGATTTCCACACGCTCTATCCATCCTCGATGCCGCTGTGGCAGAAGATCGAGACGATCTGCGCCCGCATCTATCGCGCGGCCCACGTCGAGGCCGCGCCGGGCATCCGCGCACAACTGGAAGCCTGGGAAGAGGCGGGCCACGGTGCGATGCCGGTCTGCATCGCCAAGACGCAATATTCCTTTACCACCGATCCCAACCAGCGTGGCGCGCCCGATGGCCACACGATCCCGGTTCGCGAGGTGCGGCTGAACGCGGGCGCGGGTTTCGTCGTGGCGATCTGCGGCGAAATCATGACCATGCCCGGTCTTCCGCGGCACCCGTCAGCCGAGACCATCGGGCTGGACGCCAGCGGTCAGGTCGAGGGATTGTTCTGACCGATCAGGCCGCCATCCGGTCGGGCGGCGGTTTGTGCCAGCGGCGATAGCGCACCATGTGCAACGCCGCGACAGCCGCGATCGTGGACCGTCCGGCGACCGCGAAATCCTGATCTTGCGTGCCAAATCCGGTCCGGTCCGGGAATGAGCCGTCGGGACGCTGGCTTGCGACGATGTCGGACAGCCATGGGCCGACATCGTGATCGGGGTCGATCAGGCAGATGCAATAGATGATCCGGGCCAGCACCGTCAGATCCTTTCGACGCAGCGCCCAATCCGCGATCCGCAGACAATTCTCGAAGATCTCGCCATAGGCACGCGCGGTGCTGAGTTTCGGGCGCTGTGCGCCAAAGCCGTAGATCTGCATCACCAGGCGCCCGAACAGGTCGGCCCGATCCGCGGTCAGAGCGGCGGCGGATAGCGGCCGGCGCAACCATTCCTCGGCCGCGGTCAGCAAGGGCGGCGCGGGTCTGGTCTGCAAGGCCAATTGCGCCGCCAGATCCAGATCGTCGCGGTCGCAGAAATCCCTGATCGCGCGATAAAGCGCGCCGCCGCCAAGCCCCAGCCCCTGCGCCGCCGCCAGCGTGTCACAGATTTCGGGCTCGGCCCCCTTGCGGCGTATCAGATCGCAGACCTCCGCAACCAGCCGATCATCCAGACGCCGCCGCACGAATATCTCCAGTGGCGAGACACTGCCGCGCAACCCGGAACAGACCGGCGCGAGGCGCGCGGCCTGGGACAACGGCGCCACGGCGTCATGTCCGGCCGGCAGGGGATCGGGCAGCGCGTCGACATGGCGCCGGACCCATTCCAGCCCTCGTGCCGAGAGGATATGCATCATCTGATCGTAAGAAGTGTCGAGCGTCATGTGATACACTTTCCTGAGATCGTTAACCATCACCATGTACCGGCCGGAAATGCGCGCGAACGCGCCAGGATCATTCTCGGCATTTATATGCAAGAAAGAGCGATCCAGAAACAACCTTTTGATATTGGTAATCTGATTAACATACTGTCAATACTTAAGCCAAATTGTCGCGATCACGATTTGCATTCATCTATTATTGCGCAGTTTCCCTGCATGTTCTGCAATGGTTCGGCCGTCCTGTGCGGCCCTGATGCGCGATTGCGCTTTCCCCTCTGTCGCGCTAGATGCGCGCCATGCAGAACCGCCCCGATCTTCCCGCCGACATCGCCCGCCGCCGGACCTTCGCGATCATTTCGCATCCGGATGCAGGCAAGACTACGCTGACCGAGAAGTTCCTGCTCTATGGCGGCGCGATCCAGATGGCCGGACAGGTCCGCGCCAAGGGCGAGGCGCGCCGGACGCGATCGGATTTCATGAAGATGGAACAGGATCGCGGCATTTCTGTGTCGGCCTCGGCGATGTCCTTCGACTATGACGGGCACCGTTTCAACCTGGTCGATACGCCGGGCCACAGCGATTTTTCCGAGGATACCTACCGGACGCTGACGGCTGTCGATGCGGCGATCATGGTTATCGACGGGGCGAAAGGCGTGGAAAGCCAGACCCGGAAATTGTTCGAGGTGTGCCGTCTGCGTGATCTTCCGATCCTGACCTTCTGCAACAAGATGGACCGGGAAAGCCGCGATGTTTTCGAGATCATCGACGAGATCCAGGAAAACCTTGCGATCGACGTGTCCCCCGCGTCCTGGCCCATCGGGCAGGGCCGCGATTTCCTGGGCTGCTATGATCTGCTGCACGACCGCCTGGATCTGATGGACCGGGCCGATCGCAACCGGGTGGCGGAATCGATCCGCATCGCGGGTCTGGACGATCCCGAACTGGCCCGGCACCTGCCCGACGAGCTTCTTTCCAGATTGCGCGAAGAGGTCGAGATGGCGCGCGAATTGCTGCCCGCCTTCGATCGCAAATCCTTTCTGGAAGGCCATCTGACGCCGATCTGGTTCGGCAGCGCGATCAATTCCTTCGGCGTGCGCGAATTGATGAACGGGATCCGTGCCTACGGCCCCCCGCCGCAGCCGCAGAACAGCGCCAACCGCGAGATCGCGCCCGAGGAAAAGGCCGTTACCGGTTTCGTCTTCAAGGTGCAGGCCAACATGGACCCCAGGCATCGCGACCGGGTTGCCTTCGTTCGCCTTGCATCGGGTCATTTCGAACGCGGCATGAAGCTGACCCATGTGCGCACGAAGAAACCCATGGCCGTGTCCAATCCGGTGCTGTTCCTGGCCGCGGACCGTGAACTGGCCGACGAGGCCTGGGCCGGCGACATCATCGGGATTCCGAACCACGGCCAGTTGCGCATCGGCGATGCGCTGACCGAGGGCGAGGCGCTGCGTTTCACCGGCATCCCGTCCTTCGCGCCCGAATTGCTGCAATCGGTGCGCGCGACCGATCCGATGAAGGCCAAGCATCTGGAAAAGGCCCTGATGCAATTCGCCGAGGAAGGCGCGGCCAAGGTCTTCAAGCCCATGATCGGGTCGGGATTCATCGTCGGCGTCGTCGGCGCGTTGCAATTCGATGTCCTGGCCAGCCGGATCGAACTGGAATACGGCATTCCGGTCCGGTTCGCGGCCTCGCAATTCACCTCGGCCCGCTGGGTGACGGGACCGAAGGACAAGGTTGAGGCTTTCGCCAATGCCAACAAGGGCCAGATGGCGCAGGACCATGACGGTGATCTGGTCTATCTCACGCGCCTGCAATGGGACATCGACCGCGTCGAACGCGATCATCCCGATCTGGGACTGACCGCCACGAAGGAAATGATGGTCTGATCCCAGCCGGGCTCCGCGCCCTTCCAGACCGCTTTCAGCATGCCAAGGCGACGGAGATCGCCGGCCATCAGGGCGGCGACCATCCTCGAGACTCCAAATCATGCGAACAGCATCCCGTCCAGTTCCCTTCCGGACCCGTCGACGGGATGGCACCAGACGCGAAAGCTTTCCAGCACATGCTGGCCGAAACTGTTCATCAGCGGCACGTCGGCCGCATCATGGCCGCGGGCGACCACGACCCGGCCGATCCGGCGCTGGTTGTTGCGTGGATCGAAGGTCCACCACCGGCCGCCCAGGAAAACCTCGATCCAGGCCGCGAAATCCATCGCAGCGGAATCCGCCGGAACGCCGATGTCGCCGACATATCCGTTGACATAGCGGGCGGGGATGTTCAGCGCCCTCAGATAGGCCAGCGCCAGATGGGCAAAGTCGCGGCAGACCCCGACGCATTCGCTGTTGGCCTGGGTGGCCGTGCGGGTGGCGCGGGCCTGCTGGTAGTCGAACCGGATCCGGCCGTGGACGTGATCGACGATCGCCTGCACCCGGCCCCAGCCGGGTTTCATGCCGCCGAACCGGTCCCAGGCCTCCTGACTGATCAGGTCGGTCTCGACATATCGGGAGCCGCCAAGAAAGGACAGGGCCTCGTCGGGCAGCCCCTCGACCGGCCATTCCTCGGCGCTTTCGTCCACCGGATCGCGCAAGCCGTTATCATGCAGCGTGACGTCGCTCGACAGCACGAAGCGTCCCGCCGGCGCGGTCATGCGCCGGCAGATATTGCCGTATCTGTCAAAATAATCGTGAACCGGAACCTGCGGCGCGGTGTGAACCGCCTCGGGCGCGACGAAATCGGCATGCCGCGCCACATGGGGCGCGGTCATGCAGATGAGCGGCGTGTCCTGCGCCGTCTTGATGACGAATTCGTGCCCGATCCGGATCAGCATCAGCGAACGGATGCCTCCATGGTGATCTCGGCGTTGAGCAGCTTGGAGATCGGGCAGCCTTCCTTGGCCTTCTGCGCCACCTCCAGCACCTTCGATTCATCGCCGTCGGCGCCGATCGTCGTCACCAGATGGGCGGTCTTGACCGCGAACCCCTCGCCTTCCTTGTCCAGGCCGATCTTCGAACTGGTCTCGATGCTCACGCCGGAGATGCCTTCCTGTTCCAGCATCATCGCCAGCGCCATGGAAAAGCAGGCGGCATGGGCCGCGCCGATCAATTCCTCGGGATTGGTGCCCGGCTTGTCCTCGAACCGGGTGCCGAAGCCATAGGGCTGATCGGACAATGCGCCGGACTGGGTCGAGACCAGGCCCTTGCCATCCTTCAGCCCACCGTCCCATTTGGCCGATCCTTTGCGGGTAATCATGCGTCGTCCTCCGTGATGATGTCTGTCGTGACAACGCGGGGGCCCTGCGGTAGTTCGGCGGACAAGGAAATATTAACGGCGGGGCGTTTCCTCACCGCAGCCTCCGCTGCGGCCGACCGATCGGCAACATCCAGGCTTGCGCGGCATCGCGATCGGATTTAGCTGACCAAGGTCAGGTAAGGATCGCGAGGCTTGCGATGTATGATGATCCCGTTCTGCGCCTGCGCCGGTTCCAGCGCGCCGTGACGACCGAGACCGGGGCGCTGGATGGGTCGTTTCTGGGGCGGGGCCGGCCGCTTGGCGCGGCGAGGGTTCTGAATGCGATCGGCCGGGGCCGGCAGGACGTGGCCGCGATCCGCGCCGATCTGGAACTGGACAGCGGTCTGCTGAGCCGGCTTCTGCGCGGGCTGGAGGCCGAGGGGCTGATCGCGATGACGGCCGATCCGGGCGATGCACGGCGGCGGCGGGCGAGGCTGACCGAGGCCGGGCGGGCCGAATTCGACGCCTACGAGGCGATCGCCGATGATCGCGCCCGGGCCTTGCTGGACCGCCATCCCCAGAGGCAAGCCCTGCTGGAGGCAATGGACCTGATCGCGACGGCTTTCGGGCGTGACCGGATCGCGCTGCGCGAGGTCGATCCGCGCGATCCGGCGGCGCTGCATTGTCTGCGGCAATATTACGGCGAACTTGCCAGACGGTTCGCGCGCGGCTTCGACGTGTCGCTGTCCTGCGATCCCGAGGCGGCGGACATGATGCCGCCGCGCGGGGTGTTTCTGGTGGCGGTCGCCGAGGACATGCCGATCGGCTGCGCCGGCCTGAAGGGCCGTCCGGACGGCACAAGCGCCGAGGTCAAGCGCGTCTGGGTCGCGCCCTCGGCGCGCGGGTTGGGGCTGGCGCGGCGGATGATGGACCGGATCGAGGACTGTGCCCGCGCACAGGGCAGGGCGCGTCTGCTGCTGGACACCAACAGCGCGCTGCGCGAGGCCGTGGCCCTGTATCGGCGCCTCGGCTGGACCGCGATCCCGCGGTTCAACGACGATCCCTATCCCGATCTGTTCTTCGAGAAACGGCTCTGACGGTCATCGTTGCCAGAAGCGCGGCAAGAACAGGACCAGGACCGAGATCAGTTCCAGCCGCCCCAGAAACATGCCGAAGATCATCATCCACTTGGCCGCCAAGGGAAAATCCGCGATCGAGCCGTTTTCCGACACCTCCGGCCCCCAGGCCGGGCCGACATTGGCGATCGCCGTCCAGGCCGCGGTCAGCGCCGTCTTCGGATGCAGACCCGTCAGCGACAGTCCGACGATCAGCAGACCGAAGGACAGCATGAAAAGCGTGAAGAAGGCCATGACCGAATCGACCACATCCTTGTCCAGCGGCCGGCCCTCGTAGCGCAGGGCATAGATGCGGTGCGGCGAATGCATCCGGCGGACCTGCACGCGCACGGCCTCGAACAGGACCAGATAGCGGAAAACCTTGACCGAACAGCCGGTCGAGCCGGTACAGCCGCCGATCAGCCCGCAGACGATCAGGATCGCGAAGGGCAGGTGCCCCCACTGGGTGATGTCGGTCGAGGAAAATCCCGTCCCCGAAAAGGTCGAGATCGTGTTGAAGACGGTTTCGCGGATGACCTCGGCCGGGCGCGCGTCCTGCTGAACGTAAAGCAGACGATAGACGACGATGATCGCGCAGGCATAGAAGATCCAGCGCAGATAGGCGCGGATCTGGACATCGCGCCAAAAGGGCACGAAATTTCCGCGCATCGCCTGCACCATGCGGATGAAGGGGATCGAGGCCAGGATCATGAACACCGACGCCGCCCATTCCGGCGCGCCCAGATAGCGGCCGAAACTGGCATCATAGTTGGAGAATCCGCCGGTCGAAACGGTGCTGAAAGCGTGCATCACCGCATCGAATCCGGTCATGCCCAGCAACAGGTAGGTAACGATGCAGGCGGCGGTGAGAAACAGGTAGAGCCGGGTCATCTCGGCCGCGATCTGTCCGGCGCGGGGCAGGATCTTGCCCAGGGTGTCGAACCCTTCCGAGCGGAAGAACTGCATGCCGCCGATCTTCATCACAGGCAGAAAGACCATCGCCACCACCACGATCCCCAGCCCGCCGCTCCAGTGCAGGATGCCGCGCCACAGATGCACGCCCCTGGGCAGGTCATCCAGCGCCGGAAACGCCGTTGTCCCGGTGGTGGTGACGCCGGACATGGCTTCGAAATAGGCGTCGGTCAGGCTGGCCTCGGGCTGACCCAGGATGAAGGGAAGCGCGCCGAAGATCGGCAGGACCGCCCACAGCCCGGAGGTGACCAGGAACGCCTGCTGGATGGTGAGCGAGCGTTCCTCGCCTCCGGTGGCCACCATCGTCAGCAGACCCGCGACCATGGTCAGCAGGCTGCATTGCAGAAAGATGGTCCAGTTCGGATTGCCGTCCCACCAATCCAGCGCCATTGGCAGGGTCATGCCCGCGCCCAGCACGATCAGGATCTTTCCGATGGGATGGGCCACGGGGCGCAGGTCGATCATTCCGCCTGCTTGCCGCGCGCCCCGTCAGGCGTCAAGCGCGCATCCATGCCCTGTGCCACGGGGCGCGGGACCTGTGGCCCGGCTGCGCGGCCCAAGCCGGTTGGCGAGTCCGGACGCCGCGGCGGAAGGGCAAAAAAAGGGGGGTCGGACCGGGCAGGCCCGGTCCGGTCGCTGCCGCTGGGCGTCAGGCGCGTGTTGCGCGTGACAGCCCGTCGCCGGCCGCGCGGTCGCCGCGACGCAGCGGCGCATTGACGGCCCGCCCCGTCCGCGCGAGACCGGCGGCATGGCTCGCGAACCCGCTCCTATCCCCGCCGAACTGGTCCGCATGGCGGCTTCGCAGCAACGCGCCCTGCGTCTGTCCGCATCCCTGAGCACACTGGCAGAGGCGCTGTGGCTGCCGCAGGCCGCGCTGCTGGCCTGGGCGCTGGCCGGGCTGGCCACCGGGCGCGTCGTGGCCCTGAGCTGGTGCGCCGGCGGCGTGGCCGCGATCGGCATCCTGCGCGCCGTTTCGGGCCTCTGGGCGGCAGGCCGGGCCGAGGCGGCCGCCGATGCGGTGATCGCCGATACCCGTTCCGCGCTTTTGTGCCGCGCCGATCGCCGCGCGCCCGAGGCCGCCGCGCCCTCGTCCGCGGCAACCGCCGCCTTGCTGGTGGACAAGATCGAGATGCTGCGACCCTATCTGCTGCGCTGGCACCCGGTTCGTGCCCGCGTGGCGGTGATGCCCTTGCTGATCCTGTCGGTCAGCACCGGCCTGTCCTGGGCGGCGGGGCTGATCCTGGCCATCAGCGGGCCGGTGATCCCGATGTTCATGGCGCTGATCGGTCTGGCGGCGCGGGATGCCGCGAAACGGCAGATGGACGAGATCTCGGATCTGAATGCGCTGATGCTGGACCGGATCGGCGCGCTGGTGGATATCCGCCTGCTGGGCGCGCGGCGGGCGATGCTGGCGGATTTCACGTTGCGCGCCGACCGGCTGCGGGCGCGCACGATGGCCGTCCTGCGCGTCGCCTTCCTGTCCGGTGCGGTGCTGGAACTGTTCGCGGCGCTTGGTGTGGCGATGATGGCCGTCTTCGTGGGCTTCACGCTGCTGGGCGCGCTGGATTTCGGCACCTGGGGCCGCGATCTTGGGCTGGCCGAGGCGATATTCCTGCTGCTGATGGCCCCGGCCTATTTTCAGCCCCTGCGCGACATGGCCGCCGCCTGGCACGACCGGATCGCGGCCCAGGCCGTCGCCCGCGATCTGCTGGCCGATGCCGCCGTGCCCGTGCCCGCGATTCTGGGCGCGGGCCATGCGGGCAGGGCGCTTGCCGGCACCGTCACCACGCATGGGCTGGTGCTGCGCGGCCATGCGCTGCCCGACCTGATCATCGCGCCGGGCGAGGGGGTGGCGCTGACCGGTCCCTCGGGCGCGGGCAAATCGGCGCTTCTGCTGGCGATTGCCGGGCTGTTGCCGGGCTATGGCGCGCTGCGGATCGACGGGGTGCCGCTTGGTCAAAGCAACGCCGACGACTGGCGCGCGGCACTGGCGCTGATCCCGCAAAAGCCGCATTTCCGCGATGTAAGCCTGCGGGAGGAACTGACCTCCGGCCGGCCCGCAACTCCCGGTGCCATCGCCGATGCGCTGCGCCTGGCCGACGCCCAGGGCATTGTCGCGCGTTTGCCAGACGGGTTGGAGACGCGCCTGGGGGAAAGCGGCGCCGGTGTCTCGGGCGGCGAGGCGCGGCGGCTGACCATCGCCCGCGCCGCCCTGCGCAGGCCGGCGCTGATCCTGGCCGACGAGCCGACGGCCGATCTGGACGATGGCACCGCCGAGGCCGTCATCGCCGGGCTTCTGGAAATGCACCGCAAGGGTGCCACGCTGGTCGCGGCCAGCCATGATGCGCGGCTCATCAAGGCGCTGCCGCGCCGGATCGAGGTTGGACGATGACACCGCTGCTGACGATCGCGACGCTGTTCTGGCGCGACCAGCGCCGCGCGATCCTGCGCGGCTTCGCGCTGTCGGCCGCCGTGGCTCTCAGCGGTATCATGCTTCTGGCGCTGTCGGGCTGGTTCATCCTGGCCGCGGGCATGGCCGGGCTGGCCGGGCTGGGGACGGTGTTCGACGTGTTCCGTCCCTCGGCCGGGATCCGGTTCCTCGCCATTGCCCGCACCGGCAGCCGATACGGCGAACGCCTGGCCACGCATGACGCCACGCTGAAGGTTCTGGCCGGGTTGCGGGTGCGGTTGCTGGACGGGCTGTCACGGGCCGACTTCACGCTGCAATCGCGGCTCAGGGGCGGGCAGGCGCTGAATCGGCTGACGGCGGATGTCGATGCGCTGGATGGCCTGGCGATCCGGCTGGTCTTTCCGCTGCTGGCCCTGCTGATCGCGGCGCTTGCGGTCCTCACCGGTCTGTGGCTGCTGGTCGCACCCTCGGTCGCGCTGTGGGTCGCGGGGGCGACTTTTTCCGGCGCGGTCGCGGTGCTGGCATGGGCCGGCAAGGCGGCTTTCGGTCCCTCGTCCGAGGCCGAAGCGCGACGACAGGCGCTGCGCTCGGCCACGGTCGATCATTTGCGCGGTCGCGACTGGCTGGCCGTGGCGGGCCGGCTGACTGCTGCGCGCGAAACCGTTCTGTCGCAGGATCGCAGGGCACGCGCCGCGGCCTTGGCACAGGCGCGGATCGAACATCGCGCCACCGCGGCCTTGCAGGCCGCCGGTGCCATGACGCTGGCGGGAACATTGTGGCTGGCGGGACGCCTGGCAATGCAGGCGCAGATCACGGCCCCGCAGGCCGCCCTGGCGGTTTTCGCGGCCCTCGCGATGGGCGAACTGGCCCTGGCGCTGCAGCGCGGCATCGCCGAACTGGGTCGGATGCGCGGCGCCGCCGCCCGCATCGCGCCGCTGCTGGAACCGCGATCCGCGCCCGCCGCCCCGGACGTGGCGGGGCCGGCCGGGCTGGCCCTGACGTGTCTTGCCGTGGCCGCCGCGCCCGGTCTGCCGCCGGTCGTGACCGGGCTGGACCTGTCTGTCGCACCGGGCGAGACGGTCGCGCTGAAAGGCGTCAGCGGGCGGGGCAAGACCAGTCTTCTGAACGCTGTCGCGGGGCTGGTTCCCCCCGTGCAGGGCGAAATCCGTCGCGGGGGAACCATCGGCTACCTGACCCAGAGGCCCGCCCTCGTGGCCGGCAGTCTGCGGGACACGCTGCGGATGGCCGCGCCCGCGGCGTCCGAGACGGATCTGCGCGCCGTGCTGGATTGCTGCCGGCTCGATCTGCCGCTGGATCACGTTCTGGGCGAGGGCGGCGCCGGGCTTTCGGGCGGGCAGGCGCGCCGGCTGGCTCTGGCACGGGTGTTGATCCAGCGCCCCGGCATCCTGCTGCTGGATGAGCCGACCGAGGGGCTGGACGCCCGCACCGCCGCGCGAGTTCTGCACGGCATCCGCGACTGGCTGCCCGACGCCGCCATCCTGATCGCCGCCCATCGCCTGGCCGAGATCCGGTTCGCCGGAAGGACCCTCGATCTGGATCTGCAGGACAGCGCAGCCTAGGCCCCGCCCATTCCCGTCCCGGCGGGTGGGCGCGGCCGGAACCAGCCGCGCCGTGTCAGTTCCTGCTAGCCGCCGATGGCGATGCCTTCGCGGCGCGGATCGGCCCCGCCCTCGAGGCCGTCGGGCGTGACCGCGATGCCATGCAGGCCGGAATTCAGCTCTGTCTCATTCACCTCGAAGCCCAGTTCGGTCAGCGGTTGAACCAGGGCGGCCGCATCGGTGCCCGCCTCGACATCCATCGTGCCGAAGCGGTTCACGATATTGGGCAACGCCACTGCCTGCTGCACGTCCAGACCCCAATCGACGTAACCGATGATCGCCTTGGCGACGTAGCCGATGATCCGGCTGCCGCCGGGCGAGCCGATGACCAGAACCGGCTTGCCGTCCTTCATCACGATGCTGGGTGACATCGACGAACGCGGCCGCTTGCCCGGTTCGACGCGGTTGGCGATCGGATAACCCGCCTCGTCACGGGTTTCGAAGCTGAAATCGGTCAATTCGTTGTTCAGCAGGAAGCCCTGCGTGAACAGGCGCGAACCGAAGCCGTTCTCGATCGTGGTGGTCATCGACAGCGCATTGCCGTCCCCGTCCACGATCGAGATCTGAGAGGTCGAGGGAAACTCGATCGCGCTGTCCTGCCCCCAGAGCCAGGCATGGCTCCAGCCCGGCGATCCGGCGCTGACCTCGGGCAGCGCGTCGTCGCCCGACAGAAGCTGGCCGCGCCCGGCCAGATAATCGGGATCCAGCAGACCCTCGGTCGGCATCGGCACGAAGTCGCTGTCGGCCATGTAGCGGCCGCGATCGGCGAAGGCCAGGCGCGAGGCATCGCCGATCAGCCGCCAGCTTTCCGGGTTGTCGGCCCCCAGGCCGGCCAGATCATAGCCGCCAAGCGCGCCCAGAATCTGCCCTACGGTCAGCCCGCCCGACGAAGGGGGGCCCATGCCGCAGACTTCGTTGTCGCGGTATTCGACGCAGACCGCAGGACGTTCGATCACCTTGTAGCGCGCCAGATCCTCGGTCGACAGGACGCCCGGATTGCCCTCGGCGTTGCGGATCGTGGCAACGATGTCTTGTGCGATTTCGCCGGTATAGAAGGCACGGCTGCCGTCGGCGGCGATGCGGCGCAGGGTCTTGGCATAGGCGGGGTTCTTCAAGGTATCGCCGGCCGCGATGGCAGTGCCGCCGGGAAAGAAGTAATCGGCGGTCGCGCCAAAGCGTTGCAGCGCCTCGCCTTCCTCGGCGACCAGCGAGGCCAGGCGCGGCGACACGTCAAAGCCATTCTCGGCCAGATCGATGGCGGGATCGAACAGCCCGCGCCAATTGGCCTTGCCCCAACGGCGATGCGCCTCTTCCAGCAGCGCCGGCGTGCCCGGCGTGCCGACCGACCGTCCGCCGACCACCGCCTCCATGAATTTCAGCGGCTCGCCGTTCTGGTCCTGAAACAGCGTCGGCGTGGCCTCGGCGGGGGCGGTTTCGCGGGCATCCAGCGTCGTGACCTCGCCGCTTTCGGCGTCATACCAGACCAGGAAGGCCCCACCGCCGAGGCCCGAGCTTTGCGGTTCGACCAGACCCAGCACCGTCTGGACCGCGATCATGGCGTCGGCGGCGCTGCCGCCGGCCTCCAGCACCTTGGCGCCGGCCTCCACCGCCAGCGGGTTGGCGGCCGCCACCATCCAGTTCGGCGCCGAGACGGGCTTGCCCGCCTGTTTCGCATCCATCGCGGCGCGGGCGGCCTCGCCAAGACCGGCAAAGGCTTCGGGGGTGGCCTGCGCCCGGGCTGCGGTCGCGGCTTCGGGATCGACGCTGTCGGCGGCCTGCTGGGCCATCGCGGGCATGGTCCAGACGCTGCCCGCCAGAAGCGTCATGAGAATTCCGGTGCGTGTCATCGCTGACCTCCCTGATTGTCGTTGGATTGAGATCAGTTTGTCGCGCGCAACCCTCGCGCGCAAGCCGCATCGGTTCCGACCGGCACCCGCCCCCGGTCCGGGACTGCCTGAAGGGCCGTCGGAAACGGGCGCGGGGCTTGCTGTTGGCGACAGGGGCGCCCCGTCTAGTTCGCGGCCTGTCGTGCCTTTTCCAGTTCGGGCAGGAACCGGTTGGTGTAGTCCTCGCGCAGCAAGGGGCCGGCAAAGCGGAACAGCACCGTGCCCTTGCCGTCGATGATGAAGGTTTGGGGCGGGCCGGTCACACCCCAATCCAGCGCGGCGCGACCGGCGGGATCGGCGGCGATGGCGCGGAATGGATCGCCGTATCTGTCCAGGAACGCGGCCGCATCGGCCGGCGAATCCTTCAGATCGACGCCATAGACCGGCAATTGCTTTGACAGGGTTGTCAGCGTCGCATGTTCGGCACGGCAGGGCGGGCACCAGCTGGCCCAGAAATTCACCAGCTTCAGGCCCGGCTGGCGCAGCATCGGGTCGGTCAGTCCGGGCTTTCCCGCCAGCACCGTCGCCGGCAGGGGCGGGGCCTTTTTGCCGATCAGGGCCGGGGACGGGCCTGTGGGGTTGACGCGATCCATGTTCCACAGCAACAGCGCCGCCAGCGCCGCCAAAACCAGCGCCGCAATCGCGACAAGGCGGCAAACCCTAGCCATGGCCCTGGTGCTTTTCCAGCGCGCGGCGGGCGCGGGCATTGGCGGCCGCGCTTTGCCAGACGATGCCGATCAGCAGCGCGGCGGTGACGCCATAGGCGGCCAGCACGGTGACCGCGTATTTGCCAAGGTCGATCATGCGCGCGTCTCCCGGGCTTGCAGCGCGGCCAGGCGCCGGCGGCGGATCTCGGTCCGGGTGCGGATCAGCAGCAGCGCCAGAAACAGCAGGAAAAAGCCCAGCATCGACAGATACAGCGGATAGCGATAGACCGCGCTCATCCGTTCGCCCGGCGCGACCGAGAGCGAGGCGCCCTGGTGCAGGCCCTGGTTCCAGAACAGAACCGCATAGCGCGACAGCAGCGCGAAGACCGATCCGACAAGGCAGAGAACGCCGGTCAGGTCGGCGGCGCTGTCGGGATCCTCGATCGCGGACCACAGCGCGATATAGCCGATATAGAACAGGAACAGCACCAGAAAAGAGGTCAGGCGCGGATCCCATTCCCACCAGGTTCCCCACATCGGCTGGCCCCAGATCGCGCCGGTGGCCAGCGCGATCAGGGTCATCACGGCGCCGACCGGGGCAGCCGCCTTGGCGGCCAGCGCACTGACATGGTGGCGGCGGATCAGCCAGATCAGGGACGTGACCAGCATCATCACCCAGATGTTGATCGCCATCATCGCCGAGGGCACGTGCAGGAAGATGATCTTGACCGTCGCGCCCTGCCTGTAGTCCTGTGGCGTCAGGAACCCCCACAGGACGCCGCCGATCGTGAAGATCGCCGCGCCGGCCACCGTCCATGGCAGGATCGCGTCGGACAGGCGCATGAACTTGACGGGGTTTGCATATTCCCAGATCGACATGGACATTCCCTAGCGGCGGCGCGGACGGGGCTCAAGTCACATCAGCGAAGGTTGATGCGAAGGGCGGCGGCGGCGGCAAAGGGGACCAGCGCCAGAACCGCCAGGGTGATGCCGGCGAGAAACAGGATCGGCGTGCCCGGATCGCCGCCGTCGGCGCCGCGGCGCACGATTTCGGTCCCGAAGATCAGCGTGGGAATATACAGCGGCAGGACCAGAAGCGACAGCAGAAGCCCGCCCCGGCGCAGGCCCATGGTGATCGCGGCGCCGAAGGCGCCCAGCATCGACAGCGCGGGCGTGCCGATCAGCAGCGAGATGATCAGCCAGGGCATTGCCTGACCCGGCAGGTGCAGCAGGATGCCGAACAGGGGCGATGCCGCGACCAGCGGCAGGCCGGTGGTGATCCAGTGCGCCAGCGCCTTGACGGCGACGGCGCCTTCCAGCGGGACCGGGGCGGTGGCCAGCAGATCGAGGCTGCCGTCTTCATGGTCCAGTGCGAAGATGCGGTCCAGCGAGAGAAGGCAGGACAGCAGCGCCCCAAGCCAGAGGATGCCTGCGGCGATGGGACGCAGGGCCGCCACGCCCGGTCCGACGCCAAAAGGCACCAGCGCACTGATGATCAGGAAGAACGCCACCGCAAGGCCGAAGCCGCCGCCTGCGCGGACAGCCAGCACGAGATCGCGTCTCAGCAGGGCAAGCATGGATGTTTCCGCCCCTCTGCCGGCGCCGCGCCGCCGGCGGCGGACCCGCGCCCGCGGCCCGCCTCCGGCCCGGATCGGCATCGCCGGGTCCGGAAGGCCGGGCGGCGCGCGGCTTCGGCGTCGACGCTCATGCGAATGCCTCGTTGAAACTGGCGGGTCGTCGCGGGCTGCCGGGCCGGGCGCGGAACGGCGTCAGGTCCAGTTCGCGCGCCTCGTTCAGCCCAAGGTCGGTATGGCTGGCCATCAGCGCCGCGCCTCCCGTTGCCAGATGCGCGCGGATGACGGCGCCGAAACGTTCGACCGAGGCGCTATCCAGCGAGACGGTGGGTTCGTCCAGCACCCAGAGCGGGCGGCCGGTCACCAGCAGCCGCGCCAGCCCCAGCCGGCGTTTCTGGCCCGCCGACAGCGCCGCGGCCGGCCGCTCTGCCAGGGCTTTCAGGTTCATCGCCTCAAGCGCGTCGCGGGTTCCGCCGCCGCCGAAGACCCGCGCCCAGAAGCGCAGGTTCTCGGCCACGCTGAGTTGCCCCTTCAGGCCATCGGCATGGGCGGCATAGGCCACGGCATCCTCGGCCAGGTCGATGCGCCCCCCGACAGCCGGTTGCAGCCCGGCGATCGTGCGCAGAAGCGTCGTCTTGCCGATCCCGTTGGGACCGCGCAGGATCAGTGCCCTGCCCGCCGCCAGGGTGAACGAGACGCCCTCGACCGCCCGCAATCCGCCGCGCGACACGGCCAGATCATGGACGGACAGCAGATTCATACCGGCAGCAGCGCACAGGCGACCCGGCGGCCTTCGCCCAGGGTGACGTTGTAGGTTCGCGCCGCGGTGGGCGAGGCCATCGCCTCGACCATCACGCCGGCCTGTTCCAGGGCCTCGACCAGATCGCGCGGCGGATGGGCGATCTGGTCGCCCATCCCCAGGAACAGCACGTCCACGCGGCCCGACAATGCCAGCAGCGCATCGGTATCGTCCAGCCCGCCCCAACCCTGGCCACCGCCATCGGTGACAAGGACGGGGCCGTGAAAGACCTCGCCGCCGACGCGGAAAAAGCCGGGGCCATAGCCGTCGACCGCCACCGCGCCGCCGAAATCGGTCGGCCGCATCGCCATCAGGGGGCCTCGGCGCCCGACACGGGCGAACCGTCCTGACCGGGATCCTTCTTCGTCCAGTCGCGCTTGACACCCAGCCAGAGAACCACGTTCTTGGCCACATAGATCGAGGAATAGGTGCCGATCACGATCCCGAAGGTGATCGCGAAGACGAAGCCGCGGATCACGTCGCCGCCCAGCACCAGCAGCGCGATCAGCGCCACCAGCGTCGTGCCCGAGGTCATCACCGTCCGCGACAGGGTCTCGTTGACCGACAGGTTCATCAGATCGCGCAGCGGCCGCTTCTTGTATTTCATCAGGTTTTCGCGCAGGCGGTCGAAGACGACGACGGTGTCGTTGATCGAATAGCCGACGATGGTCAGAAGCGCCGCGATCGTGGTCAGGTCGAACTTGATCTGGAAAACCGCGAAAACGCCCATCGTGATCAGCACGTCATGGACCAGCGAGACGATCGCCCCAAGTGCGAACTGCCATTCGAAGCGCAGCCAGATATAGACCGAAATCGCCACCAGCGCCGTCAGGACCGAATAGACCGCCGTCCGGATCAGCTCGGCCGAGACCTTCGGGCCGACCGATTCGACCGACGGGAAGGTGATCGGCGGATCGACCTGTTTCAGCGCGCCCTGGACCGCCTCGATGGTCTGCGGCGTGACCGCTTCCGCGCCGCTCTGGGCGCCGATGCGGACCTGGGCCACGTATTGATCCGCACGGAAGCCGGGATCATAGACCTGGGTGATGGACACGTCGCCCAGATTCAGCGGCTGCAGGGCCTGGCGATAGACCCCGACATCGATCGGCTGGGTCGATTCGGTGCGGATCGTGGTCCCGCCCTTGAAGTCGATGCCGAAATTCAGCCCGAAGATCAGCAACGCCACGACCGACAGCAGCGCCAGGGCCGACGAGATGCCGAAGGTCAGCACCTGCCAGCGGAAAAAGTCGATCTTCGTCTCGTCAGGAACCAGTTTCAGACGGAAAGCCATGTCACACCTCGATCTGGCGGGGGCGGGCGCGTTCGAACCAGGCGACGGTCATCAGCCGGGTGACGTAGAGCGCGGTAAAGACCGAGGTGACGATGCCGATGCTCAGCGTCACCGCAAAGCCCTTGACCGGCCCGGACCCCAGCACGAACAGGATCGCCGCGATGATCAGCGTCGTGATGTTGGCGTCCACGATGGCCGACATCGCCCGTTCATAGCCCAATTCGATCGCGCGCGCGGGGCCGCGTGCGGTTTTCATCTCTTCGCGGATGCGTTCGAAGACCAGCACGTTGGCGTCCACCGCCATGCCGATGGTCAGCACGATGCCCGCGATGCCGGGCAGCGTCAGCGTTGCCCCGATCATCGACAGCACGCCGAAGATCAGGCCCATGTTGATCGCAAGGGCCAGCGACGCGAACACCCCGAACAGCCCGTAAGAGGCGATCATCAGCACGATCACCGCGACAAACCCCACGGCCGAGGCGATCCTGCCCGCGTCGATGCTGTCCTGTCCCAGTTCGGGGCCGACGGTGCGTTCTTCCAGAAAGGTCAGTTTGGCCGGCAGGGCGCCGGCGCGCAGCAGCACCGCCAGGCGGTTCGCCTCGTCGAAATTCATCGACCCGGAAATCTGCCCCGAACCGGTAGTGATCGGCTGCCGGATCACCGGGGCCGAGATCACCTGATTGTCCAGAACGATGGCGAAGGGCTGGCCGACATTGGCGCTGGTATAGGCGCCGAACTTGCGCGCGCCACCGGGGTTGAAGCGGAAATCGACCGAGGGCAGCCCGTTCTGGTCGGTCGAGAGCAGGGCGTCGTTCAGCTCTTCACCGGTCACGACGGGGCTTTCCTCGAGCGTGTAATAGACACCCTCGCGTTCGGCATCCGGCAGCACGATCTGCCCCGGATCGGTCGGCGCGTCAGCATTGCCGCCTGTCGCCACGACCGAATTGAAGGTCAGTTTCGCCGTGGTCCCGATCAGCGCCTTCAGTTCCGCCGCCGAGCCGATGCCCGGCACCTGGATCAGGATCCGATCCTCGCCCTGTCGGGTGATGGTGGGTTCGCGGGTGCCGACCTCATCGACGCGGCGGCGGATGATTTCCAGCGATTGCTGGATCGTGCGGTCATCGGTGACGGCCTTTTCGGCATCCGACAACCGGATCGTCATCGCGCCGCCCTCGGCGGTGATGGCAAGGCTTTGCTGCCCGGCGCCGCTGATCGTGGTGACCGGATCGGAAAAGCCGCGCGCGATCTCTGTCGCGCGGGCCATCTGGTCGGGATTTCCGATCGAGACCTTCAGCGTGCCATCGGGCGAATCCAGGCGGCGAACCGCGCCGATGGTGGCGCGCTCGTCGGCCAGCGCGCGGCGCAGTTCGGGCCACAGCGCGTCCATGCGGGCCTTGTAGACCTGGGCCACCTCGACCTCGCCCAGAAGATACGCACCGCCGCGCAGATCGAGCCCCAGATTGACCAGCCCGCTGGGCAGCCAGCCCGGCCAGCCGGCGCGGGCCGCATCCAGTTCCGGAGTGCTGGCACCGGTCTTCTCGATGGTGGTGATGGCGTCGTTATGGGCCTCGACGCGCTTGTAGAACAGGTTGGGCATGGCATAGGCCAGTCCCAGAAGGCAGATCCCGATGATCAGGATGCGCTTCCATCGGTCGATCTGAAGCATTGCGGCTTACGCCTTTCGCGTCTGGCGGATCATTTGTTTGCGGCGACCGGTTCGGTCTTGCCCAGCACCTGCGAGATGGTCGAGCGGACCACGCGCACCTTCACGCCCGGGGCGATCTCGACTTCCAGATCGTCGTCGCGGATGCTGGCGACCTTGCCGATGATGCCGCCCTGGGTGACGATCTGATCGCCTTTCTTCAGCGCCTCGACCATGGCGCGGTGCTGTTTCACGCGCTTCTGCTGCGGACGGATCATCAGGAAATACATGATCGCGAAGATCAGGATCAGCGGGATGAACTGCGCGAAGGCGGCGCCCGAACCGGCGGCGCCGGAAGCCTGAGCGAAAGCGGGGGTTGCGAACATGTGTCGTCCTTACATTGGTGTCAGCGATCGGAAGGCCGGCCCGGAAATCCCGGACCCCGCCCTTGCGAATTGGCGCGCAACCTATCCGCGCCGCCTGCCCTTGGCAAGAAACTGCCTCGGGCGCCGCTGTCGCGGCCGGTCAGATCCCGTCACACTGCCGTGCGCCGTCTCCCGCGCGGCACGCGCGGCGCAAGGCCCAGCGGCAGCGACCGGGCCGGGCCCCGCCCGGCCCGCCTTCCGTTCCGGCTCGACGCGATGGCGGGCATCTGCCGGGCCGATCCTGCCCGGTCATCATTCCTGTCCGGACATCGCGGTGCGGTCCGCCGCCCTCCGCCGCGCGGCCCCGGCCGACGAACGCGGCTCCGATCAGCGCGCCGGCGGCTGCGCCCGCTCGACCAGCCGGGCGAAGAAGCTGGCGCCGACCGGCGCGATCTCGTCGTTGAAATCATAGCCGGGATTGTGCACCCCCGGCCCCTCGCCCTGGCCCAGAAACAGATAGCATCCGGGACGGGCGTTCAGCATGTAGCTGAAATCCTCGGCCCCCATCTCGCGGCCAGCATCGGCGATGACCCTGGCCTCTCCGGCGATCTCGCGCGCGACCGCGACGGCGAAATCGGTCTCGCGCGGATCGTTCACCGTGGCCGGATAGCCCTGCTGATAGTCCAGCGTCACCGAAACGTCATAGGCCGCGCCCTGACCATCGCAGATCTGCGCCATACGGCGGCGCACCATGTCGCGGACATGCGGCTCGAAGCTGCGCACGGTTCCGCAGATCCAGGCGCCGTCGGGCACGACGTTATCCGCGCTGCCGGTATGAATCTGCGTCACCGACAGCGCCAGGTCGTCCAGCGCGTAATGGTTGCGGCTTGAAATCGTCTGGATCGCGCTGACGATGGCCACAGCCGCGACGACCGGATCGGCGGTCAGATGCGGCATCGCACCATGGCCGCCCTGTCCCTTCACATGGATGTCGAAGCGGTCCACCGCGGCCATGATCGGGCCCGGCGTGGTCTGGAAGCTGCCGGTTTCCTGTCCGGGGCTGTTATGCATCGCAAAGACGCGGCTGATCCCGAAGCGATCCATCATGCCCTCGCGGACCATGGCGTCGCCGCCGCCGCCATCCTCTTCGGCCGGCTGAAAGATCAGCGCCACCCGGCCGCCGAAATTGCGGGTCTCGGCCAGATATTTCGCCGCCCCCAGCAGCATCGTCGTATGGCCGTCATGGCCACAGGCATGCATCCGCCCGGCGACCTGCGAGGCGTGGGGCAAGCCGGTCGTCTCATCCATCGGCAGCGCGTCCATGTCGGCGCGCAATCCGATGGTCGGCCCGTCGCCCCGGCCTTCGATGATGGCCACGATGCCGCTCCGGCCGATGCCCTCGTGGATCTGGTCCACGCCGAATTCGCGCAGTCGCGCGGCCACGAAAGCGGCGGTCATGTGGCAGTCGAAGCCCAGTTCGGGATGCTGATGAAGGTGGCGGCGCCACGCGGTCATCTGGTCTGCGAAATCGGCGATGCGGTTCAGCACGGGCATGTGGACTTGCGCCTTTCTCTGTGGCAGTCGGGGCATCTGCACCGCTCGGACCGGGAAAAGCAATGGCCGATACCAGTTCCTCCTCGCGACGTCGCGATCCCCAGGCCGAGATCCTGCGCCTGCTGCGGATCATGGCCGCGCTGCGCGATCCCGAAACCGGATGCCCCTGGGATATCCAGCAGGATTTCGCCTCGATCGCGCCCTATACGATCGAAGAGGCGCACGAGGTCGAGGATGCGATCCAGCGCGAGGCCTGGGACGAATTGCCGGGCGAACTGGGCGACCTGCTGCTGCAGGTCGTCTTTCACGCCCGGATGGCGGAAGAGGCGGGATTGTTCGATTTCGCCGATTGCGCGGCCGCCATCTCGGACAAGCTGGTGTTCCGCCATCCGCATGTTTTCGGCGACGAATCCCGCGACAAGTCGGCCGAACAGCAGGTCCAGGACTGGGAGGCGATCAAGGCCGCCGAGCGGGCCGGCAAGGCCGAAGGCGGGACGCTGGACGGCGTAGCCCTGGGGTTGCCGGCGCTGACCCGCGCGATCAAGTTGCAGAACCGGGCCGCGCGGGTGGGTTTCGACTGGCCCGGTCCGGGCGACGTTCTGGCCAAGATCGCCGAGGAGACCGCCGAACTGGTCGAGGCGCAAGAGTTGTCGGACCCGGGGGCGATGGAGGAAGAATTCGGCGATCTTCTGTTCGTCATGGCCAATCTGGCGCGGCATCTGAAGATCGACCCCGAACGGACCCTGCGCCGCGCCAATGCGAAATTCACCCGCCGTTTCCGCGCCATCGAGGCCGCCCTGGCCGCCGAGGGCCGCCGCCCCGAGGACAGCGATCTGGCCGAGATGGACCGGCTCTGGAACCGCGCCAAGCTTGCCGAGAAGTCTGGCCGCGTGATTGGCGGCTGATCTTTTCGCGATCGGCTCTGCCGCCGCGCGAAGATGGGGAACGGCGGGAACGGGGATCGCCCGAAAGCCGTCAGATGAAAATGCGCGACGCGCCGCTTCTGCCCTTGGCGGAAACGGCGCGTGAGCCGTCGGGCATCGCAAGCCCCGGCTAGGGGTAGGTGACCTCGGCAGGCATTTCATGTGCCCAGGGCGGATTCGCGCCGGCGCGCGAGACGGTGATCGCGGCGGCCTGCGCGCCAAGGCTCAGCGCGCCGCGGATCTGGCCGGGGCCGATCGATGCCAGGCCCTGCTTCGTCAGCACACCCTGGCGGCGCAGGCTGGCCAGAACGCCCGCGTTGAAAGTGTCGCCCGCGCCGATCGTGTCGGCGACATTGGTGCGCACGGCCGGGGCACTGACGGTCTCGCCGGCCCAGAAAGCGCGCGCCCCCGAAGCGCCGCCGGTTTGCAGCACGATGCCGGTTCCGCCTCGCAGAACCTCGCGCGCGGCATCTTCGGACGAAAGGCCGGGATGAAGCCATTCCAGATCATCCGAGGACAATTTCACGATATCGGCGAGGGGCAGCAGGCGGGACAGGCGATCGCGAAAGGCAGCCGCATCCTGGATGAAGAACGGGCGGATATTCGGGTCGATCATCACCGGCAGATCGTGGTGATTGGCCGCCACCAGCGCCTCGATCGCGGCGCCGCAGGGATCGGGAACAAGGCTGATCCCGCCCACGAAGATCGCCTCGATATCGGCGGGCAGGGCGGGAATGTCTTCGGGCGCCAGCATCCGGCCGGCGGAACCCTCGTCGTAGAAGGCGTAATGCGCATCGCCGCCGATCAGCGTGACCAGCGCCAGCGTCGTCAGCCGGTCGGTGCGCGGGCACAGATCGACATTGACCCCGGCCTCCAGCAGCGGACGCAGCAGCACCTCGCCGAAGGGATCGCGGCTGATCGGCCACAGATAGGCGGTGGGTTCACCCAGACGGCCAAGCGCGACCGTGGTGTTATAGACCGCCCCGCCCGCCAGCGGGCGGAAATTGCCGTTCTCGGGCACCATGTCGATCAGCGATTCGCCCGCGCACAGGATCATTCCAGCCCCCTCACCATCCCGGTATGACAATCCGTCCGCACCCCGGCCGAACTACACATAACCGCCTGCCTGACCGAGATACAGGAAAACCGCCAGAGCAACCAGAGCGGCAAGAATCGCGGCCGCGATCTTCCAGACCGACCAGGGCCGCTGACCCATCACCCGCCCGGACTGGCCGTTGACCACGAAGCGGAAGCTGCGGCCGTTATAGCGATAGGCGGCGGCCCAGACCGGCAGCAGGATATGCTTGAAGGTCTCGGCCGCGTAATCGGTCTGGATCCGGTCGACGCGCTGTTCATCGCCACCGATATCGCGGCGGGCGTCGTTCAGGATGACCCCTGCCATGTCCTGGCGCGCGATGGCATGGCCGTCCGCCAGCGGGATCGTATAGCCCTCGGCCTCGAAACCGGCCAGATATTCGGGGCTGTAGGGACGCAGATGCGACAGATCCCAGGGCGTCATCCCGTCCGAGAAACGGCGCGGAAGCGAGGCGGAGGCCAGCACCAGAACATCGTTGAAGCGCCGCGTCACGCGGCCCCCAACCGGGCGCCAGCGGATGCGGCGGACCTGACGGGGCACGCGCTGCTGGCGGCCGTCAATCTCTTGCGTGACATGGATCGTTTCGTAATAGGCGTCGCCGCGCTGGCCGGAATAGGCCGAAACGGTATCGGCGTCGAATGTCCAGAAGGGCTGATAGACGCCCCGCATCCGGCGACCGCGCCGGGCATAGGCGGTCAGACCGGAGGGCGCGAACCACAGCCCGCCCAGCCAGTCCTCCATCGCCTTGCGCGCCTGTGTCTCGGTCAGCGCGAAGGGCAGGACGCCCTGCGGCTTGATCCTGCGGCTGGTGCCGGTATCGGTGACCACCGGCGTGGCGCAGAAGGGGCAGACGGCGGCATGGCTGTCGCCCGAGATCTCGAACCGGGCGCCGCAATTGGGACAGGACAGGGTGCGCACGTCTTGCGCGATGGCGGAATCCGCGTCCAGTCGCAGACCCCGATCCAGCGGCACTTCCTGAAGATCGGGGGATTTGTGCGCCGCGTCCCATTGCAGCGCGCGGCCGGTTTCGGGATTGGCGAGGATCGCGGCCTCGGCCTCGGCCCCGCCTTTCGGCTGGCGCGCCGGCGCGCGCGCGGCGCCGCCACCGATGCGCTGTTCGTAGCCGCAATAATCGCAGACAAGCACCTGCTGTCCGGGACGGAATCGCAGGCTGGCGCCGCAATTTTCGCAGGGATAGCGATATTCGGTCTGCGGGGTCGGCATCGGCGCCCGGATCAGCCCGGCAACGGCGGCGGCATCATGGTAAAGAGCTGTGCCAGTTCAGGCACCTCGTCGGCGGGCAGCCAGCCGTCCTGACCGGGCGTCCAGACCAGCGTGTCGCGGCCGAACCGGCCTTCCGAGACCAGCCGGCCCAGATGGCCGCGCCCATAGGGGCCCTGCGCCTGCCCGCCCTCGGCGATGTGCCAGACCGTTTCGACCTGCCTGTCGGGCAGGGGCGGCGGCACGGCGGCGGCGGCGGGTTGCGGCGCGGGCTGCGGCTGCGGCCCCCAAGGGCCGGGCCGGGCCATGCCCATGCCCATCGCGGCCCCCATCGCCGCGCCCATTCCCGCCCCCGCGCCGCCCGGATTGCGGCTGGCGTTCAGCATCGCCTCGGAGGCCGCATATTGGCCGAACCGGTCCAGATCGCCGATGATCCCCATCGAGGTGCGCTTGTCCAGCATCGCTTCGACCGCCTCGGGCAGGCTGATATTCTCGATGTAGAATTCCGGGATCGACAGGCCGTAGGCGGTGATCACCGGTTCGATCGCGCGGGCAACCATCTTGCCCAACTGGCCGGTATTGGCCGCCAGATCCAGCACCGGGATCCCTGATCCCGCGATCATGCGCGAAAACTCCTGCGCGATCACGTTGCGGATCTGAAAGCTGATCTCGTCACGGGTGAATTCGCCGTCCGTGCCGACGATTTCGGACATGAAGCGCGCAGGCTGGGTCACGCGCATGGAATAGGTGCCGAAGGCGCGCAGCCGGACCGGGCCGAATTCCGGGTCGCGGGCGATGACCGGGTTCCGTGTGCCCCATTTCAGATCGTTGAAGCGGGTCGTGTTGACGAAATAGATCTCGGACTTGAAGGGGCTGCGGAAGCCATGGTCCCAGTGCTGAAGCCGCGTCAGCACCGGCATGTTGTTGGTTTCCAGCAGATAAAGCCCGGGTCCGAAGACATCCGCAAGCTGGCCTTCATGCACGAAGACGGCGGACTGCCCCTCGCGGACGGTCAGCTTCGCGCCGTATTTGATCGCCTTGCCGACGGTCGGAAAGCGATAGACCATGGTGTCGCGGCTGTCGTCGGTCCATTCGATGATCTCGATGAATTCGCCGCCGAGGATGTCGAAAAGCGCCATCATATGCCTCCTGGCGGCGCTGCGCCGCTGTCAATCATGGGCCAAAGCGCCTGTTCCGCGCAAGCGCGGCACCGCCCTGTCAGGCGCTTTCGCCAAGCAATTCACCGGCGATCCGGCGGACGATGGGGGCGGCTTCGGCCTCGGTCATGCCGGGCCTGAGCCGGCGGTCATAGAGAATCTGCAACAGCAATTCGTCGTGTCGGGTCAGCAGCGCGAATTCCTCGTCGTCGTTGAAGATCGAGGGCCGCGCATCGGGGCTGTCATTGGACAGGCCCATGCCCTGCGCCAGTTCCTCGTGGAGGCAGGAATCGCGCAGAAGCGGCGGCAATTCAGCGCGGATCAGCACAACGGCGCGGGAATAATCGGCGGCCGCGCCCTGGGCATAGGCGAAAGCGGTGCAGAAATTGTCGTCATCCAGATTTTCGATGATCCGGATATCCCGTTCGGGAATGCCGGGCACCAGACGCGCCAGGCGCGGGCCGATGCGGCGACGCTCGTCGTCGCTGAGCACGAGGACGATGAAATTGCCGCCGCTGGCCGTCAGCCGCACCGGATGGCCGCTGATACGGGACAGTCGCGCGGCATAGCGGCCGATCTCGGTGCGATACAGGCTGCGGGTCGCAGCATCGGCCGAGGCACCGAATTCGACCTGCATCGCCACCGGTTCCTGCCATCGCCGCAGCGGCGCGATGCGGGCGCTGGCCACCAGGTTGCCGCCATCGCGGCTGTATTCGTCACGTAGCGCGATCGCAAGAAAATCGCGGGTCAGGCTTTCGGCGTCGATCGGCGCGTCTTGCGGGATGCGGTCGCGGCGCAGCCGGCCCTGGGACAGCAGCCGCGCCTCGGTCTCGGCGTAGGCCAGGCGCTGCTGCCGGCTGTTGCGGCCGCTGGTCTGGACGGCCTGACCCGCAGCCTCGTTCGCGGCGCGGTTCCGCTGGGCACGGGCCTTGCGCAGCCTTGCCTGATCGGCGCTTTCGGCGGCGTGATGAATGTTATCGGGCCTTGGCGGGGGCGGGGCCGGACCGATCGCCGGGCCCTTGGCGCAGGCGGCCAGGACCGCCAGCGCCACAAGGCCTGGCACGGGCCGCAGGCGCGGCAGGAGGCGGCCTGCATCAATCATGACCTTGGGCTCCGGGCCGGGGGCGCGGTCTCGTCGGAGCGCCGTGCCGCGCTGGCCTGCGACAGGGCATCGCGCAATTCGCCCTCCATCCGGGTCAGATCCTCTTCGGCGGCGGCCCGGCGGGCGCGGCCCTCGTCGGCGATGCGAAGACTGTCCTCGATGGTCGAGATCAGCTGGGCATTGGCGGTCTTGACCGCATCAATGTCGAAGACGCCGCGCTCGGTCTCGGTCCGGATCGCCGCGTTGGCGCTGCGCAGGTTTTCGGCATTGCGGGTCAGCAGGTCGTTGGTCAGGTCGCTGGCTTCCTTGACCGCGCGGGCGGCCTCGGCGCTGCGCTGGATGGTAACGGCCTGGGCAAGCTGGGTTTCCCAAAGCGGCACCGTGTTCACCAGGGTCGAGTTGATCTTGGTGACCAGCGACTTGTCGTTTTCCTGCACCAGCCGGATCGAGGGCAGGGACTGCATCGTCACCTGGCGGGTCAGTTTCAGATCGTGGACGCGGCGTTCCAGATCGTCGCGGATCGCACGCAGATCGCGCAATTCCTGCGCCTCCATCACCTGATCGGCCTCGCCCGCCGCGTTCATCTCGGCATCTTTGGCCGGGATCACCCGGCTGTCCAGTTCGCGCAGCTTTTCTTCGCCGGCCGCGATATACAGCGCCAATTCGTCATAGAATTTCAGCGTCCGGTCATAAAGCAGGTCCAGCCCCTTGATGTCTTTCAGCAAACGCTGCTCGTGCCCTTCCAGGTCCGAGGTCACGCGGTCGATCTGGGTCTGGACGTTTTCGTAGTTGGCCACGAATTTCGCGAAGGGCGCCGAACGGCCCAGCAGCTTTTCCCACCACGACCGGGACCGCCGCACATCCAGTTCCGAGGTCGAGAATCCACGGATCGTGGTCACGATCTCGCGCAGGCTTTCCCCGGCCGGACCCACATCCTTGTTGCGCACATCCGACAGCATGTTCTGGCTGATTTCCTGAAGACCCGATTGCGCGGTGGTGCCAAAGCGCACGATGGAACCGGAATCGGTCAGATCGATCTCGTCCATGCGTTTGCGGATCTCGGCCGAGGTCTGCGCATCGGCCTGTTCGAGGCCGACGGGTTCGGCGCCGGGTTCGGGCAGCATGACCGAGGTCACGTCCTCGATATCCTTGCGGGCGGCCTCGGCGCGGCGGCGCGTGTCTTCGGTCATCGGCAGATCCTTTCGTGATGCTGCAGGCGGCGATGTCTGTTGCGGCGCAGCATACGGGCTTTGCGTCGCGGTTCAACAAAGCAGGGGCGCGAAAGGTTCGCCGGATTCCGGGGTGCTGTTGCCTGGCGGACACAATCGCGCGCAGATCCGGCGCTGAACCTGCGCCGCGACCGCGTTCCCGGCCGTGTGGCGCCGCGGCGGCGTTTGCAGGACCGGGCCTTCGCCGGCGGAATTTCCATCGGATTCCGCGCCGCCGGTCCAGACCGGGGCCGGCGGCGCAGGGTGGTTCAGGCAGCCTGTTTCTGCTGGCCGAATCGGCCATAGAAGGTCTGGTCCTTGGCGGCCATGTCGCGCAACAGTGCGGGGCAGGCGAACCGCGCGCCATGGCGTTCGGCCAGATCCTCGCAGATCTCGACCGCGCGGGCCGCACCCAGCATGTCGAGCCAGCCGAAGGGCCCGCCCGTCCAGGGCGCGAAGCCCCAGCCCAGGATCGCGCCGACATCGCCTTCGCGGATATCCTCCAGCACGCCATCCTCCAGCGCGCGGACGGCCTCCAGCGTCTGGGCGAACATCAGCCGGTGCTGCACATCGGTCAGGCCGGGCTGCTCATCGGCGCGCGGGTATCGCGCCGCCAGACCGTCCCACAGGCCCTGCCGCTTGCCCGTGTCGTCATAGGCGTAGAAACCCGCATTCGACTTGCGCCCCAGCCGGCCCTCATCGGCCATCCGGAACAGCACCTCGTCCACCGCCGCATCGGGATAGGCGTCGCCCATCGCGGCGCGGGTGGCCTTGGCGATCTTGACGCCCAGATCGATCGAGGTCTCATCGACCAGTTGCAGCGGTCCCAGCGGCATTCCCATCATCTTGGCGGCGTTTTCCACCAGGACCGGGTTCACGCCCTCGGCCACCATGCGGATGCCCTCGTTGATATAGGGGATGATGCAGCGGTTGGCATAGAAGAAGCGGGCATCGTTGACGACGATCGGCGTCTTGCGGATCTGGCGCACGAAATCCAGCGCCTTGGCGACGGCACGCGGGCCGGTGGCGCGGCCCTTGATGATCTCGACCAGCATCATCTTGTCCACGGGGCTGAAGAAATGGATGCCGATGAACTGTTCGGGCCGGGCGCTGGCTTTCGCCAGATCGCTGATCGGCAGGGTCGAGGTGTTGGTGGCGAAAATCGCGTCCTTGCCGATCACGGCCTCGGCCTTCTTCGTGACCTCGGCCTTGATCTGCGGATCCTCGAACACGGCCTCCACGATCAGGTCGCAGCCGTCCAGCGCCGCGTAATCCGTGGTGGCGTTGATCCGGGCCAGCACCTCGGACTTCTTCTCCTCGGTCGCCTTCTTGCGGCTGATCGCCTTGTCCAGCAGCCCCTCGGAATAGGATTTGCCCCTGTCGGCGGCGTCCTGTTTCGCGTCGATGAGGACGACCTCGATCCCGGCCATGGCGCTGACATGGGCGATGCCCGCGCCCATCATGCCGGCGCCGAGAATGCCGACCTTCGCGACCTTCTGATCGGGCTGATCGGGACGGTTCGCACCCTTTTCCAGTGCTTCCTTGTTGATGAACAGGCTGCGGATCATGGCGCCGCTGCTGGGATTCATCAGCACGTTCGTAAACCAGCGCGCCTCGATTCGCAGTGCCTGGTCAAAGGGCACCATTGCCCCCTCATAGACCGCCGACAACAACGCCCTGGCGGCCGGATAGACCCCCATGGTCCTGCCATGCACCATGGCCGAGGCGCCGACGAAGGTCATGAAGCCGGCCGGGTGGAACGGCTCGCCGCCGGGCATCTTGTAACCCTTCTGGTCCCAGGGCTTGACCAGATCTGCGTCGCTGGCACGCAGAACCCAGTCCTTCGCGGCGGCAACGGGGTCGTCCACCACCTCGTCGATCAGGCCGGCGGCCTGGGCTTTCCCGGGATCGCAAAGCTTGCCTTCCAGCAGGAAGGGCGCGGCGGCCATCGCCCCCAGCCTGCGCGCCAGCCGGGTCGTGCCGCCACCGCCGGGAAAGATGCCGACCATGATCTCGGGCAGGCCGATCTTGGCGCGGGCGTTGTCGGCCGCGAAGATGCGATGGGTTGCCAGCGGCAGTTCCAACCCGATTCCAAGTGCCATGCCGGGCAGGGCGGCGGCGATGGGTTTGCCGCCCTTGAGCGACTTCGGATCCATGCCCGCCCGTTCGATCTTGCGCAGCAGGTGATGCAGTTTCATCACCCCGTCAAAGACGCCCTGCGCGCCGCCCTGTTCCTTCATCCCGGCGATGACGTTCAGATCCATCCCGGCCGCGAAATCCTGCTTGCCCGAGGTGATGACGATGCCCTTGACGGCCTCGTCCGCCAGCGCCTCGTCGATCAGCGCGTCCAGTTCCGCCGCGCCGTCCATCGACAGCACGTTCATCGACTTTCCGGGCACGTCCCAGGTAACGATTGCGACGCCGTCGGCGCCTTTCTCCATGGTGAAATCGGTCATGTCCTTCGCCCTCACACGCGCTCGATGATGGTGGCCGCGCCCATGCCGGACGCGATGCACAGGGTTGCCAGACCCAGGGTCTTGTCCTGTCGTTCCAGTTCGTCCAGAAGGGTGCCGATGATGATCGCTCCGGTCGCGCCCAGCGGGTGGCCCATGGCAATGGCGCCGCCGTTGACGTTCACCCTGTCGGGGCTGATCTGGAACGCCTGCATGAAGCGCAGGACAACGGCCGAGAAGGCCTCGTTCACCTCGAACAGGTCGATATCGCCGATCGACAGGCCGCTGTCGCGCAGGATCTTTTCGGTCACCGGCACCGGCCCGGTCAGCATGATCGTGGGATCGGTGCCGACCTTGGCGGTGGCACGAATGCGGGCGCGGGGTTTCAGGCCCCATGCCTTGCCGAAATCCTCGTTTCCGATCAGCACCGCGGCGGCGCCGTCCACGATGCCGCTGCTGTTTCCGGCATGGTGAATATGCTCGATATGATCCAGATGCGGATATTTCAGCATCGCCACCCGGTCGAAGCCGGGCATCGTCTCGCCCATGTCCTTGAAACTGGGTTTCAGCCTGGCCAGATCCTCGGCCTTGGTCCCGGGCCGCATGTATTCGTCGCGATCCAGGATGGTCAGCCCGTTCTGATCCAGAACCGGCACGATCGAGCGGTCGAACCGGCCCTCCTCCCACGCCCGTGACGCGCGGCGCTGGCTTTCGGCGGCCAGTGCGTCGGCATCCTCGCGGGTAAAGCCGTATTCGGTGGCGATGATATCGGCACTGATGCCTTGCGGGACGAAATAGCTTTTCATGGCCAGGCCGGGATCGACCGCGATGGCGGCACCATCGCTGCCCATGCCCACGCGGCCCATCATTTCCACGCCACCGGCGAGATACCCGCTGCCCGCGCCGCCGCGGATCTGGTTGGCGGCCAGGTTCACCGCCTCCATGCCGCTGGCGCAGAAGCGATTGATCGACAGGCCGGGGATGGATTCGTCCAGATCCGAGGCCAGAACGACGCTTCGGGCCAGACAGCCCCCCTGCTCCTTGACCTGCGTGACATTGCCCCAGATCAGGTCCTCGACCGCGTGGCCTTCCAGGTTGTTGCGCTGCTTGACGGCGTTCAGCAGCCGCGCGGACAAGGCCAGCGAGGTGACCTCGTGCAGGCTGCCATCGGCTCGACCCTTGCCGCGCGGGGTGCGGGCGGCATCATAGATGAATGCGTCGGTCATGTATCCTCCTTGGGCGCCCGGTCCGAAGGGTTTCCGGGCATCAGGTCATAGGGGCTTTTCCAGCCGGGCAGGGCGGAGATGCCGTCCAGCCAGCGGTCGATATTTGGCCAGTCGCCGCGCACGAAGCCAAAAGGCTCGGGGTAGAACAGATAGCCGCAGCAGGCGAAATCGGCGATGGTCGGGGTGTCATCAGCGACCCAGGCACGGTCGGACAGATGATCGTTCAGGATCGTCAGGGCGGCGTTCAGACGCCCCCTCAGCCAGTCGATGCCGCCCTGAGGGCGCTTCTCGGCTGGCAGGAAATTCATCAGGAACCGCAACGGTCCGGCCTGCGCCGACAGCTTGTGGTTGTCGAACATCAACCAGCGCAAGGTTTCGTTGCGGTCGCTGCCCATGAACCGCCCGGTTTTCTCGGCGACATGCATCTGGATCACGGCCGATTGCGTCAGCGTCAGGTCGCCCTCGCGAAAGACCGGCACCTCGCCCATCTTGTTGAGGGCGCGGAATTCCGGGCCGCGCGTCTCGCCATTGAAGAAATCGACGTAGACGGGTCGCCAGCCATAGCCCGCCAGTTCCATCGTCAGCGCCGCCTTGTAGGCATTGCCCGATTCGCCAAAGCACCAGAGTATTGCCGTCATCATTCCTCCTTCACCGCGGGGGCTTCGCGCCCCCGCACCCCCGCGGGGTATTTCCACAACGAAGAAGGGCACCGATTAACCCTTCTTCAACCCTGCCCTGCTAGATCCCCGATTGCGGTACAGGCTGGGGAGCCGATGACCGCCAACGGAGAAGCCGCCCCGGTTTCTGGGCCGATAACGCCTGATCCGCCGGAAGGGGGAAGAGGCCGGGGCGCACCTTCCGGTGCACATTCATTGTGCATCTTCGTTGCACAAATACCCATGCGGCCTCTCTGCCCTGAGTGCCGGATCAGAAGGCTTCCGCATCCAGTGCCATGACGGGATCGGCACCCGACTGGATACGCGCCAGATGCGTTGCCGTCATCGGCAATTGCCGCTGCATGTAATAGCGTCCGGTGGCCAGCTTGGTGGTCGCGAAGGACGCATCGCCGCCGGCCGCCAAAGCCGCGTGGGCCGCGACCGCCATCTGCGCCCACATGAAGCCAAGCGCGACATGGCCGAGCAGGTGCATGAAGTCATAGCTGCCCGCCAGCGCGTCGTCAGGGTTCTTCATGCCGCGTTCCATGAAGAACATTGCGGCCGTCTGAAGATCCTTCGAGGCGGCTTTCAGCGGCGCAATGAAATCATCCGCAAGGGGGCCTTCGGCATGGTCCTTGCAGAAGGATTTTATCATCTCGAAGAAGCCCGTGATCGGCTTGCCGCCCGCGGCCGCCAGCTTGCGACCCACCAGATCCAGTGCCTGCACGCCGTTGGCGCCTTCGTAGATCATCGTGATCCGGGCGTCGCGGACGAACTGGCTCATGCCATGTTCCTCGATATAGCCGTGGCCGCCGTAGATCTGCTGCGCCAGAACCGTCGTCTCGAACCCCTTGTCGGTCAGAAAGCCCTTGATGACCGGGGTCAGCAGCGAGATCAGCCCTTCGGCTTCCGCGTCGCCCTGATGGGCCTTGTCGATCAGATGTGCCCCCCACAGCGACAGCATTCGCGCGCCTTCCAGAAAGCTTTTCTGGTCCATCAGGCTGCGACGGATATCAGGATGCACGATCAGCGGATCGGCCGGGCCCGAGGGGTTTTTTGCCCCTGTCACGGCCCGGCCCTGCAGCCGGTCCTTTGCATAATCCACCGCGCTTTGATAGGCGGCGACTGCGCTGGCATAGCCTTGCAGGCCTACGCCCATCCGCGCCTCGTTCATCATCGTGAACATGGCCCGCATTCCCTTGTGCAGATCGCCCAGCAGCCAGCCTTTGGCACCGTCGTAATTCATCACGCAGGTGGCGTTGCCGTGAATGCCCATCTTTTCTTCGAGATTGCCGACCGAGACGCCGTTGCGATCGCCCAGCGAGCCGTCCTCGTTGACGAGGAACTTGGGCACGATGAACAGCGAGATGCCCCTGGTGCCCTCGCCGCCGCCCGGCGCCTTGGCCAGCACCAGATGGATCACGTTCTCGGCCATGTCGTGATCGCCGGCCGAGATGAAGATCTTCTGCCCGGTGATCAGATAGCTGCCGTCATCCTGCGGTTCGGCCCTGGTGCGCAGCAAGCCCAGGTCGGTGCCGCAATGCGGCTCGGTCAGGTTCATCGTGCCGGTCCAGTCGCAGCTGACCATCCTGGGCAGCCAGGTCTGCTTCTGTTCATCGGTGCCATGGGCGTGGATGGCGGAATAGGCGCCGTGGGTCAGGCCCTGATACATGTTGAAGGCCATGTTGGCGCTGACGAACAATTCGCCCGTGGCCAGGCCCAGGACATAGGGCATCCCCTGACCGCCATATTCGGGGTCGCAATCCAGCGCGGTCCAGCCGCCTTCCTTCATCTGCTCGAAAGCCGCCTTGAACCCGTCCGGGGTGCGCACCACGCCGTTTTCCAGCCGGCAGCCCTGCCGGTCGCCAACCATGTTCAGCGGCGCCAGAACCTCGGTCGACAGCTTGCCCGCCGCGTCCAGCACGGCCTCGGTGAAATCGCGATCCAGCTCGTCATGGCCGGGCAGGCCGGATTGCTGGATTTTCAGCACGTCGTGCAGACCGAATTGCAGGTCGCGGACGGGGGGGGTGTAGATCGGCATGGCTCTATCCTCTCGAGGTGTCGCGCGGGGCAGCGGCCAGCCGGTCTTCCGCATCCGCCAGTTGCTGCCTGAGATCGGCGATCGCCTCGCTCAGTTCGGCATACTGGGTTTCCATGTCCGACAGGCGTTCGCGCGCGATCCCGATGGTCGCGGCGATCTGCGTCCTGTTGGCTCCGCCCGGCTGGTACAGCTCCAGAAGCTGGCGGATCTGTTCCAGGCTGAAACCGAACCGCTTGCCGCGCAGGATCAGCGTCAGCCGCGCGCGATCCCTGCGATCATACAGCCGGTGCTGGCCGCGACGTTCGGGAAAGATCAGTTCGCGCGCCTCGTAAAAGCGCAGCGTGCGCGGGGTGACGCCGAACGCCTCGCACATCTGGCGGATCGTCATCAGCTTTTCGGACATGGGGTGCGGTTCCTCCTCGTTCACCGGCTGCCCTTCTGTGGCCACCGATAGCGCGAAGTTGACGCGAACGTAAAGATGGAACGCTGCGTCACTTCATGGTCTTCAGTTCGGCAGCGGCCGTTTCGCGCAATTCCGCCAGATCCTGCCGCGCCGCCTGAAGGTCGGCAATCTGGCGGTCCAGCACCCCCAGCTGCCGGTCGGCCAGATCCAGCCAGACCTCGTATTGCTGGCGCGAGCCCTTCTGTTCGTAGATCAGCAGCCATTGCCGGATGTCTTCCAGCGAGAATCCGAAACGCCGCCCGCGCAGGATCAGCGTCATCCGCGCGATCTCGCGCGCGCCATAGAATCGCGCCCGGCCTTCCTTTCGGGGGCTCAGCAGTTCGATATATTCGTAATAGCGCAGGGTGCGGGGCGTCACGTCGAAACGGGCGCACATGTCCTTGAAAGAGATTGTCTGCTCCTCGGCCATCCCGATCTCCCTGCCGCTGGCTCAAAGGCTAGCGTTTCGGCGCGCGCATCTCAACCGGAACGCGCATTCGGCCGGGCAGGGGTTGAGCAGCCGGGGCGGGCGCGGGTAAGCCTTGCGCGGGGCCAGGTGGCAGGAGAACGCGATGACGGACGAATCGGGCGGCTTGGACAGCGGCGATCGGGCACGGATCGCGCAGCAATTCATCGACAGCATTCCCCACGCGCGGGCCCTGGGAATGCGCGTCGACGATCTGGGCGAGGGGCGGGCCACCATCAGCATGCCCTGGTCCGAACATCTGGTCGGCGATCCGCGGACGGGGATCGTTCATGGCGGGGTCGTCTCGGCGCTGATGGACACCTGCTGCGGCGCGGCGGTGATGTCGCATCCCTCAAGCCCGCGATCCACCGCGACCATCGATCTGCGCATCGACTACATGCGCGGGGCGGCGCCGGGACAGCGGATCACCGCGCGGGCGGAATGCTATCACATGACCCGCAGCGTCGCCTTTCTTCGCGCGGTGGCGCTGGACGAGGACGGCGACAACCCGGTCGCCACCGCCGCCGGCACCTTCACCGCGGAAAGGCAGGCGCGATGATGGACCGCAACGAACCGCTGGACCAGATCAAGACGCGCCGCGATTCGGCGCTGCGGGCGCTGGCGACGGGGGTGCCCTACATGACATGGCTGGGCATCCGCTTTGATCGCAGGGGCGACGAGCTGACCGCGATCCTGCCCTTCGATGACAAGCTGATCGGCAACCCCGCGCTGCCCGCGATCCATGGCGGCGTGACGGCCGCCTTTCTGGAGGTGACCGCGATCATCGAATTGTCATGGTCCGCGATGTGGGAGGATCTGGAATCCGGCCGCATCGCGCCGGATGCGGCGGTTCCCGACAGCCTGCCGCGCCTGCCCAAGACGATCGGCTTCACGGTGGATTACCTGCGATCGGGCCTGCCACGCGATGCCTATGCCCGCGCCCGTGTGGTACGGTCGGGCCGGCGCTATGCCAGCGTCCATGTCGAGGCCTGGCAGGATAACCGCGCCCGCCTTATGGCACAGGCGACCGGCCATTTCCTGATGCCGCAGCCCTGAGCGATGGCCGCGCCCGAGATCGGCCCGCTGAGTCATCGGCGGGTGCTGAACATCGCCTTGCCGATCGTGCTGTCGAACGCGACCGTGCCGCTCTTGGGGCTGGTCGATACCGGCGTAGTGGGCCAGCTTGGTCAAGCCGAACCCATCGGCGCGGTTGGCATCGGCGCGGTCATCCTGACCTCGATCTACTGGGTCTTCGGCTTCTTGCGGATGGGCACCTCGGGGCTTGTCGCGCAAAGCCACGGCGCGGGCGACGGCGCGCAGGTCGGCGCCCATCTGCTGCGTGCGCTGACCATCGCCGGTGCGGTCGGGCTGGCGATGATACTGGCTCGGGCGCCGCTCTTCTGGGCCGCCTTCCGCCTGGCCCCGGCCTCGGCCGAGGTCGAGGCGCTGGCCCGTGATTATCTGACGATCCGCATCTGGGGCGCGCCCGCGACCATCGCGCTTTACGCACTGACCGGCTGGCTGATCGCGATCGAGCGCACGCGCGCCGTGCTGGCCTTGCAGGTCTTGCAGAACGGGCTGAACGTGATGCTGGATCTGTGGTTCGTGCTGGGCCTGGGACTGGGCGTCGCGGGGGTCGCCTGGGCCACGCTGATCTCGGAATGGGGTGGGGTGGTTCTGGGGCTGTATTTCGCCCGCCACGCCCTGCGCGCTGCGGTCGGCGCGGCGCGGCGGCTGACCACGCTGTTTGCCCGCGACAAGCTGAACCGGCTTTTGCGCGTGAACGTCGACATCATGATCCGGTCCGTGCTGTTGCAGGCCAGCTTCACCTCGTTCCTGTTTCTGGGCGCGGCGCAAGGGGATGTGACGCTGGCGGCCAATCAGGTGCTGGTGCAGTTCCTGTCGCTGACCGCCTTCGCGCTGGACGGTTTCGCCTTTGCGGCCGAAAGCCTGGTGGGACAGGCGGTGGGGGCGCGGCGGCCCGACCGGTTGCGCCGCGCCGCGATCCTGACCTCGCAATGGGGGATCGGCGGGGCGCTGGTTCTGGGTCTTGCCTTCTGGGTCGCGGGCGGCGCGATCATCGATCTGCTGACGACGGCGCCGGCGGTCCGGACCGAGGCGCGCCTTTACCTGTTCTGGATGGGCGCCGCACCGCTGATCGGCATTGCAAGCTGGATGTTCGACGGCATCTTCATCGGCGCGACGATGACCCGCGACATGCGCATCGCGATGATCCAGTCCGTGGCGCTGTATGGGCTGGCCGTCGTCACGCTGCCGCCGATCTTCGGCAATCACGGACTGTGGGCGGCGCTGATGATCCTGAATGCGGCGCGCGGGATCACCATGGCCCTGCGCTATCCCCGCGCCGAGGCGGCCGCCGCCTGAACAGGGCTTCGCGCCCTTTCGTGCGGCTTCCTGCCCGGATCGCCGTCATGGCGCCCCAAGGAATGCCGGGTCTCGTCGGGACATCGACCTGGGCCCTTCGGTCATCGCCCGCCGCGTGCCGGGCCTTGTCCCTGCATCGGTCGGCAAGGCGCCCGCAACGCAAATGCAGCCTGCAATGTCGCCTGTCCTGCGGCGCCCGGCGGCGGGATCCTACTTGCCCTCTTCCAGGATTTGCCGGCGCGCCTCGAGCGTCAGCTCGGCCATCTTCGCGCGGATCGTCGCGCTGTCGGCCTTGCCCTCCAGGTCGGATGCGACCTTGCGATAGACATCCTCTTCGCCCGGTTCCTCGAAATCCGAGGTCACGACCGTCATCGCATAGGTCCGCGCATCCTCGCCGGTCTTGCCCAGAACACCGGCGGCCCATTCGCCCAGCAGCCGGTTTCGCCGCGCCTCGGCCCGGAATTGCAGATCCGCGTCATGCGCGAATTTCGATTCATATCCACGCTCGCGGTCGTCAAAGGTGGTCATCTCGTGGCCTCCTGCTATCGGTCCGTCCCGTTATCCCTGCTGGAAGGCCGCGCTGCAAGCCTTCGTATTGCCCCCGAGGACGGTTCTGCGATAAGCCGCAGGACGAGCGACAGGCGAAAGGACGGCCCCAGATGGCACCGCGGCGCAAGAAAGTCTATGAAGGCAAGGCCAAGATCCTTTACGAAGGCACCGAGCCGGGCACGCTGGTCCAGTATTTCAAGGACGACGCCACCGCCTTCAACGCCCAGAAGCGCGCCACCATCGAGGGCAAGGGCGTGCTGAACAACCGTCTGTCTGAATTCTTCATGAACGGGTTGACCAATATCGGTGTGCCAAACCACTTCATCCGCCGCATCAACATGCGCGAGCAGCTGATCCGCCAGGTCGAGATCGTGCCGCTGGAGGTGATCGTGCGCAATTTCGCCGCGGGCTCGCTGTCCAAGCGGCTGGGCCTGGAAGAGGGCACCCTGCTGCCGCGCCCGATCGTCGAATACAGCTTCAAGAACGACGAACTGGGCGATCCGATGGTTTCCGAGGAATATATCATCGCTTTCGGCTGGGCCACGCAACAGGATCTGGACGACATCGTCAGCCTGGCCCTGCGGGTGAACGATTTCCTGTCTGGGGTCTTCTACGGCGTCGGCATCAAGCTGATCGATTTCAAGATCGAGATCGGCCGGGTCTGGGACAACGATTTCATGCGCCTGATCGTCGCCGACGAGATCAGCCCCGATTCGTGCCGCCTGTGGGACGTGAAAACCGGGCAGAAACTGGACAAGGACGTGTTCCGCCGCGATCTGGGCAATCTGACCGATGCCTATACCGAGGTCGCCCGCCGGCTGGGCCTGATGCCGGCCAACACGACCAGCCTGAAGCCGACCGCGATCAATTGAAGGACAAAGCGATGAAAGCCCGTGTTACCATCATGCTGAAGGACGGCGTTCTGGACCCGCAGGGCGAGGCGATCCGCCACGCGCTTGGCGGGCTGGGCCATCGCGGGGTCGGCAGCGTTCGTCAGGGCAAGCTGATCGAACTGGATCTGGACGCCGCCGATCCCGATACCGCCCGCGCCGAGGTGGCGCGGATGTGCGAGGGTTTGCTGGCAAACACGGTGATCGAGAAATATTCGATCGAGATCGCCTGACGTTGCGGCACTTGCCGCTTTCCCTGCCGGACGCGCGTGAGACCCGTTGCAAAACCGGCCCGATTGTCGCCCAATGCGCGGATCATGACTGACAAGACGCCCGACATGACCCAGGACCAGCCGGTGATCCGCATCACCGATCTGCACAAGGCCTATGGCCAGCTCGAGGTGCTGAAGGGCGTCTCGATGAGCGCGCCGCGCGGGCATGTGCTCAGCCTCATCGGTTCGTCCGGCTCGGGCAAGTCCACGCTGCTGCGCTGCTGCAATCTTCTGGAAAACAGCCAGCAGGGCGAGATCGTCTTTGACGGCGAGGCGGTGCGCTGGAAGGGCCAGGGCCCGCATCGCGCGCCGGCCGACCGGGCGCAGGTCACGCGGTTCCGAACCAACCTGTCGATGGTCTTCCAGCAGTTCAACCTGTGGTCGCACATGACGGTGCTGCAAAACGTCATGGAGGCACCGCTTACGGTGCTTGGCCAGCCTCGCACCGAGGTCGAGCGTCGCGCCCGCGATCTGCTGGACAAGGTCGGCATCGGCGACAAGTGCGATGCCTGGCCGGCGCAGCTGTCGGGCGGTCAGCAACAGCGCGCCGCCATAGCCCGTGCCTTGTGCATGCAGCCGCGCGCGCTGCTGTTCGACGAGCCGACCAGCGCGCTGGATCCGGAATTGCAGCAGGAAGTCGTCAAGGTGATCAAGGATCTTGCGGCGGAACACCGCACGATGATCCTTGTCACCCACGACATGCGGCTGGCCGCCGATGTCAGCGACCATGTCGTTTTCCTGCATCAGGGCGTGATCTGCGAGGAAGGACCGCCGGACCGGCTGTTCAACGATCCGCAGACCCAGCGGTTGCGCCAGTTCCTCAGCGCGACGATGGCCGCCTAAGGTTCACCAGACTCGGAATTCACAAGAGACGACCAACAGGAGAGAAAAATGAAAAAACTGATCCTTGCCGCCGCCGCCCTCGCGCTGACCGCGGGCATGGGCATGGCCCAGACGATCCGCATGGGCACCGAGGGCGCCTATCCTCCGTATAACTTCATCAACGATGCGGGCGAGGTCGATGGCTTCGAACGCGAACTGGGCGATGAATTGTGCAAACGCGCCAAGCTGGATTGCACCTGGGTCACGAATGATTGGGATTCGATCATTCCGAACCTCGTTTCGGGCAATTACGACACGATCATGGCCGGGATGAGCATCACCCCCGAGCGCGAGCAGGTGATCGCCTTCAGCCAGAACTATACGCCGCCCGCCGATAGCGCCTATGCGGCGCTGTCTGCGGATGCCGACATCGAAGCCGGCGTGATCGCCGCGCAGACCGGCACGATCCAGGCCGCCCATGTGGCCGAAACCGGTGCGACGCTGCTGGAATTCGCGACCGGAGACGAAACCATCGCCGCCGTCAAGAACGGCGAGGCCGACGCCGTCTTCGCCGACAAGGATTTCCTGGCACCCTCGGTCGCGGAATCGAATGGCGAACTGGTCTGGGCCGGCGAAGCGGTCGCGCTTGGCGGCGGTATCGGCATCGGGATGCGTCAATCCGATACCGATCTGAAGAAGACGTTCGACACCGCCATCCAGTCGATGAAGGATGATGGCAGCCTGAACGAGATGATCGTGAAATGGTTTGGCGAAGACGCCAAGGTTTTCGAATGATCTGAAAAGGTTGGCCGCGTCTTTTCGGTCGCGGCCGCAATCCGATGTTCGCCCAGTGCGCCGATCCGAAAGCCCTTGAAGGGCTGAGCTGGCTGATGTGTTACCTCACATCGGGCAAGCATCTGCTGTTCTATGCCAGTTTCGGCACGGTGCTGCTGTTGCTGGCGGTGACCGCGCCGCTGGCACTGCTGTTCGGCTTTGGCGGCGCGATGGCCTCGCGTTCGCGGATCGCGCCCCTGCGCTGGTTCGGCAAGATCTACACCGCGATGGTGCGGGGCGTCCCCGACATCATCTTCTTTCTGTTCGTGCCCATCGCGCTGGATCAGGGGATCGAGTTCCTGCGCAGCAGGGCCCTGTGCGACAACCCTGTCTCGCCCTGGCAGGGCAACGAGTTCAACGTCTGCGCGGCGGCCAAGATGCCGCTGTCGACGAGCCCGGAATGGGTTCATGAAGGATATGGCTTCACGCTGGCGGTGGTCGCCTTCTCGGTTGTATTCGGCGCCTTTGCGGCCAATGTCCTCTATGGCGCGATGAATGCGGTCCCGCGCGCGCAGCTGGAAACCGCCGAGGCCTATGGAATGAGCCAGCGGCAGGTGAACCGCCGCGTCCTGATTCCGCAGATGTGGACCTATGCGCTGCCCGGGCTTTCCAATCTGTGGATGATCCTGATCAAGGCGACGCCGCTGCTGTTCCTGCTGGGAATCCAGGATATCGTCTATTGGGCGCGGGATCTGGGCGGTGCCAAGACGCAGGCTTTCAGCTATCCCCATCCCGACTGGCGGCTCTATTATTTTCTGGCCATCCTGGTCTTCTACCTGCTGATGACCTGGGTCTCTGAACGGGTGCTGGCTCGGCTGACCCGGCGGCTTTCGGCCGGGCAGGCGACGATGGGCGGCGAGGCGTTGCGCCAGGCGGGGCCGGCATGATCCCCTGTGCCGAGGACATCGGCAATTACGCCCTGCGTTCGGTCGGCATCGGCGAGCGGCTGTTGCCGCGCAGCGATTTCACCCTCTGCAACCAGGTCACGCTGATCGGATCGGGCATGATCTGGAATCTCTATTTCGCGGCCATGGCGTTGTTCTTCGGCTTCTTTCTGGCCAATGCGCTGGCTGTCGCCAAGGCCAGCCGCAGTCCCTGGGCGCGCAAGCCGGCGGAAGGCTTTGTCTTCCTGTTCCGCGGCAGCCCGCTGTTCATCCAGTTCTTCCTTGCCTACCAGGCGCTGGTGATGCTGCCACGGGCGGGAATCGAGGTTATGGGCTTCACGGTCGCGACAAGCTGGCTGACAAAGGCTTGGGCGGGGGCGCTGCTGGTGCTGATCCTGAACACCTCGGCCTATTCGGCGCAGATCTTTCACGGCGCGCTGATGTCGGTGCCCAAGGGCGATCTGGAGGCCGCCGATGCCTATGGCCTGACCGGCTGGGCCAAGTTCCGCCGGGTAACGTGGCCCACGATGATGCGGCTGGCATGGCCGTCCTATACCAACGAGGCAATCTTTCTGTTCCAGGCGACGGCGCTGGTCTTCTTTTCCGGCTTTCCGGCTTTCCAGCAGCGCGGGGATGCGCTTTATTACGCCAGCTATTTCGCCGACAAGACCTTCAACCCCTTTGTCGCCTATCCCATCGCGGCCGGATATTTCATCCTTGCCACGCTGGTCCTGATCGGCCTCTTCGGGGTCGCCAACAGGCGGCTGAACCGCCATCTGCCCGGCGCCACCCGCGGTTTGAAATACCGCCCGCAAATGCTGAGATGATCCCGATGGAATGGCTGCGACAACATCCCGACGTCAAGACCATCCGCGTCGCCGCCGCCGACCTGAACGGCGTCGCGCGCGGCAAGCGGGTGGCGGCGCGTTTCGTCGACAAGCTGGTGGACGAGGGCACGAAATTTCCGTTCTCGGTGATGAACCTGGATATCTGGGGCGAGGATATCGAAGACAGCCCGCTGGTCTTCGAGGCCGGCGATCCCGACGGTCTGCTGCTGCCGACCGAACGCGGCTTTCTGCCGATGCCCTGGCTGGACGCGCCGACCGCGTTGCTGCCGCTGTGGATGTTCCATCCCGACGGGCGGCCCTATGACGGCGATCCGCGTCAGGCCCTGGCCCGCGTCGTGGACCGCTACAAGGCCGCCGGCCTCGTTCCCGTCGTGGCGACCGAGCTGGAATTTTTCCTGATCGACGATTCCGGCCGCACCCTGCGCGTGCCGCCCAGCCCGCGCTCGGGCAAGCGCCGTACCGGGGGCGAGGTGCTGAGCCTGCGCGCCCTGGATGCCTTCGACCAGTTCTTCACCACGCTCTACGATGCCTGCGAATCGATGGACATCCCGGTCGATACTTCGATTTCCGAGGCCGGACCGGGACAGTTCGAGATCAACCTGATGCACCAGGCCGATCCGCTGAAGGCCGCCGACGACACATGGCTGTTCAAGATGCTGGTCAAGGGCGTGGCGCGGTCCTACGGGTTCGCGGCCAGTTTCATGGCCAAACCCTATGACGCCTGGCCGGGCAACGGGATGCACATGCATTTTTCGGTGCTCGCGAAGGATGGCCGGAACATCTTCGACAATGGCGGCGACGAGGGCACGGAAGCCCTGCGCCATGCCGTTGCGGGCTGTCTGCGTGCCATGCCGGGATCGACGCTGCTATTCGCGCCTCACGAGAATTCCTATGACCGGCTGGTGCCCAACGCCCATGCACCGACCGGGATCGGCTGGTCCTATGAAAACCGGACGGCGGCGATCCGCATTCCGTCTTCGGGCCCCAAGGCCCGGCGGATCGAACATCGCGTCGCGGGTGGCGATGTGAACCCCTATCTGACGGTCGCGGCGATCCTTGGCGCGGCACTGAACGGGATCGAGGACAGGCTTCAGGCCCCCGCGCCCTTCAAGGGCAATGCCTATGATCAGCAACTGGCCCAGCTTCCGGTTGATTGGGGCGAGGCGATCGATGCCTTCGATACCTGCCCCGAGATTCGTCGGATCTTTCCTGAACATCTGATCGACAATTATCTGCGCACCAAGCGGCAGGAATTGCACTACATGGCCGAATTGTCCGATGAGGAAACGGTCGAACTGTATCTCGACACGGTCTGATGGCCGACGGGCGCGGACCGTTTGGCACGGTCCCGCGGCCGCCGGGCTGCATCGCCGTCGGCCGGGAGGGCGCCGGATCATCACCTCAGGTTGAAAACCGTTGCCCGCCCCGGCTGTTAGCGTCACCAGCGTTGCCAGTCCCGGCGCCTATGCTATTCAACCGCCAGCACAAAGGAGTTTTTCGATGCAGATGACCGACACGGTGCGCCGGATCCTGGCCCATTACGAGGGCGAGACGCCGGGGGTGAAAGCGCAACTGGCGCGGATGCTGATGACCGGCAGGCTGGCGGGCACCGGCAAGATGATCATCCTGCCCGTCGATCAGGGTTTCGAACACGGGCCGGCGCGGTCATTCGCGCCCAACCCTGCCGCCTATGATCCGCATTACCATTATCAGTTGGCCATCGACGCGGGGCTGAATGCCTATGCCGCGCCGCTGGGCATGATCGAGGCCGGGGCGGACAGCTTCGCGGGCCAGATCCCGACCATCCTGAAGGTCAACAGCGCCAACAGCCTGATGTCCGACACGGCCGGCAAGAACCAGGCGGTCACGGCCTCGGTCGACGACGCGCTACGGCTGGGCTGCGCGGCGATCGGCTTCACGATCTATCCGGGCAGCGACATGGCGCTGGACATGTTCGAAGAGATCGTCGCGATGCGCAAGGAAGCCGCAGCCAAGGGTGTTGCCACCGTGATCTGGTCGTATCCGCGCGGCGAGGCGATCACCAAGGACGGCGAGACCGCCATCGACATCGCCGCCTATGCCGCCCAGATCGCGGCGCTGATCGGCGCGCATGTGATCAAGATCAAGCTGTCCACCGATCACCTGATGCTGCCCGAAGCCAAGAAGGTCTACGAGGACAAGAAGATCGATATCGCGACGCAGGCGAAGCGTGTCGAGCACTGCATGCAGGCGGCCTTCGCGGGGCGCCGGATCGTGGTCTTTTCGGGCGGCGCCGCCAAGGGCGCGGATGCGGTCTATGACGATGCCCGCGCGATCCGCGACGGCGGCGGCAATGGCAGCATTATCGGCCGTAACAGCTTTCAGCGTTCGCGCGAGGATGCGCTGGAAATGCTGGGCAAGCTGGTGGACATCTACAAGGGCGCCTGAGGGCCGCGACATTGCGCCTGCGGGCGCGCGGGGAGGGGGCGCTCGCGCCCCCTCTTGCGTTGCGGGCAACGCAATTCACCCCCCGAGGGTATTTGTCCAACGAAGACGTCGGAAACGCGCCGATTTGAGGCGGATTGCGGTGTTGCGACGCGCGCGACCCGGCGATAATCGGGGCGTTGAAGCGAGGTTTTCCATGGCCGACGATCCTCTTGTCATCTTCACGCCGTCGGGCAGGCGGGGTCGGGTGCCGGTGGGCACGCCGGTGCTGGAAGCCGCGCGGCGGCTGGGTGTCGATCTGGATTCGGTCTGCGGCGGACGTGGCATATGTTCCAAATGTCAGGTCGAGCCGGGCCATGGGGCGTTTCCCAAACACGGCGTGACCGTGGCCTGTGACGCGCTGTCGCCGTTCAACGCGGTCGAGGAACGTTATGACCGCATCCGCGGGCTGAAACCGGGGCGGCGGCTGGGCTGTCAGGCGCGGATCCAGTCGGATCTGGTGATCGACGTGCCGCCAGAAAGTCAGTTGCACAGGCAGGTGATCCGCAAATCCGCAGCCGAACGGGTGATGGCGATGGATCCCGCCGTGCGGCCCTTCTATGTCGAGGTGGCCGAGCCCGATCTGGATGATCCGACCGGGGATTTCCAGCGCCTGTCGGCGGCCCTGGCCTCGGCCTGGGGGATCGAGGGGCTGCGGGCGGATCTGCCCGTTCTGGCGCGGATCCAGCAGGTTCTGCGAAAGGCGGGGTGGAAGGTCACGGCGGTGGTGCGCGATGACGGGCAGCGGGCACCGCTGCTGGTCGATCTGTGGCCCGGTCTGTCCGAGTCGCCGCTTTGCGGGGTGGCGGTCGATCTGGGATCGACCACCATTGCGGGGCATCTGGTGGCGCTGGATGACGGTCGGGTGCTGGCCTCGTCGGGTCTGATGAACCCGCAGATCCGCTTTGGCGAGGATCTGATGAGCCGGGTCAGCTATGCGATGATGAATGCGGGCGGCGCGGCCGAGATGACGCGCGCGGTCCGCGAAGGTCTGGGCCATCTGATCGGGACGCTGGCGGCGGAGGCCGGGATCGAGGCGGCGCGTATCGTGGATGCCGTCATCGTCTGCAATCCGGTCATGCATCACCTGATGCTGGGGATCGACCCGGTCGAACTGGGACAGGCGCCCTTCGCGCCCGCGACCTCGGACGCGCTGACGGTCGCGGCGGCGGAACTGGGTCTGGGCATTGCCCCGGCCGCCCGCGCCTATGTGCTGCCGATCATCGCCGGCCATGTCGGCGCGGATGCGGCGGCGGTGGTGCTGTCGGAACAGCCGCAGAAATCCCGGAACCCGGTCCTGATCGTCGATGTGGGCACCAATGCCGAAATCGTTCTGGGCGATTGCAGGCGGGTGCTGGCCTGTTCCTCGCCCACCGGCCCGGCCTTCGAGGGCGCCCAGATCAGCAGCGGTCAGCGCGCCGCCCCCGGCGCGATCGAGCGGGTGCGGATCGACCCCGTGACCAAGGAGCCGCGTTTTCGCGTCATCGGCGTCGAGCCGTGGTCCGACCAGCCGGGCTTTGCCGAGGCCGTCAGGGGCGTCGGCATTACCGGCATCTGCGGGTCTGGCATCATCGAGGCGGTGGCCGAGATGCGGATGGCCGGGATCGTCGATCCGGGCGGATTGATCGGATCGGCCGAACAGGTCGGCACGTCGCGCTGCATCGCGCAGGGTCGCACCCATTCCTATCTGCTTCATGACGGCAGCGCCGAGAACGGCGCTGTGATCGCCGTGACCCAGGGGGATATCCGCGCGATCCAGCTGGCGAAATCGGCGCTTTACGCCGGGGCGCGGCTGTTGATGGACGAATTCGGCATCGACCGGCTGGACCGGGTTGTGCTGGCGGGGGCCTTCGGGGCGCATATCTCGCCCCTGCACGCGCTGGTTCTGGGGATGATCCCCGATTGTGCGCCCGAAAGGGTGACGAGCGCCGGGAACGCCGCCGGGACGGGCGCGCGGATCGCGCTGTGTTCGCGCGCGGCCCGTGCCGAGATCGAGGCCGAGGTGCGCCGCATCACGCGCGTCGAAACCGCAATCGCGCCGCGCTTTCAGGAACATTTCGTGGCCGCCAACGCGATTCCCCATGCCAGCGATCCGTTCCCCGAACTGTCCCGCGTGGTCAGCCTTCCTGCGCCCTCCTTCAATGCCGGTGACGGCGGCCGCCCGCGCCGGCGGCGCCGATAGCCGATCGCACGGATCGACCTTGTGCGGATGTCACTGGACTGACAGCAAGCAGCGCGCAACAGCGTCGCCGCCGGCGGCGATGCCGGGGAGGCCGGCCCCCAACCGCGCGCGGTTGGGGGCCCCGACCCGCTTGCTGGATGGCGCCGCGCCCATGGCCCGGCCAGACCGCATAAGGCGGCCGAAGATTGCCCCCGCGCGCGCCCTCGGCTATACCGTCACTCGACAAGATGTTGAGGAACCAGCGTGGCCGACACACCAGAAGACGATCTGCCCGAAACCCCTGACAATGGTGACGAAAACGGCGCGCCTGAACGGGTGGTAATGGCTCATGACGGCCCCGTCATCGACATTTCGGCCGAGATGCGCACGTCCTATCTCGATTACGCGATGTCGGTCATCGTCAGCCGCGCCATCCCGGATTTGCGCGACGGCCTGAAACCGGTCCACCGCCGCATCCTTTATGCGATGAACGAAAGCGGCAATACCGCCGACAAGCCCTATCGCAAATCCGCCCGCCCCGTCGGCGACGTGATGGGCAAATATCACCCCCATGGCGACGCCGCGATCTATGACGCACTGGTGCGGATGGCGCAGGATTTCTCGATGTCGCTGCCGCTTCTGGACGGGCAGGGCAACTTTGGCTCGATGGACGGCGATCCGCCCGCCGCCATGCGCTATACCGAAGTGCGCATGGACAAGCCGGCGAATTTCCTGCTGGCCGATATCGACAAGGATACCGTCGATTTCCAGGACAATTACGATGGCAAGGATCACGAGCCGACGGTGTTGCCGGCGCGGTTTCCGAACATGCTGGTCAACGGTGCAGGCGGCATCGCGGTCGGCATGGCGACCAATATCCCGCCGCATAATCTGGGCGAGGTGGTGGACGCCACACTGGCCCTGATCGAGGATCCCGATCTGCCGACCGAGCGGATCATGGAAATCATTCCCGGCCCCGACTTCCCGACCGGCGCGATGATCCTGGGCCGGTCGGGTGCGCGCAAGGCCTATCTGGAGGGGCGCGGCAGCGTCATCATCCGCGCCAAGACCCATATCGAGGAGCCGCGCAAGGACCGTTTCGCCATCGTCATCGACGAGATCCCCTATCAGGTCAACAAGTCCAGCATGATCGAGCGGATCGCGGAACTGGCCAAGGAAAAGCGGATCGAGGGCATCGCCAGCGTGCAGGACGAATCCGACCGGCAGGGTGTCCGCGTCGTGGTCGAGCTGAAACGTGACGCGACGACCGATGTGGTGCTGAATCAGCTGTTCCGGTTCACCCAGATGCAGACCAGTTTCGGCTGCAACATGCTGGCGCTGAACGGGGGTAAGCCGGAGCAGCTGCCTCTGCGGGATTTTCTTACTTATTTCATAAGTTTCCGCGAAGAGGTTGTGGCTCGTCGCACGGCCCATGAATTGCGCAAGGCGCGTGAACGCAGCCATGTCCTGTGCGGCCTGGCGGTCGCCGTCAGCAATGTCGATGAGGTCGTGGCCACGATCCGCAGCAGCGTCGATGCGGCCGAGGCGCGTCAGCGGCTGATGGAACGGCGCTGGCCCGCCCATGACATTGTCGAATACCTGCGTCTGATCGACGATCCGCTGCATCCGGTGAACGAGGACGGCACCTATAACCTGTCCGAAACCCAGGCCCGCGCGATCCTGGATTTGCGCCTGCAACGCCTGACCCAGATCGGCGTCAAGGAGGTCACGGACGAGTTGCAATCCCTGGCCGAGTCGATCCGTGACTATCTGGCGATCCTTGCTTCGCGCGAACGGATCATGGCCATCATCAGCGACGAATTGCGCGAGGTGAAACAGCTCTTCGCCGTGCCCCGCCGCACCGAGATCACCGAATGGTCCGGTGACATGATGGACGAGGACCTGATCGAGCGCGAGGACATGGTCGTCACCATCACCTCGGGCGGCTATATCAAGCGCACGGCGCTGGCCGAGTTCCGCAGCCAGCGTCGCGGCGGCAAGGGCCTGTCGGGCATGGCCACCAAGGAAGATGACGTGGTGACGACGCTGTTTGTTGCCAATACCCATACCGAGCTGCTGTTCTTCACCACGGACGGCATGGTCTACCGACTGAAGACATGGCGCCTTCCGCTGGGCGGACGGACCGCGAAGGGCAAGGCGATCGTCAACATCCTGCCGATCGAGCCGGGCGTGTCCATCGCCGCGCTGATGCCCGTCGATGCACCCGAGACGGAATGGGAGGCATATCAGGCCGTTTTCGCCACGTCGCAGGGCGATGTGCGCCGCAACGCCCTGTCGGACTTCACCAATGTCAAGTCGAACGGCAAGATCGCCATGAAGCTGCCCGAAGGCGTCAGCCTGATCGGCGTGCGGATGGCCACGGTCGAGGATGACGTGATGCTGGTGACGGCGCAGGGCAGGGCGATCCGCTTTCCGACCACCGCAGTCCGGGTCTTCAAGGGCCGCGATTCGACCGGCGTGCGCGGCATCCGTCTGGCAGATGGCGACAGCGTTGTCAGCATGTCGGTGATCCGCCATTTCGAGGCCGATCCGGCCGAGCGCGCGGCCTATCTGAAGATGCGTCGCGCGGTCGCCGGGGCGCTGGATGACGGAGCCGAGGCCGACGAGGACGAAGAAGCCGTGGCCGAGGGCAGCATCACCCAGGAACGCTATGCCCGAATGTCGGCGGCCGAGGATCTGATCCTGACGATCACCGCCAGGGGCGCGGGCAAGATCAGCTCCAGCCATGGATATCCGGTGCGCGGGCGCGGTGGCCAGGGCGTGATGGCGATGGACCGGGCCATGCGCGGCGGCCCGCTGGTCGCCAGCTTTCCGGTCGAGATGGACGACCAGATCATGCTGGCGACCTCGACCGGGCAGTCGATCCGCGTGCCGGTCGAGGGGATCAGCTTCCGTTCGCGCAGCGCCGGCGGCGTCAAGGTGTTCAATACAGCCAATGGCGAGGTCGTGGTTTCGGTCGCGCGAATCGCGGAACAGGGCGACACGGAAGAGGGCGACACGGACGAGACGGAGGGTTAGAATAGCCCCCGGCTTTCCGCGACAGGGCGAGGCAGGGATTGGACCACAATTCACGCGAACAGATCCTGCGGGATCGATTGCAGACGGGCTTTCTGGGCATCATCGCCTTCGGCCTGCTGCTGTTCATGCTGGTTCAGGCGCGCTTCATCCTGATCTCTCTGGCCATCGCCATCATCCTGTTCTCGCTGACGACGGATGCGATCATGGGCATTTCGTCGCGGCTGAAGGTGCCGAAATGGCTGGGCACGACGCTGGCGCTGATCGGCATCACCCTGGCCCTGCTGTGGATATCGACCACCATCGTCGCGCAGGTGAACGAGGTCGTGCTGACCGCCATCGCCTATGCCGAACAGGCGCAGGCCGCGCTGCCCAGCCTGACCCAGCGGCTTGGTCCCGACGTGCAGGAACGGGTGCTGACGGCGATCTCGAATTTCAACATCACCGGCTGGATCCGTTCGCTGGCCGGGCAGGCGTCGGGGATCCTGTCGGGCAGCGTCCTGGTGATCCTGTTCGTGGGCTTCATGTTCGCGGAACAGGTCTGGTTCCCGGTCAAGGTCGAGCGCCTGACCGGCGATGCCGCGCAGGCCAGGCAGGTCACGCGGATCATCTCGTCGATCATGCACCGGGTGAACCGCTATCTGGTCGTCAAGACCGGGGTCAGCGCGGTGACGGCGGTGATCGTCTGGATGATCTTCAAGCTGGCCGGGCTGGAACTGGCCGTCGCGGTGGCCATCCTGACCTTCATCCTGAATTTCATCCCCTCGGTCGGCTCGATCATCGCGACGGTGATCACAACGCTGCTGGCCTTCGTCCTGACCGGCGACATCTCGGTGACGGGGATCGTCGCGCTTGGCTGCACGATCACGCAATTCGTCATCGGCAATGTGCTGGATCCGATGCTTCTGGGCCAGACGCTGCGGCTGTCCAGCTTTGGCATCATTCTCAGTCTTGCCTTCTGGGGCGCGGTCTGGGGCATTCCGGGCATGTTCCTGGCGGTGCCGATCATGGTGGCCCTGATGATCGTCTGTGCCCACATCCCCTGGCTGCGCCCGGTGGCCGTGCTGCTGTCGCGCGAGGGCCTGCCTGACGATGGCAGCAGCGACGAGGACGACGACGCCCCCGCCTCAATCGCCGCCTGAGCGGCAAACCCCCGTCGCTTGCGCCTGACTGTTGCTGCAACACCGCCGGCTTTGCTATCTTCCCCGCAACAAAGACCGAAAGAACCGCGATCAGCGGGAAGGGGACAGGCAGATGACAGTTTCGACCTGGACGCCAAGGGCGGTGCGCCGTCTGGCCGGGATGCTGATGTTGCTTGCGGGCTGTTCGGGCGGCGCAGGCGGTTCGAACGCGGTGCTTCGCCGCTCGGATCTCGATTGCATGATGCGGGCGATGTATTTCGAATCCAACCGCTCCAGCCGCGATGGCATGGTGGCGGTGGGCAGCGTGGTGATGAACCGCGTGCGCTCGGACAGGTTTCCCGACAGCGTCTGCGGCGTCGTGGGGCAGAGGAACCAGTTCGCGCCCGGCGTCATGAGCCGGAAGATGAACGATCGCTCGGTTCCGATGGTGCGCGAGGCCGCCCGGTCCGTCCTTCGCGGCGAACGGCATCCGCTGGTCCAGAACGCGAAGTTCTTTCACACTGCGGGCTACCGCTTTCCCTACGACAACATGCACTACGTTCTGGTGACGGGCGGAAACGCCTTCTACGAAAAACGCAAGAATTATCTGGTCACGCGCCCGTCGCCTCCGCGGCCGATCGAGGGATTGACCGGGCGCTGAGGCCGGCCCGCAGGGCCGGACCCGCCGGCTCAGCGATCGCCGTCGCCCTGATCGCCATCGCCCGGCAAATCGCGCGCGGTTTCCGTCCTTGCCTTGCCGACGCGCGGATCGGGGGCGCCGGGCGCCGTGCCGGGCGCTGCCGAAGGGGCCGGGCCGCCGGTATCGGCCGCGCCCGGCAGGGCCTCGGGATTGCGCAGCCAGATGTCGCGCTGCGCGAAGGGAATCTCGATCCCTTCCTCGGCAAAGCGGCGCACGACCTCGTGCAGCAGTTCCGAGGTCACGCCCAGCCCGGTGCCGACATCGGCCAGGATCGCGCGAATCTCGAAATCCAGCGAATCGGGGCCCAGGTTGCGGAACAGGATCGCCGGCGCCGGATCAAGGGCCACCAGCGGGTGATCCTCGACGATCTCTTGCAGGATCTTCTCGACCTTGCGGGTGTCGCTGCCATAGGCCACGCCGACCGGAATGATGATGCGGCCGATCTTGTTGTGGCGGGTCCAGTTCGTCACCGGCTGGCTGATCAGGTCGCTGTTGGGAACGATCACCTCGGTCTTGTCGAAGGTTTCCACCTGGGTCGCCCGGACCGAGATCTTCTTGACGATCCCCTGCTGCCCGCCGGCGCTGATCCAGTCGCCGACACTGACCGGGCGCTCGATCAGCAGAATGATGCCCGAGACGAAATTCGACACGATGTTCTGAAGGCCGAAACCGATCCCGACCGACAGCGCACCTGCGACGATGGCCAGCGATGACAGGTCGATCCCCGCCGAGGTGATCGCCAGCACAGCGGCCAGGAAGATCCCCAGATAACCAAGACCGGAGACGACCGCGTTCTGCCCGCCTGTATCCAGCCTGGTCTTGGGAAGGATCGAGTTGCGGAACGCGCCCTGCACCGCGCGGGTGATGAAATAGCCGATGGCGAAGACGATAAGGAAGGTCAGGACGGTGCCGGGCGACAGGGTGACGCCGCCGAAGCTGAAGCCGCTTTCGATCCGGGTCCAGTATTCAAGAAGGTCGGTGCCCTTGGCCCCCCAGATCACCAGGAAGACCGGGATCGACAGGATGACCAGGCCAAAGCCGATCAGCAGCGGCGCCAGCCCTTCGCGCGCGCCCTCTTCGCCGCGCTTCAACATGTTGAACAGGTCGGCGATGAAGTCCTGAAGGATGATCAGCACGCCAATCAGCGCCAGGCTCAGCGACCAGGGCCAGATCAGCAGATTGGCAAAATTCACGAAGCCGATCGCGCCCAGAAGGATCGCGACGATCACGATGATGCGCGTCAGCGCCCCGGCCCAGGACAGGATCCGGTAGCGATAGACCAGATCGCCCGCATCCGGCCGCCGGGTCAGGCGGCGCAGGATGTTGCCCAGCCGGAACAGGGCCAGGCCCGCCAGGACGATCAGCGCGAAGTTGAAGACCGAGGCCCCGCCCTCGGCAAGGTCCAGGGGAACCCGGTCGCGATTTTCCGTGACCGAGCTGTAAAGGCCCGAGCGCGGCAGGATCGCGGCGGCAAGGACGTGGTGGACCGCGAAGACGGTAGCCAGGAAATCGACCATGTGGCGGGCTGTGTCGCGGGCGCGGTCGGCAAGCTTGATCGTGTCATAGGCGATGGCATGCTGCGGAAACAATTGCCGCGACAGCCAGCCGCCGCTGAACAGGATCACCGCCGCCGCCGGAACGGCCTCGAGGATGGGCAGGGTCCACGGGCCGGGCAGACCGGTCGCCTTGACCGCGCCGATGGCCAGATAGGTGCCGATCATCGGCACCAGGATCTGTCCCAGCGAGGTGATGAAGACCACCACCGCCCGCGAATATTCCGACGCGCGCGCCGACAGGCGCGAGGGCAGCATCCCGACCCATGGCCGACCGAAGATCAGGATCACCAGCGCCGCGACCAGATAGGCCGCGACACTGGGCAGGCGTGGCTTGAGGTCGGACCAGGTGCGGCCCGCCTCGTTCGCCGGTCCGGCCTCGCTCAGCAATCCTTCGAACAATGCCACGGCGTTCTCTGCGGCCAGCGTCCAGTTCGCGGGGACAAGCGGCGAGGGTGACAATCTTGCCAGTTCCTGCGCCTTCCTCTTGTCGCGGATGGTGTCGATGCTCTGGATGATGGCGTTCGCGCGGCTGGCGGCCTCGACCGCCTTCTGTCGCGGCGCCTGAAGCTTGGCCAGCTCGTCGTTCAGTTCCGTCCGGCGCGCGGCGATGTCGCTGGGCTCGGTCTCGCCGTCCTTCGGCGGGGCGCCAAGAGCCTCGATCTGCTGTTTGACGGCTGTGATCCTGTCGCCGTTGACGTTCTGCGCCTGCTGGAAGGTCCGCCGCCAGTCGAAGACCTGTTGCCGGATCGCGGTCAGCCGTTCAAGGTTGCTGCTGCCGTCCGCGACCACCGTTTCCGCCTGCTGGGCAACCTGTTCCCACTTGCCGAAATCGGGTTTGGGAACGTCCTGCGCCGCAAGCGGAGATGCAACAAGGATGAGGACCGTCAGCAGGACGGCCAGAAACGCGCGTGCCATGGAATGTCAGCCTTCGAATACTTCCGGAAGGTCGGGTGCCTCGCGGGTCAGCCAGTCGGGCACCGGCAAGTCCTTCGCCCGCAGGAATTCCGGGTTGAACAGCTTGGTCTGATAGCGATTGCCGTAGTCGCAAAGGACGGTCACGATGGTCTGCCCCGGCCCCATTTCGCGCGCCATCCGGATCGCGCCCGCGACGTTGATCCCCGAGGATCCGCCAAGGCACAGGCCTTCCTCTTTCAGCAGGTCGAAAACGACGGGCAGCGCCTCGGCGTCGGGGATCCGGTAGGCGTAGTCGGGCGTGAATCCTTCCAGATTCCGGGTGATGCGGCCCTGTCCGATGCCTTCGGTGATGGAACTGCCCGGGCTGTCGAATTCGCCGGTCGTATAGAAGGAATAGAGCGCCGCCCCCTCGGGATCGGCCAGCCCCATCCGGACGCCGCGCGGTTGCAGCGCCATGGCGACGCCCGCCAGCGTCCCGCCCGAGCCCACCGCGCAGATGAAGCCATCGACCTTGCCGTCAGTCTGGTCCCAGATTTCCGGGCCGGTCGTTTCCAGATGTGCCTGACGGTTGGCCGTGTTGTCGAACTGGTTGGCCCAGATCGCGCCGTTTGCTTCTGTCCTGGCCAGTGCCTCTGCCAGGCGGCCGGAATAGCGGACGTAGTTGTTCGGATTCTTGTAGGGGGCGGCGGGAACCTCGACCAGGATGGCGCCGGCCAGCCGCAGCATATCCTTCTTTTCCTGGGATTGCGTCTCGGGGATCACGATGACCGAGCGGAATCCCATCGACGCGCCCACCAGCGCAAGCCCGATCCCGGTATTGCCGGCCGTGCCCTCGACGATGGTGCCGCCGGGCTTCAGATCGCCGCGCGCCATGGCATCCTTGATGATATACAGCGCTGCCCGGTCCTTGACCGACTGGCCGGGATTCATGAATTCGGCCTTGCCCAGAATGGTGCAGCCGGTTTCCTCGCTGGCCCGGCGCAGCCGGATCAGAGGTGTCTTGCCGATCGCGTCGGCGAGATCAGAGCAGATGCGCATGGCGACCGGCCTCCATCCGGACAATACATCGCGGGTCGGGATTACCTACACATGGCGCGGCGGGCGGGGCAACCCCGTGATGTCAGGCGAACCCGATCACGATCGGGACAGTTCCGCCAGCAATCCGTCCCTGCGGGCATCCAGCCACAAGGCCAGCATCGCCAGCGGCCCGTTGCTGACCTGTCCTGACAGAACCATCCGCAGCAGCGCCTGCCGGTCCAGCAGATGGCCCCTGATATCCTCGGCCTCTCCGTCCAGCCCGTGCACGCCTTCCGTGCCGTCGGGCAGGTCGGCGATGCCGAGATAGAGATACAGGAATTCTGTCACCGCGCCGGGGCTGGGATAGTGATGGATCGCCGGAACAAGACGGATCAGGCGCAGGTCGGCCTCTTCCAGGGTCTCGCGGCGGGCCGCGTCCTCGGGGCTTTCGCCGGCATCGACACGGCCGGCGACGGCCTCCAGCAACCACGGCTGCGGATCCTGGCGCAGGGCAGGGGCGACACGGAACTGCTCGATCGCCAGCACCCGGTCGCGGACGGGATCCCAGGGCAGCACGACCACCGCATCGCCCATGATGAAGCCCTCACGGCTGGCATTGCGGGTGAAGCCGCCGTCGTGGCGGCGATGTGACACGGTCATGGTCTCGACCGCGAAATAGCCGGCATAGGGCTGACGATGATCCGACAGGCGCAGGTCGCCGGGTCCGCGCCGTGCCACGACATCCGCGCCCGAGACCGGCCCCGATCGCGCGCGTATCCGGCTTTCGGCCCAGATCGCGATCATCGGCAGGCGCGCCCGCAGCCGTCCTGACTCGATCCCTTGTGGCGATTGCAGAACCAGGCGCGCGATCTCTGCCACCAGGGCCGCGCGCGCCGGGTTCGGCCGCCACTCGTCTTCTGATGCCGGGCCGCGACCGACCCCCAGGAGGGATCGGCACCCATGGGCCAGCGGTTCCAGCCCCATGACCGCGGCATAGCGATCCAGCGCATCATTCCGCGCCACCCGCACCGCCGCGATCCGACCGGGCGCGCCCTGATAATGCGGCCAATGCTCCGCGTCGATCCCCGCCCTTGGGCCGCCGGACAGTCGGCCCTGGATGGTTTCCGCCTTGCCGCCAAGGCCAAGCGCCTGCATCACGGCCGTCTGGGCCAACGGGCCGACCAGCAGGACATCACCGCTCACAACCGGCGTCCCCGCATCTGTCCGGCGGCCGTCAGGCCCAGCTCATAGGATGTCTTGCGGAACACCGCGTCAAAGCCCGCGAACATCAGCCCCGACAGGGCCTTGCCCCCGGCCGATCCGGCAAAGACGATATAGCGGTCCAGATCCGCATCGCTCAGGGGCGAATAGGCCAGCAGCAGATAGCTTTCCATCCACTCCGTCGTCTGCGCCCGGATTTCCTCCTCCTGCCGCCAGGTGTCCCGCAGCATCCGCTCGGCGTTCATCGGCATGTCGAACCCTTCGCCCTCGGCGAAGCCTTCGGAAAAGGCCATCGCGGCATTCATGCCGCCCGCGACATTCGGCCCGATCAGCTGGGCCTCGTCGATCAGCCGCCGGATCCGTGCCACGCGCGGATCGTCGCGGGCTGCGGCCGCCGACAGGGCTTCGCGGGCGGCGGCCTCGGCATCGGCATCCAGCATCGTCCGCCGGGCCGAGTTTTCCAGCCCGACCAGCCTTCGCCCCAGATCGCTGCGATAGAAGGTCAGCGCATCTTCTATCCGTCCTCGATCGGCGTTTTCCCTCGCGGCCTCCAGCCCCTCGCGGAACAGGCTCTCGAGCCGATCCGGATCGTGAATCCGGGCCACCTGATCCAGCCATCCGCCGGTGCCGCCCCGCTTGAACAGGTCCGCCTGCATATCCTCGGCCTCGGCCACCGCCTCGTCGCGCAGGATCGGCATCAGCGATTCCAGATCCATGGTGTTCCACAGCCTTTCGGTCAGCGGCGCGGCCGGGCCACCATGGGATTCGGACTGGATAATGGTCACCGGCCGGGCCTGCGCCAGGGCCGGAAACACCAGCACCAGCGCGATTGCCAAGGATCGAAGCATGTCGCCACCTTTCGCGAGAGGAACGGGATTTTTTCGGCCAAACCCTCTTGCACTTCAACCCCCACCCCTCTAAATCCGCGCCTCACCACCCAAAAGCGCGGAGAGGTGCCGGAGTGGTCGAACGGGGCGGTCTCGAAAACCGTTGAGCCTGCAAGGGTTCCGTGGGTTCGAATCCCACCCTCTCCGCCACTTGCCCTCGCGAAAGCGTTCTCCCGATCCGGCTGCGGCCGTATTTTTCTCGTTGTATTTGAGGGTTATGCGGGAGGGGCTGAGCACTGCCCCTGCTGCCGGGCCGTCCGGAAGCGGTCTCTCAGGCGGGATATTCTCCGGACCTGATGACTGCGCGGATTTGGTGAATAGCTTTCAAAGACCTGAAACGATTGAGTTTTTCGAACGTGCACCTGAGCACTTCGATGCCAGTGGCGTTCGTAGAGATGGAACTGACATCGAACCGTTTTGCATGGACTACGCTTCGCCAATCGCTCCGAAGTCGAGTGGCTTTTGGGGGCCGCGTTCCTGCTGTGCCGACGCATCGCCCGAGCGAGGCAACGGAGCCAGCCGGCATGCTAGACCTGCCAACGCCCCTGTGTAAGCCGCTTTGGAGAGAAATAATAACCCTGGATGGTTGTTTCTGCGATAATATCCTTGCATCTTTATCCCTGGATGATTATTGATTCCGTCAACGGCGATCGATCGCCGTCCTCAGGTCTACCAAGGAGGCTGCTTTGTACCCAGCGCAAGACGGAATGCCCGCCCCTCTCACCCTCGACTCGCTGGACGCTCTAGCGGCAGATGGCGACATCAATGAAACGCCCTTCAACGTGTTCATAGGGCATAACCTTGGACACCGCGTCTTCACGATGTCCGTGCCGTTCAGGCAGTTTTACGACATCTCCGACGTCGCCAATGACCGAGACGCTGGCCCTGTCGCTCAGCGCCCACTCGACATGACACATGCACGCAACCTTGCGAAGTACATGCTCCGGGGTCTTGTATCCGCGGCAAAAATGCGTCGCCTCATTCAGGAAAAGCCTGTACCCGCGGCCTTCGAAGCGATCATGTCTGCGCTGGGCAACCAGCCGTACTTTTCTCTCCAGCCAATCGTCTGCAACATCCGGAACACGCCCTACGGTGGGAATGGGCTTGGTGGCATCCGGGGCTTGCGTCTTCAGACCGAAAGAGGAGAAACAGCTGCCTTCAAGGTCTTTCTGTCGGAACGTCACGTTCTTTGGGTTATCGATGGTCAGCATCGTCGTGCGGGAGCAGATTTCGTGATGACCTTCCTGCAGACGGTACGCCAAAGCGGGAAATACCCTGGAAAGGCCCCTGTAATCTTTCCTGAGAAGTCGCGTGAAGTTACGCCCGAGGAAATGGCTGTGTGGAACGAGGCATATGACGCAGCGCGTTCCTATGCGACAATTACTCTAGAAGTGCACCTGGGCCTCGACATCGACCAGGAAAGGCAGCTCTTTCATGATCTAAACAAGCTCGGGAAAAAGGTCAGTAGCAGTATGGCGCTGCAGTTTGACAGTTCAAACCCGATTACCCAGTTCATTAAAGAGTCCTTGGTGGCTGACGGTCTTCTTCGAGTGACGGACACGGAAGTGAAGGACTGGGCAGATGACACAGGCGAGATGCCGCTTAAAGATGTGGTAGCGGTGACGTCCTTGGCCTTTCTCAACAAGTCTAACGCTACAGGAGCGACGCCAGCTATCGTCGAGCCCAGACAAAATGTAGTCCATCAACTTTGGCAGAAGGTCTCCGATATACCCGGTTTCGGTGATGCTGGCGCGAAAGAGAAAACCGTCGCTGCTCAACCTGTTGTCCTTAAGGCGCTTGCAAAGATCGCGTTTGACCTCAATTTCAGCAATCGCAGACCTGAAAACGGTCCTGAGCTGTACGAAATGTTTCTGGCGAAGTTCGATGAGATTGACTTCTCTCATCAGAACCCGGTTTGGCGATATTTTGACCTGGAACAGAGTGAAGTCGATGAAGCGTCGTTGAACGATCTAAAGGATTGGTTGCCGCCAACTGACACCGGGGCGAACCGAGATATCGGGTCGTATCAGGGTGGCTTCATGCGCTTTGGAGCCAAGCATAACGACATCTATCCCATCATCGGGGACATGATTCGCTGGCAGGTTGGCTTGCCAAATCGGCACAAATAAAAGTCTATATGATGCCGTGCCATATAGGCACGGCATCGGTTGATCGATTCAGCGCTCTGCTTCAAGCTCAATATCTGGATTATAATTGATCAAAAATAAGCAGAGTGGGCGGGCTGATAATTTTCAACTGAGATTGAAGTTGAGCGCTTTTATGCGGAGTAAGTTGGCTCCGGATTCATCATTAGTTCGCGCATTACCTTATCACTGTTGAGAAATGTCTCGCACTGATCCAGGACTATATGGGTGGTGTGCTTGCCTCGACCGCGAGTCGCGCACTCCCACACTACCATGACCCGCCATCCCTCACTGAGAAGCGCTGAGATGTTGCGCTTATCGCGCGCTTGGTTCGCCTCAAGCTTTTTGAGCCAGAAGTCCCGTCTTGTCGCTGGTAGTTTAAATCGCTCGCAGTCGTGCCCATGCCAGAAACATCCATGGGCAAAGATCACGGCACGATGCTGTGCGAAAACCAGATCAGGTGTTCCGGGCAGGCGCGACACGTTCAAGCGGTATCGAAATCCGCGCGCATGCAGCCCGCGCCCGAGAAGGCGCTCCAGCTTGGTGCCGCGGCCACGAATGGCCTTTATGTTTTTCTGCCTTTGATCCGGCGTTAGAACATCCATGTTGCCCTGCCCCGGTTCATGGAGAGACTGGTGTGCCTGCCGCGTCAGCGATGATGGCGCGCAACGCCGCACAAATATCGGGAAGGTTCATGCCTGGTTTGAGCGTCGCCGCCCCGAAACGGAATGTAGAACGATAATCAGGATGGAAAAGCCGTCCCGGCATGGCTGTCGTCTGGTAGGTGGCTGCGTCCAGCTGCGGGATATGGGGCGTCAGAAGATAGGCGGCTTGAACGATCCCATGAAATTCCCCGCCGCCCGCATTTTCGACCAGAGCATCGCGATAGGTATGGATGGAGCTGATCGCATCATTGAGCGCTGTGTCGATCCGATACTTGGCGTCGAGCACGATGAGTTGCGCCTGCGCGGCTTCACCGCTTGTCTTGCCCGCAAGAACGATATCCGGCGTCATGGAGCGGCTGAACGAACCGCGCCCGTCATCGGCCTTCCAGAATTCCTCATAGCGTTTCTGGAACATGACCTCCCATGAGGCGGAGACTTTCACGGTCACGGCGGAGGCGGCAATGGTCAGCCCGCCCGCCGCATCCCGTGTGAACAGTGTCCGAAGATCCACGGCTGCGGGGCCGAACTCTTTCACTGCTGCATGGATCAAGCGCAGGAAGCACCACAGCTCGTAGAGCTCAAAGGTGCGGGCGAGCGGAAGATCAAGAAAGTCCCCAAAGATCGCCGCTAGGCCAAGATTAAAGTCCTGATACAGCTTGTAGAACTGCCGATAATTGGGGTCGTTGCGAAAGAGCGAGGACAGATGCAGTTGCGGCGGAACCGGCGGCAGATCGGCGAACGGCTCTGCCTGCCTCAGAGCATGCAGGCGGCGCGCAAGTCGGCGGCATCGATTGGCCCATAGGCTGGCAACGGATTGCGTCTCGGGGTCGCCTTTCGCGGCAACTTTGTCGAGCTGTTCGGCGGACGCGCTGAGCCATGCCGCCCATGCCGATAGAACCGCTGCCATCTGGCGATGCTCAGGCAGATCGAAGGAGCTGAACCTCTGACGGATTCGAAATTCGGTTGGCAGAAAGCCGCGAAGCGCGCTTGGCAGGCGTGTCACCTTTGGGGGAACGCGGGTGGCACGTCCGCGCGCAAAGGATCGGATCACCTCGTCGCCTGTCGCTCGCCGCACTTGGTGATACGGCACGACGCGCTCCTCCGATCTGAGATGACGGCGGGGCCTGCGCTCGATCTCCCGCACGACGCGCTCCAGTGCGTCCATGCGTGAGCGTAGGAATTCGAGCCGTGCGATTGCAGGCGGCTTTCCCTTTGTCCCCTGTGCGATGCCCTTGTGAAAATTGGTCAGTGAGAACAGCGCGAAGCTGTCTCGCATGATATCGACCAGCATCGTGTCGAAGTCGCTGCGGGTCAGCTTGTTACGGTCAGGATCGGTTACAAGCTCGAAGCGGATCGGGCGTTGCCCTGGCGGGCGTAGCTCGGCCGAGATTTCCCCCGCATGGAAGCCCGTCTGCCAGCGCCAACGAGCGGTGCCTGAACCGCACCGGGTTTGCCGGAGGCTCCAACTCATGAGCAGGATGGAGCATCATGACAAAGACAACAAACAAGTATTCACCGGAAGTGCGCGAACGCGCTGTGCGGATGGTTTTGGATGGCGCAAGGCAGCATGAAAGC
>NZ_JBSXNM010000022.1:0-73487 GCF_056857655.1 Paracoccus sp. L-17
GCGATCCATGCTGCCCCTCGCCATCGAAGACCAGCCGCACCGCGCGTTCACGCACTTCAGGGGAAAACTTGTTCGTCGTCTTGCTCATGATGCTCCATCCTACTCAGAAGTTGGAGCCTCCGGCAAACCCGGCACGGTTCAATCGGCGGCGGAGGTGCCGCCGATCAGCATCTTCTTCGGATCGCATCCGCGCAGGGCGCAGGTGCCACCATAGGGACGGAAATCGATCACCGCCACGCTCCGACCGGCAGCGCTGACACGGCGCGCTACGGTTGACGCGGCAGTGCCGCTGCCGATGACGATCAGGTCGTAGGTATTTCCCATGTAAAGTCTCCTATTCCTAGAGAATTTGATGTTCGGAAATGTCTCAACGATTTCCCGGACATTCGCGTATCAGGTTTCGGAGCGGGCTTGTCAGCACCGCTCAGTCAGAAGCTTCGGTGGAGAAGCGACCGTTCGGTTGCAACCTTGTTGGACCCTTCATCGGCCTCTCGCGGAGAGCCCCCTCCGCGGCTCGACACAACCCGTCGGAGACGATCGGCATGTGTCCCTCTCAGGGCGTCCGCTCCTCCTGCCTCAAAAAGCTGCAGGTTGATGGCGCTGTTGATCAGGGCCAGGTGCGTGAAGGCCTGGGGGAAATTTCCGAGAAAGGACTCATCTCCAAGGTCGATTTCTTCGGCGTAGAGGCCGACACTGTTGGCCTTACCGAGAAGGCGGTCGAACAGCTCCCGCGCCTCACCCGCCCGGTCGCTGCAGAGCAGGGCGTCCACCAGCCAGAAAGAGCAAATGAGGAATGCGCCATCCGCACCATCGAGACCGTCGTCTGTATCAACTAGACTGTAGCGTCTGACAAAATCGCCCTCGCGCAAGATGTTTTCCACCTCTTGCACGGTCAGGGCCAGCGTGTCGCCAAGCGGCGGCAAGTCAAGCAGCGGCAAAAGCAGCAGCACGGCATCCATGCCCCCATCCTCAAAGGTCTGGCGGAAAGCCCCCTCCGGGCCGTGGCGACCATGAGCCTTCAGAGCTTCGAAGATTTCTGTGCGCGCCTGGGTCCATTCCTCCCGGGCCCCAAGCAGACGGATGGCCCGGTCGAGGGCCACCCATGCCATTGCTTTGCCATGGACATACTGGCGCGGCTCCCCGCGCATCTCCCAGATACCTTGATCCGGTTCGCGCCAGTGACCCGCGACATGGTCGGCGATCCCCCTCAGCAGGGTTTCGAGCGCATCATCTATCGGCCCACCCAAGGCGCAGTAGGCCTGCGCCCAGTCTGCGACCTCGCCATAAATGTCGAGCTGGAACTGATCCGAGGCGGCGTTCCCAACCCGCACGGGCGAAGAGCGTGCGTAGCCTTCGAGATGATGCAGTTCGCGCTCCTTCAGCTGCGCCTTCCCCTCTATCCCATAGAGAATCTGGAGGTTCGGCAGGGTATCCACGCAGCATCGGCCGAGGAATTCGCAGTAACGGCCAGCCTCACCGTCATATCCCAATCCGGCCAAGGCCTGCAGGACAAACGCAGAATCGCGAAGCCAGCTGTAGCGATAATCCCAATTCCGAACGCCACCGATTTCCTCGGGCAGAGATGTCGTGGGCGCGGCAACTATGGCGCCACTAGGGGCATAGGTCAGTGCCTTGAGCGCAAGGGCGCTGCGGCGCACCGCGGCTTGATGTGGCCCGTCGTATTGGGACAGCGCGCACCATTCGTTCCAGAAGGCTGTCGTCACCTCCAACAGCTCAGGCACGTGCCGAGCGGGCTCGGCGCCTTCCGGTGCCAGCACGAAGGCAATACGATCACCTGCCGCAACGACGATCTCCCGGTCGAACCAATCCACACCCGGATCGCCGTCCCGAAAAAGGAGCGGTGCTGGCGTCACGGCCGCGTTGTGATCGAAGACGCAGGCGCCGGGGTAGTAGCGGACGGTCACGTTGCATTGCCCCTCAAGCCCTTCAATAATACGCACCAGCCAACCCGGCGCCGAGAGGTCGACGAAGCTGTCCCGGGTGTCCTTGCGCGCGCCCTGCGGGTTGCGTCCCACCGGCAGGAAGTCGGTAACGCTGACCGTTCCTTCGCCGGTCGCGAAAACAGTGCGCAGGATGTTGGTGTCCGGCACATAGTCCCGCGTCGCCTCGTATGAGTGCGCGGGCGCGATCTGGAAGAAGGCTCCTTTGCGCGCGTCAAGCAGTCGCCAGCAGACCGGCTGCGCGTCGAACCGACCCGGGCAGAACCAGTCCACCGACCCGTCTCGGCCGACAAGCGCGGCCCCGTGACAATCACCCAGCAGCGCATAGTCTCGCAACGGGAGGTAGCCATCTGTTCGCGTGCTCATTATCCGCCCTCGCGGAAAGACGGGTAGAGCATCATGCCGCCGTCGACGAACAGCGTCGTCCCGACGACGTAATCGGCGGCATCGGAGGCAAGCCAAACAATAGCTTGGGCTACATCCTCGGGCCGCCCGACGCGGCCATAGGGGATCAGCTTCAGGAGCTGCCGTTCGGCCTCTTCATCCTGCCAAGCCTCCTTATTGATATCCGTCTTGATGGCCCCCGGGGCGATCGCGTTGACGCGGATTTTCTCGCAAGACAGCTCTTGTGCCATGCTCTGCATCAGCAGCTTGAGCCCACCCTTCGCGGTCGCGTAATTGGCATGGCTCGCCCAGGGAATGGCCTGGTGTACCGAGCTGTTGAAAATGATCTTGCCAAGTGCCGTCGAAGCGTCCGTTCCTCCCTGCCGACGGAACCTGCGCACCGCCTCCTGCGCACAAAGGAACTGGCCCGTCAGGTTCACTTCGATCACCTTGTTCCAGTCCTTTAGAGACAGATCGGTGAAAGCTCCGTCCTTTTGCACGCCGGCATTCGCTACCAGGATATCCACCCCGCCGAGCAGCCTGTCGGCCTCTTCGAAGAGCCTTACGCAATCGTCAGGCTTCGCGATGTCGACTTGGAGCGTATGAACTGTGGCGCCGGCCTCGCGGCCCTCTTTTGCGACCGCTTCTGCCTCCTCGGCGCTGGAACGATAGGTAAGCAGGACCGAGGCGCCCGCGGCAGCCAGAGCTTTCGCGGTTGCTGCACCAATCCCCGAACTGCCACCGGTCACGATGCTGCGCTGTCCGTGAAGAGAGATACTCAACATCTTATTGCGTAACCTTTCTTGCGGGGATGATTGGCCATCCGCGATGTTTTCATTTGCCGGGAGATATCTGTTTGAAATACAGACTTCTACACGTGGATGTTCAACGGTGTGGCGCCGCCTGCCAGTGCCGAAAAGGTTGAGAAGAGCTCAGGATCGGCGTTGCGGGCGCAGCACGACGAAAACGACGTCAGTCCGGTCCCAATGAAGCGTCGACCAAGTCATCTTACGTTTCTGCGACTCCCATCGAGACGCTTCCTTTCGGACTGCGGGCAAGACGCGGAACCGGCCAATGACCGCCGAAGGATCATCCAAGCCGCCGCGGCCAGAAACCACCGCACCGCTTCGGCGGCAGGTGGTGAAGAGCACGGATCCTATCCCGCGCAGCAACTGAGTCGGGCCACGTCCTTGTCAAAGGTCTGCGCGGCCAGTTTCAACCCTTCGACGGTCGTCAGATACGGAAAGAGCGTTTCGCCCAACGCCTTGGTGGTCATGCCCGCCTTCAGCGCCATGGCCAGCGTCTGGATCGTGTCCGCCCCTTCCGGTGCCACGATCTGCCCGCCCAGCAGCCGGTCGGTCCGCGCATCGGCAACCAGCTTGATCAGCCCGCGGGTGTCGCGCGCTGCCAGCGCTCGGGCCACGTTGTCCAATGCCAGGACGCTGGTCTTGACCTCGTGCCCCGCTGCGCCCGCCTGGACTTCGGACAGGCCGACGCCGGCGACCTGCGGGTCGGTGAACACGACCCAAGGCATCGCAGCGTTGTCATAGCGCATCGGTTCCAGCCCGAACGCATTGTTGACCGCGACCTTGGCGCCATAGGCGGCCATATAGACGAACTGGTCGCGGTCGGTGACGTCGCCGGCGGCATAGATGCCGGGCCGCGTGGTGGCCATGTCGGGGCCGACCACGATGGCTCTGCGCCGGTCGGTCCGGATGCCAAGCGCCTCCAGCCCCAAACCGTCGGTATTGGCCACGCGCCCGGCGGTCGCAACCAGCCGCGCGGCGGTGAGCGTCACCGGCTTGCCGCCCCGCTCGATGGTCAGCGCCACGCCGCCATCGTGGGCGGCGACCTCGCGGTAGCTCAGGCCGGTCTCGACACGGATACCCTCGGCCCGCATCGCCTGTGTCAGCGCCTCGCCCACCTCGGGTTCCGCACCCGGCAACAGCCGCGAGCGAGTGACCAGCGTCACCCTGACCCCCAGCCGCGACGCCATCTGCGCCAGTTCGGCCCCGATATAACCGCCGCCCAGCACGATCACGCTGTCAGGGCGTTCAGGCAGCGTCAGCAGGCCGGTGCTGTCCAGCACATCGACCGCGCCGAGCCCCGAAATATCGGGCATGTGCGGGCGCGATCCGGTGGCGACGATGATGCGTTCGGCCGTCATGCGGCGCCCGCCGACCTCGACACCGCCCTCGACCAGCCGCGCAGGGCCCTCGTCGATATGGTCGACGGTTTCATATTGCGGCAGCAGGTCGGAATATTTCTTCTGTCGCATCGCGGCCACAAGTTCGGCGGTGCCGGACACCAACGCCGGCCAGTCGACCCGGGCCGCGCAGGGCGCGACGCCCGGAAACCGGCCGGCGGCCGATGCCGCGTGAACCGCCTCGGCGGCACGGATCATCGCCTTGGATGGCACGCAGCCGACATTGACGCAGGTTCCGCCGATGGTGCCGTGCCCGACCAGCGCCACCCGCTTGCCCGCCTCGGCGGCGGCGATCGAGGCCGAAAACCCGGCCGACCCCGCCCCGATGACGATCAGATCGTAGGTTCCGTCTTTCGGGGTCCTGTTCAAATCTTTCATGGTTCCGTCCTTCTTGCGATCAGACCGCGCCCGTTTCGATCAAGCCGGCGATCGGGCCGCGTTGCAGCAAATATCTGCTTCCCATCGGTCCCGGTCCCGAGCCGCGTCACGACCCCGATGCGTCCTCAAGCACGCGGCCGGGATACCCGTATTGCAGGGGGGCCGCTGCGATGGCCTCGGGCGAGGTGACGGCGTCGTCATAGCGCACCAGAAAGACGATCTTTTCCGCCGCCTGATCATAGTCGCTCTGAAGGATTTCAACGCTGTCGATGGATTTGACCGCATTGGCGGCAATATAGGGGCAGGACGGGCAGGTCAGCTCGCTCACCACAATGCTGGCCTGTCTTTCAGCCGCCTGGGCGGCGGTGGCTGCAAACAGGCCCAGCAGCGATAACGTCAGGGTTCTCATGACTTTTCCTTTTTCAGAAGCTCAGGATGTAAGGCGTGACATAGGGAAAGATCATGGCGATCGCTGTGACGATCGTGGCCAGCCAAAGCGTTCCCTTCATGACGCGGCGGTTCTTCGGCCGGGTGCAGGCCGCACCATCGCGGCATTCGCCCTGTTCGGCCCGATGCAGTTTCCAGAAACCATAGCCGATGAAGGCGCTGGCAAAGGCAAATGTGTACCACTTGTAGGCATAAAGCGCCGTCAACTGGGCAATCCAGACGCCGCCGATGCCAAAGCTGATCAGCACCAGCGGCAGAATGCAGCACGAGGTCATCGCCAGCGAACCGGCAAGCGCGCCGCCGGTTGACGCCCAGACCTTGCGATCACTGGCCTGCCTCTCTTCGAGGCTCGGAACCTCGGCTTCGGTCGTCGTTTCCGCCATCGTCGAATCACCCTTGCCCGTTTGATCATCCGAACCTAGGCTCTGTAGCTGATACAGGCTCAATGAGTGGAATCATGAAATCCGGTCACGGAACGGTGAGTGTCCTGCGTCGTTCAGATCTGGCGCGTCTGACGGGGTGCAACCTGGAAACCATCCGCTATTACGAAAACATCGGCCTCATGCCCCAGCCGCCGCGAACGGCGAAGAACTATCGCAGCTATGACGATACCCATGTCGCGCGCCTGCGCTTCGTGATGCGATCGCGCGATCTGGGGTTCACGCTGGAGGAAATCCGCGACCTGCTGGGGCTGGTGGATGGCAAGGCAGGCACGTGCGCCGACGTTCAATCCCTTGCAGCCCGCCACCTCGGGGCGGTGCGCGCAAAGATCGCCGATCTTCAGCGTATCGAGAAAGTGCTGACCGAGACGGTTTCGCGGTGTACCGGAGAAGATGGTCCCGAATGCGCGGTGATCGACGCGCTGACAGAAACGGCCTGAATCCCGCCTTTGCCGGACACGTTCATTGCCCCAGATAGGCCGCGACGAGTTCCGGCGGCAGCTTGGCACGCTCGCGATCCATGATGGCGGCGCAGGCGGCCCGAAACCCGGCCATGTCAAGTGCCGATCGCGGCAGGATCTCGACCCCCTCGGCCTGCAGGATGGTCAGGGCGTCGCTGTCCTGCGCCTCGGCGAGACGACGTTGCCGGACGGTGGCGGTTGCCGCCGCGGCCTCGACCGCGCGGCGGGCGGCGGGCGGCAGATCACCGAACCAGTCCGCGTGGCACAGAAACAGGACGACACCGAAGAAATGTCCGGTCATGCTGAGATGGCGGTGGTCGCGATACAGTTCGAACACGACAGAATTCGTCAGTGGATTCTCTTGTGCGTCGACCCGGCCTGTCATCACCGCCTCACGCAGATCGCGGACATCGGTGACCACAGGGGTGAAACCCATCGCCGCCATGGTTTCGCGGTAGATCCGGTTGTCGAGCGTGCGGACCACCAACCCGTTGCAATCGGCGCGGCTTCGCAGCGGACGGCGATGGTTCGTCAGATGGCGAAAGCCATTGTCCCAGAAACCCAGCACATGATAGCCGGTCGCACCGTGAACGGCTTCGCGCAGGATGGCCCCGGCGCGTCCGTCAAGCGCCGCATAGGCCGCATGACGATCGCCCTGCGAAAATGGCAGGTCGATGACCGCCAGTTCCGGCACGCGCGCGGTCAGATAGCCCGAGGCCATGTAGCCCGCCTGGAATGCGCCGCTCTCGATCCCGTCGAAAAGCGCCCGCGCCGTTTCGCCGCTCTGGGTGACGTCATCGACCCGCTCGGTGTCAAGACCTTCTGCCGCAAGGCTCTCGCAAAAGCGGCTTAGCCCGGCCGTCAACACGGATTTCGGCCCTTGATATCCCCCCACGCGCATTTTTGCTGTCCTCGCCATCATTCACACCAGCATCAATCGGCCGCCGTTCACGTCGATCGTCGTTCCCGTCACATAGGCCGCATCGTCGCTGGCCAGAAAGACGATGGTTCCCACGATGTCCGCGGGTTCGGCAAGCCGTCCCATCGGCGTCATGCGGGCAAAGGCCGCCTCTTTCTCGGGCGTCAGCAGCGCATTCACCCGATCGGTTCGCGTGGTGCCGGGCGCAACGGTGTTGGCCGTGATCCCATATGGGGCCGTGTCCTTGGCCAGGTATTGCGTCATCAGCGATACCGCCGCCTTGGCCGCCGCGTAATGGGCCGGCGACGAGCCGGCGCTGGTCGACCGGCCGGCAAGCGAACCCAGATTGATGATCCGCCCCCGGCCCGCTTGTTTCATATGCGCAAGCACGGCCGAGCAGCACAGGAAGACGCTGCGCAGGTTCAGGGCGATCACCCTGTCCCAGTCGTCGGGATCGATCTCGTCGAAGCGGGTATAGGCCGTGTATCCGCCCGCGCAGGTTACGAGAATGTCGATCCCGCCCATCGCGCGGGCCGACTGGGTGACCATGGTCTCGACTGCCGCGCGGTCGGTGACATCGGCGGCCAGCGAGACGGCGCTGCCGCCGATTGCCTGCACGGCTTGCGCGGCATCATGGGCGCGTGCCGGGTCTAGGTCGGTCAGCGCCAGGCTTGCCCCCTCTTCCGCCAGACGCAGCGCAAGGGCGCGGGCAATGCCGCCCCCTGCCCCCGTTATCAGCGCCTTGCGGCCCGTGAAACGGCCCGCCGCCCTGTTGGCCGTGCTCATCCCTGATGCTCCACCGGTTCGCCCTGCGGGATGCCCGGACTGCGGCGCAGTCGCAGCAGCCCTTCGGCAAAGATCGCAAGCAGCGCGATGACCAGCACCGTGCCGACCCATTGCTGGACAACGAATCCGAAGGAACGTCCCTCGAAGACCAGCAGCGCGCGGCGCAGGTTCTCGTCGACCATCGGTGCCAGAATCACGCCCAGCACGATCGGCGCGACCGGGAACTTCAGCTGTCGCAGCGCCAGCCCGGCCAGGCCCGAGACGAACATCACCCAGACATCGAACATGCTCAGACGTACCGAATAGGCCCCGATCACGCAGATCGGCACGATCAATGCCAGCAACACCGCGCGCGGCAGGCTGAACAGCTTGACGCAGGGTTTGATCAATCCGATCGCAGCGACATACATCAGCAGGTTGGCGACGATCAGCGCGGCATAGATGAAATAGATCAGTCCGGGATGATCCACCTCGATTGCCGGGCCGACCACGATGTTGTTGAGCGCGAGCGCCGCCAGCAGCGCCGCCGCCGCCGCGTTGCCGGGGATGCCCAGCGTCAGCGTGGGCAACATCGAGCCGCCGATATTGGCATTGTTGGCCACTTCGGCACAGACGATTGCCTCATAGCTGCCCTTGCCCCATTTCGCCTTTTCCTCGGGCGAGGCCATGCGCCGCCCGATGTCGTAGGACAGGAACGAGGCCACATTGGCCCCTGCACCGGGAATGGCGCCCGTCACCGCACCGATCACGCCCGAGCGCACCGCTGCGACCGAGTAGCGCGCCAGCTTGCGCAGCGAGGGGATCACCCGGCCGACGGACTCCGGCACCACCGGCTGCGCGCGGCTGGGCATGACCTTGAGAATTTCGGTCAGCCCGAACAGCCCGATCAGCACAGAGACGTAGTTCACCCCGTCCATCAGTTCGGGCACACCGAACGTATAGCGCTGCACCGCGTGGATCGGATCAAAGCCCACCAGCGCCACGAGGATGCCCAGCCAGCCGGCGATCCATCCTTTCAGGGGCATCGCCCCGCAGGCCATCGAGCCGCAGATCGAAATGCCGATCATGCCCAGCAGCGCCATTTCCCACGAGCGGAACTGCAGGGCGAAGCTGAGAACCAGCGGAATGAAGGCGACCAGAAGCAGAATTCCGACCCAGTTGCCCACGAAGGACCCGGCGATCGCCATGCCCAGTGCCTGCCCGCCCTCGCCTCTCTTGGCCAGCGCGTGGCCCTCGATCATCGTGGGCACAGCGTCGGGGGTGCCCGGAATGTTGATGAGCACGGCCGAGATGGCACCGCCGAACACGCTGCCGGTGTAGACACCCAGCATGAAGACGATCGCGCTGGACTGCTCCAGCCCCGTCGAAAGGCTGATCAGCAGCGCCATGGCCATGGTGGTCGACAGGCCCGGCAGCGCCCCCCAGATAATCCCAAGGCTGACCCCGCCGAACGCGACAAGCAGCAGCCAGGGCTGCAGCACCTGAATGAAGGCATCAATCATCGCGGATCATCCCGGCAAAGCGATCTGAAAGATGTTCCGGAAGGTCATGCTGAGAAAGGCGGTCCAGCCAAACGAAACCGTGGCGATGATCCACAGCCGGCCGTTCCAGAACAGCATCATCATCGCGCTCAGGCACAGGACGGTGGTGATTTCGAACGCCCCGACGACCAGAAAGACGCCGGCAACATAGCCACGCAGACCAAAGGTCATGGAATCCATCGCCAGCAGGTAGACGAACAGCACGCCGATCAGCATCGCGGTCCGCAACATGTCGGCGCCGTGCCCGGCATCGCGACGGGCTTTGCCGGTCGCACCGTCACGTCCCCGTCGGCGCCATGCCGTCAGGCCCAGACCCACCGCCATGGCCATCAAGCTGAGGCCCGCGGCCAAAGGCAGAAGTCCGGGCGCCGTGCGCCAGCCGCCGGGTGCACGAAAGCCCAGTGCTTCCCAGCTGTACCAGCCGGCAAGAAGGGTCAGAAGAACGGCGGCGATCATGTCCACCGAGGGGGCGGCATAGCCAGCCCCCTCTTCTTCTCCGGCAAATTCGCTCTGGTTGGTCTGGCTCATGATCGACGCCCCTCACAGGTCGAGCGGCATGTAGCCTTGCGGCGGCCACCATTCCTTGAACCCATTCGGTCCGGGCAGGCCGAGTTCGTCAGCCGAAAGCACGTCGGAACCGATCTGGTCGGCATACCGGTTGAACAGGTCGACCGTCACGACCTCCATGCGCGCCGCTTCGCGATCGGCCTCCTCCCCCACCTTGACATCATGCTGGAAGAAACGCGCGGCGAGGAAATCGCGGAAGTCCTGCGAATTGGCGGCCTCGACGAAGGCATTCCGGATCTCGCCCAGGATCTCGGGCGGCGTGTCGCGGCGCACCATCATGTTGTAGGTGGCGCCCATCGGCAGGAAGGGGGCCAGGTCAGGGATCAGGTTGGCAACCGTCGGCAACACGGTACCGTCTTCCAGCACGATGTCTTCCGTCCCGGTTTGCTGCAACATGCGGAACTGCCCCGCACGCACCAGTTCGATATGCTCGTGGACCCCGCCGCCGGCAATGTCGACTTCGCCCTGCAGACCGGCAAGCGTGGCCGGTTGTCCGCCCTGATAGGGCACATAGCGCAACTCGATATTGGCGAACGCGGCGATCAGAAGCGCCATCTCGTGCCAGATCCCGCCGGTCCCCGAGGTGGACACGCTGATCCGTCCCGGCTTCTCCCGCGCCGCGTCGATGACGTCCTGCAAGGTCTGGAAGGGCGAATCGACGGGCACGGACCAGCTGGCAATGGCATTGCCGGCCTTCATGAAGGCCCATTGCTCCCACGGCGCGGGCGAGGCCGGGACATGCCCCAGCACGCGCACGAACTTGTTGTAGTTCGCCGCGCCAAGGATGTTGTAGCCGTCCGCAGGCTGCGCGCTGACATATTGCGTCGCAATGCCGCCGACGGCACCGGGCCGGTTCGCGATGCTGACGTTCCATCCGCGCGCCTTGGCCATTTCGTCCGCCAGCTTGCGGATCAGGACATCGGTGCCACCGCCAGCGGCATACATGATCACCACGGTAATCGGGCGGGCCGGATAGCTTTGCGCCGCGGCAATGCCCGGCAAGGTGATGCTGAGCGTCGCCATCCCGGCGCCCCCCAGGAACGCGCGGCGATCGAATCCGTTCTTCATGTGACCTCCTCCCTATGTGACCGCCGCGTCTCTTGCGCAGTTCCGTATCGCAAAAGAACCGGAAACAGCATATTCAGGCGGTAGAAAAAGCCTGGCAGAACGAAGAGCCGCGCGTCAATAATTTACGCATTAGAATAGTGATGGGCTGGCATATGTTTTCCTGATGACAGGTCACGGCTCGGGAAACGCCGAAGAGAAACCATCAGCCACCGGATTCCGAAAAGAGTTCAAGGGTCAGGCGCCAGCCTTGCGGGCACCGTGTCGGCCCCGGAGCATCGGATTATTGCTTTAAAACATGATTTTAGGCCAGCGTTCCGCCGGCTTATCCCGCAATCGGAGGCGGCGACCCCTGGTATCCACGAAGACGCGTCGACCCTCGCAAAATCATCCAACTCAAATATAAATATTCAGTCATGGAAAATGAGACGCATGAAATGCGCATATTGGCCATAAATGCGGAAACCCATTCCTCAGGAATTGATTTCCCTTGATCCATTCGCGACGACGACGGCCGGTCGGTCAGTGGCGGTTCTTGACGACGACCTTGATGGCGTCCTCGACACGTTCGCGTGCATAGCGCAAGGCCTCGGGCAGATCCTCCATGTCGAAGGTGTGGGTATGGATCCTGGTGGCGTCAAATCGCTTGTCGGCCATGAAAGCATGGGCACGGTGGGTGGCGGATTTACCTTCGCCACGGATGCCGTAGATGTAGATGTTGTTGCGCACCAGATGCGCCACATCGACCTTGTCGGCTTCGTGGGGAAAGGCTGCGAGGCAGATCTTGCCGCCGCGGTTGAGCATCCTGCCGACCGTGTCGATCGCCCCCGGTGCACCCGAGCATTCCAGCACATAATCGACCCCCTTGCCTCCGGTGATCTTCCTGACCGCCTCGACAGCATCTTCCTGGCGAACATTGACCACATGATCGGCGCCCAGTTCGCGCCCCACCTCAAGCCGATTGTCGCGCGTGCCGGTCAGGATCACCGGGTGCGCCCCCAGCGACTTGGCCACCGCGACGCCCAGCAGGCCGATCGGACCGGGTCCACAGACCACGACGCTTTCACCGGCGACCAGGCCGCCCAGTTCGGTCAGACCGTACATCGACGTGCCCGCGGTGACGACCAGCGTCGCTTCCTCGTCGGACATCGTATCGCCGATCTTGATCAGCGTGTTGATGTTGTTGACCGCGTAGGAGGCAAAACCGCCATCCGTCGTGAAGCCATTCGCGCGATGGCCCTTGTCCACATCTCCGTAATTCAGGCCGTAATTCAGGCATGACGTGTACATGCCCATCCGGCAACGCTTGCATTGCCCGCACCCGGCGTGGATTTCCACAGTCACGCGGTCGCCGACGGCGAATTCGTCGACGCCCGGTCCCTGCGCGGCGACGGTGCCCATGTATTCATGGCCGGGCGTGAAGTTCTTGTTGAAGGGCAATCCGCCCTGGATCATCGCGGGCGGGCCGGTCGAGATGACGTCAAGATCGGTGGCGCAGATCGCCACGGCATCGATGCGGACCAGGACCTCGGCCCGCCCAGGCACGGGCGTCGGCTTTTCGATTCGTCTGAGTTCGCCAGGCTCGCCCAGAACCCATGCCTTCATGGTTTCGGACACGTTCACGGCCGGGCTGGTCTTGACTCCGGGGGGGGCATACATGGGGCGGCTATCTCTCGATTTCGTCTGTCAGACGGCTTCCGTCAGCCGCACGCTGTCGGGCACCGGCAAGGGCGGATTGGCGCTTTTCTTGAATTCGACGGTTGTGAAAAGCAGGTCGGTATCACCGACGTTCTCGACGCTGTGCAGCATGTGGGTTCCCTCGGGGAACTCGAAATGCCTGGTGTCGCCGGGGAAATGGACGACATCCCTGATCGTGCCGTCCTCGAAATAGCCGCGCGCCTTGCCATGCGCGTGGCAGGTCCAGAAATAATTGAGGACGTGCCGGTGAAAGTTGCAACGCTTGCCGGCGGGCAGATGCAGGTGCCAGACGCGAAGGTCGTCGGTTTCCGATACCAGGACGCTGCCAACGACGCCGCTATATTCGTTGACCTTCATGTCTTCGACAAGTTCGGCCGGCCAATCCGGCAGGAGGTTCTTCGACATGGTCCCGTCTCCTTGCTGTTGATGGTGCGCAGGCGTCAGCCTGGCACGGGCGAGGTATCGACGATCGAGGCACTTCCGAGACTATCGAGAACCCTCTTGCGCGAGCTCTGAACATGGCGTCCCGCCAGCGCGATGGCCTGCCGCTTGTCACCCGCGCGGATGGCGCCGATGATCTCGCGATGCTCGCGCTCGAACTTGTCCAGCGACAGATCGTCAGAGCTTGTCACGCTGACATAGGTCAGCCGGTCGAACTGCTCGATGATTTCCTGCGCGATCATGGCAAGCCGGGCGTTGCCGCAATGCGCCGCGATATAGGTGTGAAAGGCGCGGTTGTAATCGATCCAGGTCGGCAGATCGGGGCTGGACGGCGCCTCGGCGAAATCATCGAGACGTTCAAGAACATCCTTGCTGGCCGTGTCCATCATCAGCGAAATGCACTCGCGTTCGAGGATCAGCCGAAGACCATACATGTCGCGGACGTCGCTGATATCGATCTGGCGTACACGATAGCCCTTGCGCGGCAGAACCTCGATCAGGCCCCGCTGCTCCAGCTTCAGCAATGCGTCGCGGATGGGCGATTTGCTGATCCCCAGTCGCGCCACAAGGTCGCGTTCCTGCAGCATCTGGCCCGGCCGCAGCCGACACATCAAAATCTCGGACCGAAGCTCTTGATAGACGCTGTCCCTCGCCAGATCGCGGGGTTTCTCGGCGCTCTGCATGTTCTGATCATGGTCCCTTCTGCCAGAGAACCCGGATTCGCGGGAACAAACCGCGTCGCGGCTTTTGCAGAAAATGGCATCAGGGACGGCCGAGTGTCAACACTGATATTTCAGTTGACAGCCTCGAGGCGTCTCGCATATCCGCAGGACAAGACCTGACAGGCTGCACGCCCGACCTGATCGATCCGCTTGTCGCCCTGGGCAATCAGCGCAATTCCGAAAGGACCAGACCATGGAACCCAAACGTTTCACCGGGCTTCTCGTTCCTGCGATCACGCCCTTCCGGGCCGACCTTTCTCCGGATGGCGACGCATTCGTCGAGTTCTGCAAATGGCTGCTGGCCAATGGCGCGAATGGATTGGCGGTGTTCGGCACCACCAGCGAAGCGAATTCGCTGAGTCTCGCCGAACGCATGGCGCTGCTGGAAAAACTGGTGGCCGCAGGTGTTCCGGCCGACGTTCTGATGCCCGGGGTTGGCCTGCCATCACTGATGGATACGATCACGCTGACCAGACACGCGCTGTCGCTTGGGTGCGGCGGGGTTCTGGCGTTGCCGCCCTTCTATTACAAGCCCGTTTCGGTCGAAGGGCTTTACGCCTGGTATGCCGCGGTCATCGATGGCGTCGGTTCTTCCGAACTGGGGCTGTGGCTGTACCATATCCCCCAGAATACCGGCGTCGGCATTCCGCACGATCTGATCGAGCGGCTGATCCGCGATTTCCCGAACACGGTCCTTGGCATCAAGGACAGTTCCGGCGACTGGCCGAATACCGAGGCGATGCTTCGCCGCTTTCCCGGGTTCAGCATCTTCCCGTCTTCGGAAGCGATGCTTGTGAAATCTCACGCCCTCGGCGGTGCGGGATGCATCACCGCATCCGGCAACCTCAATCCCGGCGGGATCGGCGCATTAATCGATGCCCTTGGCACGCCCGAGGCTGACGCATTGCAGGACAAGGTTGCCCGGCTGCGCACGATCGTGACGGGCTTTCCGTTGATCCCGGCAGTCAAGGCGCTGCTGGCGGCCCAGATGAACGACCCGAGGCTTGCCGTGCTGCGCCCACCGCTGGACGCCCTGCCACAGGCCGATCTCGCTACGCTGCGCAAGCGGATGGCGGATGCGGGCTGGTCCCTGCCGGACGCCTGAAAATCATGAAGGAAGGCGGGGGAACGATCCACCCGGCCGGGCCAGGCAGGCTGTTATCGGCATTGGCCGGACCGAAAGCTCACCCCAGCCGCACGGTCTCGCCGCTGTCGGATGACTGCACGATTGCCTCGTAGACGGCGATGTTGCCGATCAGTTCCGCATCGCTCCAGGGATAGTCGTGCCGCCCTGTCACCGCCTGCGCGAAGGCCGTCAGATTGGACACGACCGCATCGCTCCAGTCCAGAACCTCGCGTTCCGGCGCGCCGCCCTTTCGGCAAAGCGACCATTCGATCTGACCGCCCGGCGTGTCGGGATGGCTGGAATAGCGTGCCTCGGCCCAGCCATCCGCGCCGAATACCGCAAAACGCATGTAGTGCGGCGTGTTGAGGATGGCCTGGAAATGGGCGGTGTTACCCGCCGCGAAGCCCAGTTGGGCAACGACCATGTCTCCGGTCGGCCATCCCAGCGTGCGGTCGCGGACCTGCGCCTGAACCGTCTCGACCGGGCCGAACAGCCAGATCATCAGATCGGTCAGGTGGATGCCCATGCCGGTCATGCCGGCGCCGGGAGACATCGTTTTCGACGTGCGCCACCCGTCCCCCGGCAGTCCGGCAAGCTTGTTGTGGCTGAAGGCGGCCTCGGCGTGCATGATCGTGCCCAGATCGCCAGCCGATACCAGCGCCTTGAGCCGCCGCATCGCCGGATCGAAACGCAGCTCGTGCCCGATCCCCAACACCACGCCGGCTTCCCGGCAGGCCAGGACGGCGCAGCGGGCGCTGGCGGCCGTCATGGCCAGCGGTTTTTCACAAAACACATGTTTACCCGCCCGCGCCGCCGCGACGACCTGTTCCTCGTGCATCATGTGTGGCGTGGTCAGCACCACGGCCTGCACGCGCGGATCGGACAGCACTCCGTCAAAGCCGCTCACGGCCTCGGCCCCCATGGCGCGGATATCGGCATGAAGCGACTGATCGGGCTCGGCGACGGCCAGGACGCTCAGTCTGTCATGGCCTTGCAGGCGGGTCAGGATGTGACGTCCCCACCAGCCAAAGCCCGCAATCGCGATGTTCAGCATCCCCTTCTTCTCCTCATGCGCGAAGCCAGTTCATCACGGCATCCTGAAAGGCAGCCGGATCCTCCATGGCGGGGATATGGGCCAGGCCGGGCAGAACCGTCAGGCGCGCGCCCGGGGTGGCATCCGCCATGGCCTGCATGGCGGCCACCGGCGCGGCCATGTCCTCGCTGCCAACCACATATCGCACCGGCACGGTCAGCTCACCAAGCCGATGAAGATAGTTCAGCCCCTGCAATGCGCGGGCGCAACCGGCAAAACCCGGCACCGCGGTCGCGAGGATCATGGCCTCGGCCCGCACCCGCAGATCGGCAGAGGCCCGGCCGGTGAACCAGCGTTCCAGCGTGCCCGACACGATGGCCGCCATGCCGCCCCTTTCGATTGCGGCGATCCGATCGTCCCAACTGGCCACGAAAGGCGGCGGATTGTCGGCGCGTGCGTCGCAAACCACCATGCGCCGCACCCGATCCGGATGCGCCAGGCCCAGTCCCAGGGCCGTCATCCCGCCCAGCGACAATCCCATCACGTCGGCGCGGTCGGCGCCGACATGGTCAAGAACCGCCAGCATGTCTTCCACCAGCATGTCGAGATCATAGGGCCCCTGCGGCGCCGTGCTTTGCCCATGTCCGCGCGTGTCATAGCGAACCACGCGATGCGTTTCGGCCAGAAAGCCGATCTGGCCGTCCCACATGTGCAGGTCGGTCGCCAGAGAATTCGACAGCAGGATCCAGGGCTTGCCGACCGGGCCCTCGACCTTGACCGAAAGCCTCGCCTCACCCGATTTCACGATGGCACGGGTCATATCGCGGCCTTCAGCTGATCTTTCTCGGCCTTGTTGACGAGCGGAAGGACCTTCTCCGCCATCAGGATCTTCGAACGTCGCGCCAGTTCCGGGTCGGCCCAGTCATGGCCCGCATAAAGAAGGGTGCCGAATTGCCCGGTCAGTTCGCGGAACGCCAGCAATTCTTCGGCGACCTTGTCGGGGGTGCCGTAGGTCACCAGGCGTTCCATGACGTAATCCAGCGTCACTTCGTCGTCTGACATGCTCTGGTCTTCCTTGAACAGGTTCGCCCGGCCATTCTTCTTGAGCTTGGTCAGAAGCGACCGGTAGTAATACTGATAGGGGCTGTCCGGTCGCGTGACATAATCGCGCGCGGTGGCCATGTCGTCGGCCACGAAGATGCTTTTGGCGACCCGCCAGTTGGCCAGATCGCCCGGCCTTCCGCCCTGCTTGCATCCGTCCAGATAGCAGCCGCGGTGCGAAGCGACCCATTTCGGCATCAGGAAATTCGCCGAGATCGGATCCCAGCCACGTGCAGCGGCGGCGGTGACGCCCTTGGAAAAAGGCGCGACGGCCGTCACGATGATGGGCGGATGCGGGCGTTGCAAAGGCTTGCCGACGATTCCCTGGCCGATCTCGGCCATCAGCGTGCGTTCGGTCGAGATGTTCCAGAAATTGCCGCGCAGATCATAGGGCGCGTCCTTGGACCAAAGTGCCAGGATCATGTCGATCGCTTCGAGAAACATCGCATTGCGGTCGTGGTCGAGGTTGCCGAAGATCTCGGAATCCGACAGCAATCCGCCCGGACTGATGCCGAAGTTCAGACGGCCATCGAGCAGATGATCCAGCATGGCGATCTGCGCGGCGACCTGTGCCGGGTGGTTGTTGGGCAGGTTGACCGTGCCGGTCCCGAGCCGCATCTGCCGCACGCGGCCGGCCAGCGAGGCAATGAAAACCATGCACGAAGTGATGTTTTCTGCCACGTCGGTGACATGCTCGCCGACATATCCCTCTGCAAAGCCCAGTTCGTCGGCCAGGACGAATGCCTCCTGATCCTCGCGCAGGCTCTGGCGCCAATCCTTTTCGAGGGGGTGGATAGGCATGGTGAAAAACCCAAGCTGCATGATTGTCTCCACTGTGTTTGCCCGATCTTACCGACGCGCCGCGCAGCAAGAGAAACGAGAAGGTTTGATGAACGCCATCCGGTTTCGGCATGGCGGGGTGCGTGCTGGGGTCAGTCCTCGGCCATCAATTCGTCCGGATCGACCGGCAGGCGCACCTCACGACCACGCCGCGCCGAGAGATCCATCGCCATGGTCAAAATCAGGTTGCGGTGGCCGTCCTGCGCGGTGGCATGGGGCGTGGGCACGCCCATGCACAGACGCTGATACCAATTGACCGTTTCTTCCCGCATGGGGCCCCAAAGCTGGTTCATGTGCAGGTCGCCCGGCGGATAGCTGGTCAGGAAATCGACATGCCTTGCGGGCGGTTCGTAGCCGTCGGGAACATAGCCGCCGCCTTGCGCGACATTCGTCGCCAGAACCAGGTCGCGATGCGTATCCTCGATATCGATCACGCCCTCGGCCCCGACGATGCCGATCTCCAGCCCGTAGACGGATCCCGGCCAGACCTCGGGCAGGCCCCAGCAGATGTTCATGGAAAAGATCGCACCATCGTCCATCTCGAAGATGCCGAAGGTGGAATCCTTTGTTCCCCACCGCGACATGACCTTGTCGGTCGATTTCGCATAGACCGACACCGGCGTCTTGGCCTCCATCAGCCACATCGACATGTCCAGCGAATGCGTGCCCGAAACCACCATCGGCGTCAGGTGCCGCCGGTTCTGCGTGCGCGAGACGGTGGCGATGGGGACCATCCTGTTCATGAACGCGCGCGTCACCACGGAATGCACCTCACCGATCTGACCGGTGACCAGACGTTCCTTGACGGTCAGGAACCGGCGGCGGAAACGCTGTGTATAGCCCATGACCGCATCCACCCCGGCCTCTTCGATCGCGCGCAGGATGGCCAGCGATTCTCGCGCGTCGGTGGCGATCGGCTTTTCGATGAACAGCGATTGCTTGCGTTCGGCCGCAGCCAGCGTCGGCGCTGCGTGGTTGTTCTCGTCAGTGGCGATGATGACTGCCGAGACCTCGGGGCGGTCAAGCAATTCGTGGAAATCTGTCGTGAAGAAATCCGCCTCGCTGTCGGCCGAAAGCTTTTTACCAAGCCCGCGGTTGGTGTCGCAAAGGCCCAGCCAGCCGATACCCGGATAATCCCGCGCGATGATCGCGCGGATCCGCCCGATGGTGCCACAGCCTATGATGGCGAGACCGACTTCATTCCTTACCGCCATGCGGTTTCCTCCCCTCGCATTTGGCGAAAGGATAAGGAGGCGTATGAACCTGCAGAAATTAAAAGAATCGCTGATGTCTATCAGCGCAGGGTATGGCCGGACCTATCACCGAAGAGAAACACCGCCGCGATGGTCACACCGGCCCCGCCCGGCCGCCCGAATTGCAAAAAGCGCGATCCGGGCAGGACAAGCGCGCCTTCAAGCCGCGCCGGAACAGATGGACATGACCAGTCGCGCCGGCCTGCGCGGCTTGCAGCGGTCGGGTCCGTCGCCTTATCCCTTCGGCTGCGCGCGATCGCCCGCACCCAGATGAACGACCGTTTCTCCGGTGGCCTCGAAGGTCCGCGTCACCTCGCCGGCGTCATAGATGAACAGCATCAGCACCGGCTGGTCGCCGACATTGTGAAAGCAATGCACCTCGCCCCTGGGAATATAGGCGACTTCCATCGGGCCGATGGGACGCCGATGCCCCTGGAACTCGGCTTCGGCGCGGCCCGCGAGAATGACGATCTGTTCATCGCAGTTGTGATAATGCATGGCCACGCTCTTGCCGACGGGCAGCACCGTGGTCCCGGTCGTCACCTGAGCACCGCAAATGTCCGCGTTGCAAAACAGGCGCGTGACGACACCGTTGCCCCGGTCAAATTCGTCGATCGCCTCAAGGTGCCGGATCATGGCGGTCCGGCGCGTCATTCCGGCTGATCCTGCAAGCTTGGCAGGCCGCAAGCCGCGGCGATAGCGCCAAGCTTCTCCAGCAGGGCCGGAGGAACCGGGATCCCATGGGCCAGGCGTTTCTCGCGCACGGACAGGGCGCGTTCGCCCGGCAGGCGGATCGCATCAAAACCGGGCCGGCGCACCGAGCCCGCAATTTCGTCGCCGATGCGCGCCACCTCGGCCTTGAAATGTTCAAGATCGCCAAAGCTGGCGATATCGATGGCCACGACGAAATGCCCGGTATTGGCGACGCTCGAATCGTCATGGTTGTAGTCGATCACATCGCGCCCGAAGGCGGCCCCGTTCAACGTGCCGGCCAGCAGCCCGAAGATCAGCGCCAGGCCGTATCCCTTGGGCCCGCCGATGGGCATGAGCGTTCCCTCGCCCGCACGCGCGGGATCCGTCAGCGGGTTGCCCTGGGCATCGATCATCCAGTCGGGCGGCATGGTCTCGCCTCGCTGCGCGGCAAGCTTGACCTTGCCATAGGCCGCAACCGTCGTCGCCATGTCCAGCAACACCGGCCTGCGCCCCGCCGCAGGGATGGCCACCGCGATCGGATTCGTACTGAGCAGCATTTCCAGACCGCCCCAGGGCGCCATGTGATTGGCGCTGCCCACGGCGACATAGAATCCGATCATGTCGTGGGCCAGCGGGATCAGGGCATAGACACCCGCCGCGCCCGCGTGATTCGAGTGATGCGCCCCGACCCAGCCGATGCCGTGGCTGCGCGCGCGCCTGACGGCTTCATCGGCGCAAAACTTCATCACCAGATGACCGAACCCGTTGTCGCCATCCACCAGCGCCATCGCGCCCCGCTCGCGCGCGATCCGGATATTGGGCCGGGCGTTGAAGCCGCCGGCGCGCAGGCGCTCCAGATAACGCGGCAGGCGAAAGATGCCGTGACCATCGGCCCCCAGAAGATCGGCCTCGATCATCATCTCGGCAACGATCGCCGCCTCCTGAGGCGGCAAGCCCTCGGCCCCAAGCACCCCGGCGGCAAGGGTCTGCAATCGTTCCGCCGTAACATGCCGCGTCACGCCGGATCCCCCGGTGCTGACCTAGCGCGGCCCGCTGCCTGTGCTGCCTGCATCACGACCTCCGTTCGGGAAAGATTATGAAGAATGCCGACGCAGTTGAAATCATGTTTTCTTCTGGCTCTCATCAGGTTGAAGCACGGTTGATGCGGGCCAGCAGATTTTCTTGTTTCCCCCCCGAAGCCGAACCTGAAAGGATGGCGGCGACTTCCTGTCTGCGAGGACATCATGACCCGACACGTCCTGTCTTTCGACAAAGCGGCGCCGCCGGATTCCCGCCTGTTCCGGCAGGCTCTGGGCCGGTTCTCGACCGGCGTCACCGTCATCACCACCCGCGCGCCAGGCGGTAGCCGCATCGGGGTGACGGCCAATTCCTTCTCGGCCGTGTCGCTGGATCCGCCGCTGATCCTGTGGAGCGTGCGCAACGAGGCGCCGTCCCTGCGCGCATTCCTTGACGCCGGGGTGTTCGCCGTGAACATCCTGACCCAGGAGCAGGCGGATCTGTCGCACCATTTCGCCACCCCCCGGGCAGACAAGTTCGCCGGCATCGCCTGTGCCGACGGGCATGGCGGGTGCCCTGTGCTGAAGGGCGCGCTGGCCTTGTTCGAATGCGATCTCGATCGCAGCATCCCGGCCGGCGATCACGTGATCCTGCTGGGCCGCGTGGTGCGCGCCTCTTTCGACGATGCCGCCAGCCCGCTACTGTTCAGCAGCGGGCGTTATGCGGTGGCGGCACGCCTGCCCAATATCGACGCCAGTAGCGACCTTGCCGCCATGTGGGAGGGTCTTGGTTGAAACCGCCTGGCCCCGACCGCTACCCCCCGATCCCCGAAGTCGACTGGACCGACGCGCAGCGCAGACATGTAGAGCCCATGCTGGAGGGGCCGCGCAAGGCCATCGTCAGCCCCTTCGTGCCGCTCATGCGTAGCCCCCAACTGATGGACCGCGTGCAGCGCGTGGGCGAATATCTGCGCTATGACAGCGTGATCGGGCGTCGATTGACGGAATTGGCGATCCTGTGCACGGCGCGTTTCTGGGATCAGCCGGTCGAATGGGCGATCCACGCGCCCATCGCCCGGCAAGAGGGCATAGACCCGGCAATCATCGCGGCGCTGGCGGCGGCCCGGACGCCCGATTTCCGGCGCGAGGACGAGCGCGTCGTCCACGCAACGGTCGATGAACTTCTGCGCACCAGACGGCTGTCGGACGCAAGTCATGCACAGGCCCTGCGGCTGTTCGGCGAGCAGGGCGTGATCGATCTGTTCGGGGTCATCGGCTATTACACGCTGCTATCGGTGGTCATGAACGGCGCGCAGACCGCGGCGCCCGACACGACCGCGCCCCCGCTGGTCTAAGCCGCATCAGAAAAGCTGATCATCGCTCTCCAGACAAATCATGACCTTCGCTGTCAGCGATTGCTAGAACCACACAGCCGGGCTTGCACCGGAAAAGCGCAAACGGGAGGAACGACATGAAACAGGTTGAGGTCGCCGTCATCGGCGCCGGTTGGTGCGGCGGCATTCGCGCGGAAACGCTTGCCAACTCGGCCCTGGTGGACAAGCTGCATATCTGCGAGATCCGCCCCGATCGCCTGGAAGAAGTGCGCACCCTGACCCATCCGGCCACGGCAACCACGGACTACAAGGCAATCATCGCCAATCCGGACATCTCGGTGGTCTATATCTCGACCACCCCCGAGCAGACCCATTATCCCATCGCGCGCGACTGCCTGAAGGCCGGCAAGCATGTGCTGCTGGAAAAGCCCATTTCGATGGAATTCTGGGAGGCGGACGAACTGATCCAGCTGTCGCGGGACAACAATCTGAAATTCACGATCGGCTATTCGCAGCGATTCAACACCAAGGTTGCCTACGCGAAGAAGAAGATCGCCGATGGCACGCTTGGCAAGGTGGTCAACGTGATGGTCAGCCGACACCTTTCGCGGTCGCTGGGCAAGAAGATCGCTTCGCGCGTGCGGTTGTCGCCCGCAGCCATGGAATCCACGCATGATCTGGATTTCGTGTTCTGGATGCTGGAACCGGCGAAACCCGTGCGGGTCTATTCGCAGGGGGCTTACGGCTACATGAAGGAACTCAACGGTTCCTACGACACGATGTGGAGGACCGTCACCATGGATAACGGGATGCTGGTCGTGATCGGCGGCGGCTGGAACCTGCCACCCAGCTATCCCAATTTCTGCGCGACCTGGATCGAGATCACGGGAACCGAAGGCGCGTTGTTCCTTGACGATACCCACCGCGACAAATGGCTGAACACCGTGTCCGACGGCACCCGCTATCCCATGTCGACGATGCCGGGCGAACAGGTGGACCATGTCTTTGCCGGCCAGATGGGTCCCGAGACGCTGCATTTCCTGGAAAGCGTGCTGCTGGACCGCCCGGTGATGGTTCAGCCGGACCATGCCCGCATGGTCATGGAGACCTATCGCGCGGCAGACCTGTCGGCCGAGATTGGCGCGCCCGTCGATCTGCCGCTGTCGAACAGCTCGATCGCGCAACTTGCCGACATGGCCGAAGCCGACAAACGGGCGGCGGAATGACCCCGCCGCGATGCGGCGTCATCGGTCTGGGCAACATGGGCTGCGGGATCGCAGCCAATCTCGACGCGGCAAGGCTGTTGCACGCCGTCTGGGATACGAACGCCTCTGCCCATGCGCGCTTTCCCGGTGCGCAATCCGGAATCGCGGCGGCGGCCGGCTGCGAAATCGTTCTGCTGGCAGTGCCCGGCAGCGCCCAGATCGCGGCCTTGTTCGAGGCGGGTCTGCTGGACGGTCCGGACGGGCGCGTGATGATCGACCTGACCACCTCGGATCCCGGGGCCACGAAGCTTCTGGCGGACCGTGCCGCGGTCGCCGGGGTCGAGTATCTGGACGCGGGCATGAGCGGCGGCGCCGCTGGTGCCGCGACGGGGCGACTGACGCTGATGATCGGCGGCGCGCCCACGGCACTGGCGCGCGTCCGCCCGGTCCTCGACCTGATCGCCACGCAGATCTTTCACCTCGGCCCCTCGGGCGCCGGGCATACGATGAAGCTCATCCACAACATGATCTGCCACACCATCTTTCTGGCCACGTCCGAGGGCTGCCGCGCCGCCGAACGTGCGGGCATTCCGCTGAATCGCGCGGTCGAGGTGCTGAATGCCGGCAATGCCCGCAGCTTCGTCAGCGAACGGCGCTTTCCCGACCATATCGTCAGCGGCGGCTTCGACGGACGCTCGGAGGCGGGCAACCTGGCCAAGGATCTTGCCATGGCCAGGACGCTTTTCGACGATCTGGAACAACCGTCGGCCTATGTCGGCCTGACCGCGGACCTGCTGGCACAAGCCGGGCAGGAAGGTCTGCTCGGTCAGGATTTCACCCGGCTTTATCCAGCCTATGACGCGCTGGTCCAATGCTGGAGAAACGGCTGATCGCAAGGGAAGACCGGCGGCCCCGCCAGGACCGCCGGTCATGCGTCAAAAGGCGTCCTGCTACTATCCGCCGAACGAATCCACCAGCGCCTTGTAGCGTTCGGCCTGCTGCTGACGAACCTGGTCGTACTCGGCCCCGTCCATCATCGAGGCGTTCTCGCCCAGCCGGCCAAGAAGCTGCCGATAGGTCGGATCCTCGTTCAACTTGGCAAAAGCGTCACGCAGGATCTTGAGACGGTCTTCGGGAACGCCCGCCGGTGCCAGAACGACGCGCTGCATGACGCCGATGTCTGACACCATGTCGTAGCCCAGATCGGAAGTTGTCGGCACGCCGTCGAGAAGTGGCTCTTCGCCGACGACCAGCAGCGGGCGCAGGTCCTGCCCCGCCAGAACCGAGGAGAATGCAAAGGTGAAGTCGATGTCGCCCGCCAGCAGCGCCTGGATCACCGGGCCGCCGCCCTGATACGGGATCAGCGTGACATCGGCGCCCGCCTCTTGCATGAGCGCAAGCCCCGGCACCATGAAGGCCCCCCAGTTCCCGCTGTGACCGAACCGCAATTCGCCGGGATTGGCCCGGGCATATTCGATCAACTCCTCGAATGTCTGGAAGGGGCTGTCGTTGCGCACCACCAGCACGGGCTGTGCGGTGTTGGTGCGGGAAACCGCCACGAAATCCTCGTTCGGGGTATAGGGCAGCTTGGTGACGAATTGCTGCAATTCGTCGATGAAGTTATGTGTGAACAGCAACGTATAGCCATCGGCGGGCGCCGAAGCCGCCGCGGCGGTGCCGGTCTGTCCGCCCGCCCCCGGCATGAGTTGCACCACCACCGGCTGGCCCAGGATCTGCGGCAGTACCGAGGTGATTACCCGCGCGTTCAGATCATGCGAACCGCCCGCACCAAGCGGGATGATCATGGTGATCGGTCGGTCGGGATAGGTCTGGGCGGTTGCCGCCGTTCCTGCCAGTCCCATTGTCACGGCGATCGCAAGGATCGCATTTCTTATCATTCCCATCGTGGGTCCTCCTCCTGTGAATGGTTCGTCACTTGCATCGCGCGACCCTATCGAAGCGCGCGCCTCTGCTTGCTCTGCCGGTAGCCAAGCCAGATGATCAGCACGGGGGTCAGCAACAGGATCGCAAGCGCGATCGGTCGCGTGCCGATCAGGTAGCCCGGCAGATCGCCCCGAGACAGCATCATGGATTGTGCCAACGCGTATTCCAGCGGCGGCGTCAGGATGAAGCCCATGACCAGGGGCGTGACGTCGAAACGCAGTTTGCGCGCCACATATCCGAACAGGCCAAAGCCGATCATGAAATAAAGGTCCATCGGATTCGACCGATAGACATAGGTTCCGCCCACCGCGAAGATCAGCATCAGCGGCACCAGATAGGCCTTGTTGATACTGACCACGCGGGCAAAGATCGGCGTCAGCAGATAGCCGATGACAAGCAGCAGCACGCAGGCCAGCAGCATCGAGAACAGGATCGCATAGACCAGCACGCCCTGTTCCTGAAACAATTGCGGAACGGGCCGCAGCCCCTGTGCCACGAAGGCACCCAGCAGGATGGCGGTAATGTTGTCGCCCGGGATGCCCAGCGTCAGCAGCGGCACCATGGTCGGGCCGTTCACCGCGTTGTTCGCGGCTTCCGGGGCGGCCACACCCTCGATATCGCCCTTGCCGAAGGTTTCGGGATGCGACGACGCGCTCTGGGCGGCCGAATAGCCCATGAAGGCCGCCACCACCTGGCCGACGCCCGGAACCATGCCGATGAAACCGCCAATCGCGGTAGAGCGCAGGATCGTGCGTCGGCATGTCATCAGTTCGTGCCAGCGCAAAGGCTCTCCCTGGGCCTTGGTATGGCTTGGATCGACGACGCTGGCGCGGCGATGTTCGATGGCGAAAAGGATCTCGGGGATGGCGAACAGGCCGATGATCAGGGGTAGCAGGTCGATGCCGGCCTGCAGCGGATAGAAGCCGAAATCGAAGCGCGCCATCGCGCCCACCGGGTCCTGGCCGATCGTGGCCAGGAACATGCCGATCAGCAGCATGACCATGCCCTTGAGAAAACTGCCCGTGCTGGAAACCACGATGATCAGCAGACTCAGCAGAAGAATCGCCGAGATTTCGGGCGGGCCGATCATCAGGGCGATCATCGCGATCAGGCCGATCACCAGGATGGTGCCGAAAGACGACAGGAAATCACCCACGGCAGAGGCGACCAGCGCGATTTCCAGCGCCTTGCGGGACTGTCCCTTGCGGGTCATGGCCGGCCCGTCCAGCGTGGTCGCCATCGAGGCACCGGTGCCCGGAATGTTCACCAGGATCGCAGGAATGCTGCCGCCGAAGATGCCGCCCTTGTAGACGCCGATGAGAAACGGAATGCCCAGGATCGGCTCCAGAAAGAACGAGATCGGCAGAACGATCGCCATCGCCATGACCGTGGTGAACCCGGGCAGCGCGCCGACCAGCATTCCCAGGACGAGGCCGCCGGAGATCATGAAAAGCACATCGAGACGCATCAGCATCAGCGTCGCTTCGGTCAGCATGTCGAACATCGTCATCCCCAGGGAAATGGTGGCAGCGAGACGCTGAGAAACCGGGTAAAGAGATAATAGATGGCCAGAGGTGCGGCGATCCCGGTCAATCCGATGCCGACCAGATTGCGCGAGCCGTAATAGAACGAGATGGCCGTTGCCACGCCCATGCTGGTGGCGACGTAGCCCAGCGGACGCAGAAGCGCGACATAGGCCAGCATAGCCGCCAGCACCACCGCGAGGTTGACATAGGCCGAGACGGGAAGGCCGCTGAACCCGTTGATCTGCTGCATCGACAGGCTGGCATAGAAATAGCATGCGCCGATGAAGATCATGCCGATGGCGATCAGTTGCGGAAACAGCTTGGGACTGATCCCGACGCTGCTGCGTCCGAAGAAGCTTGGCGGTTCGGCGACCTGATACGGCACCAGAACCCATATCAGGATTCCAAGCGCCACGACCGCAAGCGCCACCGCGGAGTTGAAATTGAGCCGCGCCATAACGCCGCCCGTCCGCGCTAGTTCGCGTTCCATCCGGTTGTCCTTCCTCCTTGCGTCATGCTGCCAGCACCATCGCGATCCAGACGATCAGCGGCAGGCCCGCCAGCGTTCCCACCGTCGAGACGACGATCGTGCCGGCCACCTTTTCGGGGGAATGGCCGTAGCGTTCGGCAAAGATCACGCTGACCACCGCCGCCGGCATGGTGGCCATGATCCAGACCACCCCGGCCTCGGCTCCGCCGAGATCCAGCGCAAGGATCAGCCCGACGCCGGCAACCGCCCCCACGCCGAAACGCATCACTGCCATTGCCGCGGCCAGCTTCAGATCCGCGACCGTCAGCCGCGACAGCGAGACACCGAGCAGGATCAGCATGGTCGGAATGACGATTCCGGCCAGCAGTTCCGTGGTCCTGGCAATCCAGCCCGGCACCGTGACACCGCTGAGCAGAACGAAGACGGTGATCGCGCTGGCATGGACCACCGGCTGGCGCAGAAACGCCCTCGGGTCGAAGCGGCCGGCGCTGACGACATGTCCAAGCGTGTTCTGAGAGATTGCCACGACGGTGAAATACACGATGCCCAGCGTCAGCCCTTCGGCGCCGAAGGCCATGGAAGCAAGCGGCAGGCCCATGTTGCCCGAATTGCCATGCATCGCCACCAGCAGATAGGTGTTGAGCGGTTGCCCAGCGATGCGAAGCGCCAGGGCCCCCAACGCACTCGATGCCGCGATGACCAGAATCGCCGCCAGCACCATCTTGCCCATCTCCGACAAGGCCGCCCCGGTCCCGGTCAGGGTCGAGAAGATCAGGCAGGGCGTGCCGACCTGCAGCACCAGTGCGCCGATCGTCCGCGCGTCGAAGGGCATCTTGAAGCGCGCCCAGAGATAGCCAAGGCCGATGATGACGAAGAGCGGCGCGGTGACCGCCAGGATCGCAGGAAGCAAGGCGTGGCATCTCCATTACTCGATAGGCAGGTTGCGCCGCATTCATGCCGGGCGCTCGCAATTGGCGTTGCGTTCCATCACGCGGCAGACCGCCGCGGCGTCCAGATGCGCCAATCCCTGCGCGGCGGCGGCGTGGTAGAACTGCAAGGCGGCCTGATACAGCGGAATCGGCATTCCGACGCTGACCGCGTGATCGGAAATGATGCGCGAATCCTTCAGCGGCACCGAGAAATTCATGCCTTCCCGGGCATAGTCGTTCTCGGCCATCAGCTTGCCACGCACCTCGAACATGGCCGAGCTGGATCCGCTGCCGCTGATGACCTCGTGGAACAATTGCGGGTCCAGGCCGGACTTGATCGCCAGCACCATCGCCTCGGCTGCGACGGTATTGTGAACCAGGTTGAGGATATTGCCGCAGAACTTCATCTTCGAGCCGTTGCCGAAGGCGCCGACATAATGTTCTTTTCGGCAGAAGGTCAGCAGCGTCCCGCGCACCGTGTCATAATCGTCGCGCTCACCACTGCAAAATGCCGTCAGCTTCCTGTCCAGCGCCATGATCCGGTTGCCGCTGATCGGACAATCCAGAAGGCGCCGTCCCGCGCGCATCAGAATGTCGCGCGCCGTCTCCTTGTCGGCGATGGAAAGCGTGCTCAGATCGACAACCAGTTGGCCGCCGACCCCGCCGGTTTCGGCAAGTTCGGTGCAAACCGCATGCATCGCGGCGCCATTCGGCAGACAGGTGAAGACGAGATCGCACCGCCCGCCGACCTCGGCGAGATCCGTGGCCAGCGCCAGGCCGTCGGCCAGCGCCGTTTTCCGGGCCGCCATCGACATGTCATGAGCCAGCACATCTGATCCGCTCGCGACGATGTTGCGTGCGATGGCGTTGCCCAGCACGCCAAGCCCTATGAAACCGATCCTGTGCGGCACGGTTGCCTCCCCTCACCCTTCGGTTCCCTGCGGCCCTGGATCGCCCGCATTCCGACATTCCGCGGGGCCCGATCTTGCGCGGAAACGCATTTTCGTCGCGCACCTGAAATATCAAATGGCGTCCTCATCCTGTCAAGCTGGCGGCTAGAACGGGCTTTCACCTCTGATTTCATCAAGTGGAGCAGCATGAAACACCATCAGACTTGCCGAACGAATCCCGGACCTTTAGATATTTCTAACGTGCTTCACTTGCGTGAGACATCACAATGCTCACTGGAGACAATCTGAAAACCTGATGGCAAGTGAGAGGGGGCCGTTCCGGTCCGCAAGCACCACAAGAGGAGGAGATGAAGAATGGATACGCGATGCAGCCTGAGGGACATATCGATCTTCGTCGCGGCCTATGAGGAACGATCCTTCACCGCCGCGGCCGAGCGCGAGAACGCCACGCAATCGGGCGTGTCGCAGCATATGCGGAATCTGGAATACATGCTTGGCGTGCAACTTTTCCTGCGCGAACGCGGCGGTGTGACGCCCACTCCGGCAGCCGACAGTTTCTACCGCAACTGCCTCGAGGTGCTGCGTGTTCATGCCTCGGCGCGCCGCGATGTGACGCGTTTCGCCAAGAGCGAGACGGGCGAGATCCATGTCGGCCTGATGCCGACCATCACCAGCCGCGTTCTCTCGCCCGTTCTCGACAGGTTCCTGAGGGAATCACCGAACGTGAACGTCCGCATCACCGAAAGCTACAGCGCCAGCCTGACGCAAACGGTGCAGGCCGGCGAACTGGATTTCGCCATCGTGCCCTCGGACAGTTCCGCCACCGGATTGCGCGGCAGCTTCTTCGTGCGCACGCCCGAGGTTCTGGTGTCGCGCGCAGGCGGCGATGTCGGGCCGCTGACACCCGTCTGCCTGCGCGATCTGGCTCCGCTCAAGCTGGTCGTTCCGGGGGGCAACAACATCCGCCGGCACACGATAGAAAGCTATTGCACGACCAATGCCATCCGGATCGGCCAGTTGCTTGAGCTGGACACGATGCTCGGCACGCTGGATTTCGTGGCCAACAGCGATTGGGTGACCATCCTGCCCGCCGTCATGATGGCAGAAGACGGCGGGCATCGCGCCCTGAGCGTGAACCCGATCATCGGGCCAGAGATGCATATCGACCTGATGCTGATCGAACCCATCCGTCGCCCGATGAGCAACCTTGCCGCCCGTTTCGCTGACCTCCTGCGAACAGAGGCGCAACATGTCAGCGCGGCCTGGAGCAGCGAGGGGCTGCGCCTTGTCCAGCCTGCGCGTCCGGCCGCGGTGGCCCCGCGCTGATCCGGGTTGCGGCGGCGACAGCGATGGATCGGAGAAACTGCGCCAGAGGGCAAAGGCCCGGGGGAAAATGACCGCGGGCAAGGTCGTTGCCACGGCGCCATCGCCAACCCCACGGGCGATCCGCACCGGCGGGACAGGACCATCCACGGGACCTGTCGCATGGGGTCACGCCACTGGGCGCAACGGAATGTCAGGCTCGTTCCAGCCGCATCAGCAAGGCCGCCATCAGTTTCGCCCGCGTGGTCAGGCTGTCCACGCGAATGTGTTCACCGAGCGTATGCAGCCCGTCGCCCAGCACGCCAAGCGAATCCAGAGTGGGGATCCCCATCGCGCCGGTAAAATTGCCGTCGGATCCGCCACCCTGACTGCGGCCCTTCATCTCGAAGCCAAGTTCCTTCGCGATGTCCCTGGCAATGTCAAAGATCCTTGCCGTTCCAGGCGTGTCGGGTTCCCAGACGGGCCGGGTGACGCCACGTTCGACGATGAACTCCACGCCGTTTTCGCTTCCTTGCAGGGCCAGCATCCGCTGGACGCCGCTGTCCAGATCATTCTGGCGCTTCGCCATGCTCAGCGCCTCGGCCTCGCAGCTTGACGACACGCAATTGACCCATTGCCCCGCTCGGATCACCCCGACGGAAAACGTGCAATCCGGTCCGGTCATGTCCTCGATCTCGATGATGCGACGCGCCATCGCGGCGATGGCGGATTTGCCGTCCGAGAGCCGCGCACCGGCATGGCTGGGCCGGCCCTTCGTCTTCAGATTGAACCGCGCGATGGCATAGCGTCCGATCGTCACCCCGCCATCGTCATGGCCCGGCTCGGGGACCAGAACATAGGCATTGCGCGCCGCCTCCGCCTCGATGAGATCGCGGGTCGAGGGTGTGCCGACCTCCTCGTCGGGCGTGAACAGCACCGTCACCGGCAGCGGCGTCTGCATCCCCGCCCTGGCAAGCTGGCGGATCGCCTCCAGCGCGATGTAGTTGCCGCCCTTCATGTCCATGAGCCCCGGCCCATAGCAAATATCGCCCTCGCGCCGGAAGGGCAGCACATCCAGCGTGCCGATCGGATGAACGGTGTCCATATGCCCCGAAATCATGATCCCGGGCTTTCCCCTGTCGGGATGCGGAAAACGCGCGCGCACCGATCCGCCAAAGCCCATGCGGCCGGGAATACGCTCGACCTCGGCGCCCATCGTGGCCATGTCATAGGCCGCAAGATCCATCATCCGGTTGACGGCGACGGCGTCCCAGGTGGGGCTTTCACACTCGATCCAGGGGGCCAGGCCCTTCAGCATGTCGTCGGTGTCGAAGGGCAGTTCCAGCGGGTTCATGCGATGTCCTTTCAGGCGGCAAGGCGGCGTTCGACGATGCGCGCCATGATCGAGGCGCCGACAGGCAGCACCTGCGGGTCAAGGAAGAAGCCGGGATTGTGCAACCCGACCGTGCCGGAATGGCTGATCCGGCAATAGGCTCCGGGAACCACCTTCAGCATGTCCGCGAAATCCTCGGATCCCGTGGCGGGCTCTTCGTCGCCACAGATGTTTTCAGCCCCGACGATATCGGCGGCGGCTTCCAGATAGGCATCCGACAGATCGCCGTCGTTCATCAGCACGTCGAAGATGTTGCGCAGGTCGATGTCGATCTCGACCCCGTAGCCCCTCGCGAAGCCCGCGCAAAGCTCCTTCATACGGGCTTCGGTCAATTCGCGGACCTCATCCTTGAAATAGCGGATCGTGCCCGCCAGCGTGGCGGTGTCCGGCACGATGTTATAGGCCGATCCGGAATGCATCTGCGTCACCGACAGCACGCAGGTATCCAGCGGGGCCACGTTTCGCGCGACGATGGTTTGCAGACTGTTCACAAGCGCGCTTGCGATCACCAGCGGGTCGCGCGATTGCTGCGGCATGGCGGCATGGCTTCCCTGGCCCTGCACGGTGATGTCGAAGAAGGACGCCCCCGCCATCGCCGCGCCCTTGCAGATGCCGACCTTGCCGGGTTGGCCATTGGGCATGTTGTGCATTCCGTAGATTTCGTCGCAGGGAAAACGCTCGAAAAGGCCATCCGCCAGCATCCCCCGCGCACCGCCGAGACCCTCTTCGGCGGGCTGGAAGATCAGCACCGCGGTGCCCGCGAAATCGCGCGTGGCCGCAAGGTGCTTGGCCGCGCCCAGCAGCATCGTGGTGTGGCTGTCATGGCCGCAGGCATGCATGACGCCGGCAGTCCGGGACGCATAGGGCAGGTTCGTCAATTCGTGAATCGGCAGCGCGTCCATGTCGGCGCGCAGGCCGATGCGGCGCTGGCCCTCGCGGCTGCCCTTGACGATACCCACGACGCCGGTGCCGGCGATGCCGGTATGGATTTCGTCCACGCCGTATTCGCGCAGCTTGTCCGCCACGACACCGGCCGTGCGATGTTCTGTGAACCCGATCTCGGGGTGGGCGTGCAGGTCCTTGAAGATCGCGGTCAGCTCGCTCGCGCTGTCCTCGATGATGGGCAGGATGGTCATGATATCGTCTCCTTATTCGGCCGCCTCGGCGAAGGGGCGGAAATTGGCGAAATCCCAATGGCGGCCCGGCGCGGCCTGGATCAGCGCCTTGGTGTAGTCCTGTTTCGGATTGCCCAGCACCTCGGCTGCGGGACCGTATTCGACCGCGCGGCCATGTTGCATGACCAGCACGTCATCGCAGATCTGGGCCGCCACACCGAGGTCATGGGTGATGAAAAGGATACCCAGACCCAGCCGCTGCTGCAGTTCGGCCAGCAGGTCCAGCACCTGCGCCTGCACGGACACGTCCAGCGCCGACACCGCCTCGTCAGCCACCAGCACATCCGGATCCATCGCAAGCGCGCGGGCGATGGCGATCCGCTGACGCTGGCCGCCCGAGAACTGATGCGGAAAGCGGTCCACGGCGCTGGCGGGCAGACCCACGAGCGTCAGCAATTCGCGCGCGCGCTGGATCGCCTTGTCGCGCGGCATGCCGAAATTCAGCGGGCCCTCGATGATCGAGTGTCCGATCTCGATCCGCGGATTCAGCGACCGCATGGGATCCTGGAACACGATCTGGATTTTCTTGCGCTGCGGTTTCAGCTCTTTCTGCGACAGCGTGGCAATGTCGCGCCCGCCCACCATGATCGCGCCCGAACTCGGGTCGATCAGCCGCATGATGCAGCGTGCCACGGTCGATTTTCCCGACCCGCTCTCGCCCACGATCCCCAGGGTCCGGCCCTTCGTGACGCTGATGGACACGTCCTGCACCGCCTTCACCTCGCGGCCACGGCCGAACCAGCCAGCGCCGCCATAGGTCTTGCTCAGGTCGCGCGTCTCCAGCACCACCCGGTCCGACACCGCATCACGCGCCGGGCGCGGCACCTGGCTGGGGACCGAGCGCAACAGATCGCGGCTGTAATCCGTCTGCGGATGGCGCAGCAGGTTCTCGACGCTTTGGGTCTCCATCACCTCGCCAAGTTTCAGGACCGTCACGTCATCGGCGATTTCCGATACGACGCCCATGTCATGGGTGATGAACAGGACCGATGATCCCTGCTTTTCGCGCAATTCGCCGATCAGGCTGAGGATCTGCGCCTGCGTCGTCACGTCCAGCGCCGTCGTCGGCTCATCCGCGATCAGCAGTTGCGGCCGCATCACCAGCGCCATCGCGATCATGATCCGCTGACGCTGCCCGCCGGAAAGCTGATGGGGAAAGCTGCGATACATCTTGTCGACATCGGGCAGGTGCACCGCCTCCATCATCTCCTTGACGCGGGACTTGCGGCGCGATTGCGACAGGTCCGAATGGAATTCCAGCACCTCCTCGATCTGCTGGCCGACGCGGGCCACCGGGTTAAGCGCGGTCATCGGTTCCTGAAAGATCATCGACATCACCGTGGCGCGCAGATTGCGCATCCGCGACGGCCGGGCGGTGGTCAATTCCTCGCCTTGCAGCCTGATCGACCCGTCGATGATCTTCAGCGCGGACGGCAGCAGGCCCATCGTGGCCAGCGCCGTCAGCGACTTGCCCGACCCGGATTCGCCGACGAGGCACATCGTCTGTCCCGGCTCGATGCTGAGATCGAGGCCCTTGACCACCTGTTGATCCGCATCGCCGTTCAGCGCGATCCTGAGGCCCGAGATTTCCAGAAGGCTCATCGTTCGATCCCCCGCTTGGCCATTCGCGGGTCAAGCGCGTCGCGCACCGCATCGCCCAGAAGATTGATCGACAGGATCGCCACCGAAACCGCCAGTCCGGGCCACAGGACGATACCGGGGTTGATCTGGAAATAGATCCGCCCTTCCGCCATGATGTTTCCCCAGCTTGGCGTCTCGGGGTTGATCCCCGCCCCCAGGAAGCTGAGGATCGCTTCGGTCAGGATCGCACTGGCGCAGATATAGGTGCCCTGGATGATCAGCGGCGCGATGGTGTTCGGCACCAGATGCCGGCGCATGATCAGCCCGGTCGAAGATCCAGCGGCGATGGCGGCCTCGACATAGGGTTCCTCGCGCGCAGACAGCACGATGGAGCGCACCAGCCGCACCACGCGCGGCACTTCGGGGATGGTGATCGCCACCAGAACCGTCCAGATACCCGCCCCCCACAGCGAGACGATGGCGATGGCCAGAAGAATGGATGGGATCGCCATCAGTCCGTCCACCATCCGCATCAGCACCGCGTCGATCCAGCGCAGATAGCCCGCGAGCAGACCCAGCAACAGCCCCAGCGCCACCGCGATGATCGCCGCCGCGACGCCCACCACCAGCGAAATCCGCCCCCCATAGACGATGCGCGAGAACAGATCGCGCCCGAAGGCGTCGGTGCCCAGCCAGAATTCTCCGCCCGGCGGCTTCAGCCGGGCGGCGGGCGCAAGGCGCACCGGATCATGCGGCACGATCCAGGGCGCGAGGATCGCGGACAGAACGATCAGCACCAGGATCACCGTGGCAAGCATCACCATCGGACTGGAGAACACGATCTCTCGCGCGCGGCCCAGCGGAGAGACGCGGACCGGAACGAGGGCGGCGGCGGAGTGATCGGTCATGCGTAGCGGATCCTTGGGTCAAGCAGCACATAGGCGATGTCGATCAGCAGGTTGATGACGACATAGACCAGCGAGGCGAGCAGGATCACCGCCTGGATCACCGGATAATCTCGGCTCAGGACCGCATCCACGGTGAGCCGGCCCAGCCCGGGCAGGTTGAACACCGATTCCGTCACCACCACGCCCGAGATGATCAGAGCGAAACCGATCCCGATGACGGTGATGATCGGAACCGAGCAGTTGCGCAGCGCATGGCGCATCAGCACCTTGCGCTCCGGCAGGCCCTTGGCGCGGGCGGTGCGGACATAATCGTCGCCGAGGATTTCCAGCATCGAGGTCCGCGTGATCCGCGCGATCAGCGCGATATAGAGCAGCGTCAGGGTGAAGGTCGGCAGGGCAATGCGATGAAAGAAGGCCCCGACACCGTCCCCGATCGGCTTGAATCCCTGCACCGGGAACCAGCCCAACTGAATAGAGAAAAGCGAGATCATCAGATAGCCGATCACGAAGACCGGAACCGAGAAACCCAGCACCGACAGCAGCATCACGAAGCGGTCGATCAGCGTGCCCTGTTTCCATGCGGCAATGACGCCCAGCGGGACGGCAATGATCACAGACAGGATGATCGTGGTCAGCGCCAGGCTGATGGTCGGTTCCATCCGGTCCGCAATCAGCTGGATCACCGGCTTGCCCGACAGGATCGAGGTGCCGAAATCGCCCCGCAGAAGCTGCCCGATCCAGGCGAAGAACTGCACCAGAACGGGCTCGTTCAATCCCAGCGATTCGCGGATCGCCTCCAGCTGCGCGGGGGTGGCGGTGTCTCCGGCGATGATCGCCGCGGGATCGCCCGGCGTCAGGCGCAGCAGCAAAAACACGAACAGCGCGACGAATCCCATCACCGGGATTGCAGCCAGAATACGCCGGAGAATGTAGAAGATCATGGCGGCGGTGCCTTTCGAACGGAAGCGCGGCCCCGCCAGCGGGGGCCGCGCGCGGCGTCAGTTCTTGGTAATACTCCAGAACAGCGGCGCGGGCGCGTCCAGGACGCCGTCGAGGCTGTTGGACCAGGCCGTAGGCACGAAATACTGGCCGATCGGGGCGTAGATGCCTTCGTCATAGGCGATTTTCTGGATCTCCGCGGCCAGCTTCTGCTGTTCCTCCAGCGTGGGTGCGGTCGCATAGGCTGTACGCAACTCTTCAAGCTTGGGCACGTCCGGCCAGCCGAACCAGCCGCCGTCCTTGCCCTTGCCATTGACCATGTTGTTGACCAGCGGATTGAACACGTCGGCGCCCACCCAGTTGGTCATGAACATGTGCCACCCGCCTTCAGAGATGGGCGCCTGGCTTGCGCGCTTGCCCACCAGGGTCTGCCAGTCCATCGCCTGCAGATCGACGGTGAATCCCGCATCCCGCATCGCCTGTGCGACGACGATGGGCTGCGAGCGTAGCGATGCGACGTCCGTCGGCTGCATGATGACAATTGGCGTGCCGTCATATCCGGCCTCTTTCAGCAGCGCCTTGGCCTTGTCCATGCCATTGCCCTGCACAAGCGTTTCGGACCCCACGTCGGTGGCCAGCGGCGTGTCGCAGACGAACATGGCACCGCAGATCTTGTAGAGGTCAGGCGTCCCGACCAGCGCATCCAGGACGTCTTTCTGGTTCACCGCCGCAATGGCGGCCCGGCGGATCCGAGGATCGTCCATCGGCGGATTCAGCGTGTTGGGCCGCATGATCGTCTGGAATCCCAGCGCATTGAGGTTCTTGACCGTCAGATCCGGATTGGCCTCAAGGATCGGCAACAGGTCGGAGGGGGGCTGTTCCCAGAAGTCGATCTCGCCCGCCTGCAGCGCGTTGAGCGCCGTCTGGTCGTCGGCCATCACCACCCATTCGACGCGGTCCACCTTGACCACCTTGCCCCCCGCGGCGGCGCTTGGCGGCTCGTCGCGCGGGACATAATCCTCGTTCTTCTCATAGACCGCGCGCACGCCGGGCTGGTATTCGTCCGCCACCCATTTGAAGGGGCCGGATCCGATCTGTTCCGGGATCGGTTCGGTCGACGGCGTCTCGGCCAGCCGCGCGGGCATGATGAAGGGCACGTTCGACGAAGGCTTGGCAAGGCTTTCGATCACCAGCCCGTAAGGCTCTTTCAGCGTGAGGACGAACTGGTTTGGCTCTGCGCCCTGTTCCATGCTGTCCACGAAGGACATCAGCACCTGGCCCATTCCGTCGCGCTCGCCCCAACGCTTGATCGAGGCTGCGACGTCCGCGCCCGTCACATCCGCGCCATCATGAAATTTCAGCCCGTCGCGCAGGGTGAAGGTATAGGTCAGCTCGTCCTCGGAGACCTCGTAATCCTTCACCATCTGAGGCTGCGGTTCCAGATTGGCGTCAAGCGCGAAAAGCGTGTCGAAGATCATGTAACCGTGGTTGCGGCTCATGTAGGCCGTGGTCAGGATCGGGTCCAGCACCCGCAGGTCCGAATGCATGACCGCCCGCAGCGTCTGCGCGTCCACGCCGCCCGCCAACAGGGCCGATCCCGCCAGCGTGACACTGAGCAGCAGCGCCCGCGTCCCTTTCAGATTGAAGTGCTTCATCCGTAACCTCCCGTGGTTGATGAAAATGCGCCCGGCTTTATTGCCTTGTGTGACGCGGTTGTCGGTTCATGGTGAATCCTGCGGCCTGAACGCCTCGCCCAGCGGTTCCAGCCGCATTCCGGGCGCCAGTCGCCGGAAGGGCAGGCTTGCCGGGCTCAGCGGCATCGGTCCGGGGGCGGTGCAGGTCAGGATCGTCTCGGCGATATGGTCGAAATCGGCGCGAAAATGGACCGAGCTCTTGTTCACCAGGATCGCCTGTGTCTCGGGTTCGATCCCGACGAAGCGGTACATCTCGCGATCCGCCATCTGGGCCTTGTGGCTGGTGACGACCACGCGAACATCGTCAACGCGCAGGCAGGCAGAGGGGCCGAGATCCAGCGGTGCGCCGCCATAGAAGGGGCCGGATGCGATCAGCTTGCCCTCCGACAGCTTTTCCACGGCGAAACGCGCTTCATAGGGCGCATCGCCCTGGATCCCGGAAAAGCCGCCAAGCGCGAGGTCGATTTCTGTCCCTTCGCCAGCCGCATGGGCGGCGGCGGCCGCCCCTGGATCTACCAGAAGGCCAAGGGCGGCGCGCTTTGCCCCCTGCCGGACAAGCGCGCGCAGCATTCCCGTCGTGTTGCTGTCGCCCCCGGCGCCGGGATTGTCCTGCGTGTCGGCAATGATCACGGGGCGGCGCGCGTCCGCCGCGATCCGCATGGCCTCGATCACACCTTCGTCGGGGTCGAATGTCTGCCCGGCCAGCGCCGGCTCGGCGTCGCGCACCGCCCGTTCGATCCGGTCGGCCGCAGCATCGGCCGGGGCCTGTGTTTCGCCATAGCAGATCACCGTCGGGCCGCAGCCCGGGAAATCCGCGGCGGGAAAACCGAAGAAGAAGGAGGTGCTGGTGACGTCGCTGCATTCGGTCTTTGCGACCAGATCGTAGATATCCCTTCCGGGCTGGCCGCGCGTGCTTTGCCAGGCGATAGGCACCAGGAAAGGCAGGCGGCGGAATGCCTTCGCAGGTCTCGTGCCGGCCATCAGGCGATCCAGATGCGCCGCCGCCCGATGCCCGGTCCGGGCCATGTCCACATGCGGATAGGTGCGAAAGCCCACCAGCATATCCGCCGCCTCGACCATCCGAGCGGTGATGTTGCCATGCAGATCCAGCGCGGCGGCGATGGGCACGTCACCCACCGCCGCACGCAGCCGGGCCAGCAGCCGTCCCTCGCCATCGTCCTCGTGCTCGGCCACCATCGCGCCGTGCAGGTCAAGAAAGATGCCGTCCAGCGGCCCGGCGGCATGGATGCCCGAAATGATCTCTTCGGTGATGCTTTCATAGGCGTCGCGCGAAACATGCGCCGACGGGATCGCTCCGGCCCACAGCACGGGCACCATGTCCCAGCCCGCCGATTCGCCGAATTCGACCGCGCCACCAATCCCCAGATTGATACCGCGCGACTGGTCGATCACCGCCTGCCCGCGCGCCATCGGCATGTATCCACCGCCCTGCACGAAATCCGACATCCGCGCCTTCGTCGGTGCGAACGTGTTGGTTTCATGAAGAAAACCGGCCAGCGCCACGCGCCTCGACATGCCCAATCCCTTCGATTCCCCGCGATCGGTCCGTAAGGACCTAAGTATTGCCAAGCAATACAACTGCATCGTATAGAAATTGTAGAAGCTGGCCTTACGTCAAGTCAACAGCGCCGTCACGAAGGATAGCACATGCCCAGAAATACGACGCGGGCAGAACCCGGACGGCGCGACCTGACCGACGCGGCGCGGGCCAGCGCGCTGTTCGTGCAGTCGGTGGAAAAGGCGATGACGGTGCTGTCGGCCTTTCACCACGCGGATGGCCCGCTGACGCTGACCCAGGTCGCCGAGCGCGCCGGGATCGACCGCTCGGCGGCGCAGCGCATGATCCATACCCTTCGCGTGCTGGGCTACATTCGCCGCGATTCGGACGGAAACGGATTCCTGCCGGGAATACGCCTGCTGGATCATACGCTGGACTATCTGCGGCTCGACCCGCTGGTGCGGCTGGCGACGCCGGTCTTGCAGGAACTGCGCACAGCGGTGCGCGAACGGGTGGACCTGTCGCTGTTCGACAATGCCCGCGTGATCTACGCCATCCGTCTGCAAACCAAACGCCAGACCCTGAACGCCACGCTGGTGGGCCACAGCGTGCCGAGTTTCTGCACCTCGGGCGGGTGGGCCATGCTGTCGCGCCTGTCGCCGGATCGTGCGCGGGCCATCGTCGAGGCGTCGGACCGGCGTCCCTTCACGCCCCATACGATCACGGACGTGGACGAGATCATGGCCCGGATCGCCCAGACCCGCGCGGACGGATATGCGCTGGCCATCAGCCAGATCCTGTCGGGCGAAATCGCCGCCGGCTTTCCCATCATGGACGCAAATGGCGATCCGGTCGCGGCGATACACATCGCGGGCTCGCTGGCGGAATGGACGCCCGCCGATTTCGTGCAGCGTGTCGTCCCCCCCGGCCAGCAGGCCGCCCGCGCCATCAGCCGCTTCTGAAGGAGAAGACGATTGGACCTCACCCTCCCCGGCCTTTCGGCCCCTGCCAGCATCTCCATCGACCGCTGGGGCCTGGCGCATATTCGCGCGCGAAGCACGCGCGACGCCTTCTTCGTGCAGGGCTTCAATGCCGCGCGGGACCGCTTGTGGCAGATCGACCTGTGGCGCAAGCGCGGGCTGGGTCTGCTGGCCGCCGACTTTGGCCCCGGCTATCTGATGCAGGACCGGGCGGCGCGCCTGTTCCTGTATCGCGGCGACATGGCGCCGGAATGGGCCGCATATGGCGATGACGCGGAACGGATTTGCACCGCCTTCGCGCAAGGCATCAATGCTGCCGTCGATCTGGTGGACGACGGCACCCTGCCCCTTCCGCCCGAGTTCGAACGCCTCGGCACCAGGCCCGCCTATTGGGCGCCCGAGGATGTGGTGCGCATCCGCACCCATTGCCTCATGCGCAACGCCGCGTCGGAACTGGCGCGGATGCAGGTGCACGGACTGGCCGACCCCGCGACCGACCTTCTGCGTGTGCCACTGTCCCCGTCCGTGCCCCGGGAGGAATGGGACAAGGCCGATGACGCGGCCCTGCCCGCCGATGCGCTTGCCGTCTATGAACTGGCCACCGCCCCCGTCACGTTCAGCGAAGACCGCTTGAACGCCCCGCTGCAGGACGCGCCCCTGTGGTCCTCCGTCGATGCTCGCAGGGCCGTCAGGCGCGCACCGTCAATGGAGGGATCGAACAACTGGGCCATCGCCCCAGCACGGACCGATACGGGCCGCGCCATCATGGCAAGCGATCCGCACAGACTTCATGCCGCGCCGTCGCTGCGCTACATGGTGCATCTGAGCGCGCCGGACCTCGACCTCATCGGGGCGGGCGAACCCTCATCCCCGGGCATCATGGCCGGCCACAACGGCAGCGCCGCCTTCAGCCTCACGATCTTCTGCGCCGACCAGGAGGATGTGATGATATACCGGACCGACGATGCGGGAACCGCCTACCGATACGGCGAGGGGACCGAAAAGATGTCACGCGTCGACGAAATCTTCGCGGTCAAGGGCTGTGCGGACCAGACGCTGCCACTTCTTTTCACCCGGCACGGGCCGGTCGTCTTCAACGAGGGCGGCACCGCCGTCGCCATCCGGACGGTGTTCACCGATCCCGGCACCGCGCCCTACATGGCAAGCCTCAAATCCATGCGTGCGACGACGATGCCGGCCTTCCGCGAGGCGCTGACCACCTGGGGTGCGCCGTCGGTCAACATGATCTATGCCGATTGTGCGGGCGACATCTGCTGGCAGCCCGCCGCCTATGTGCCAAGGCGCACCGGCTGGCGTGGCTTGATGCCCGTTTCCGGCGATGGCGCGCATGAATGGCAGGGCTACATGACCGCCGCCGATCTTCCCGCAGTCGAGAATCCTGTCAGCGGCTTCGTCCATTCCGCCAATGAGATGAACCTGCCGGCGAGTTGGGACCATGACGCGCATCCGATCGGCTTCGAGTGGTTCGAGGACGGCCGCGCGGATCGTATCGCCGAGGTGATCTCTGCGGACCGCGCACGGGACATCGCGGGCAATTGCGCATTGCAGACCGACACTTTCTCGGCCATCGCGATGGCGCTGATCGCGCTGCTGCCCGACGGCCCGGCTGCCGATCTTCTGCGTGGCTGGGACGGCCACGCGACGGCGGACAGTGCCGCTGCCCTGCTCTACGAGATCTGGCTTTCCCGCCATCTTCGTCCCGCGATGCTGGAAAAGTTCGCCCCCGATCCGGAACTGCGCAAATATCTGGCGCCCGGCAATATCCCCACGCTTGCGCGGATGCTGCAAGACGATCCCGGGCATGGCCAGATCCTTTCGGATACTCTTGCTGCGGCATGGGACGACACGCGGTCAATCTTTGGCAGGGATGTGACACAATGGCGTTGGGGCGACTTGCACAACGGCTATTTCGACCACGCGCTGACACCCCTGGGCGCCACACATGATGTCGGCCCACTCGCCACCGGCGGCAGCAGCACAACCGTCATGATGGGTCACTACGAGGCATCCGATTTCCGGGTCAGCAATGGTGCGTCGGTGCGTATGGTTCTGGATGTGGGACAATGGGACAACAGCGTCTGGATCAACGCACCGGGGCAATCCGGCGTGCCGGGCCAGAGCCACTACGACGACCTGGCCCCGCTCTGGGCCGCCGGGAACTATGTCCCCATGCCGTATTCCCGCGACGCGGTGGACGCCGCGACGCAGGAATGCATCGGCCTCATGCCGCAGGACCAATAGCGGTCGGCGGCGCGACCGTTCCCGGCCCGTTTCATCGGAACAGACCGAGGGCGCGCGGCGGACAGGGCGTGGGATGAAGCGGCCTTCCTTCTCCCAAACCATTAAAATAATTGATTTATGAATATTTTTTACGTGGAATCCCCCTATCGCAGGCGCCGAATCGTCATTTGCATCGCGAGAAGTGACCGGATGGCGCAGCCGGACTTTCCGCTGGCCTTGTCCCTGCTGACCTCGTCAACCAAGACTTACCGAAGCGCCCAGCGCAACGGCGCGTGCCCGCGATGCTCCGGCCAATGGAACGGGCCCGATGCGGGCGCCCGTGATGATCACGTCGCCCTGTTTCAACCTTCGTCCCTGCGCTGCGGCGTGTCTTGATAGCCAGCCCAGAAAATCCAGCGCATCCGAAATCGGGGCCGGCGTCTCGGTTGCGGCAGCCGGAAGGCCGTCAATCGTCAGCGCAATGCCAAGCCGATCGGGCAGCCCGTCGCGCCAGCCGCCGATCGGTTCACCCATCACGATGCCGGCCGAGCTGAAACTGTCGGCCATCTTCCAGAGAGGTGCGCAGTTCCCCCGGAGACGCGAGGCGACGAACTCGAACGCCAGACGAATTTCGGCAATGGCGTCGAGCGTCGGCCTTGGGCCGGGATCACGGTCGAGGATCAGCGCCGTTTCGACCTCGATCGCGGCGTGGCCGGGCAGGATCGGCCTGGTCCCGGTTTCGTGCAACAAGGCGCGCGGCAGAATCGCGGCCTCGCGGGTGACGCCGCCAAGCAGCGCCATCTTCCAGACGCCGCCGGGATCGCAAAGCCCTGCCATCACCGCCTCTTGCACCTGGCGGGCCGCCGTGCGATCGGCCGGTTCGGGCGCCGTGACGGCAACGGGTGACCCCTGCCCGCGTGCCTTCAGAAGAAGTTCGGCGGCCGAGGCCACGTCGAAAGCGGATACCGTCATGCTGTTGCCCTCTGTTCCGGGAAAAGGGCGCCCAGGCAGGACGGATAGCGGACCTGATCCCGCGCGCTTGGCCGCGCAAGATGGATCGCGGTGTTCAACGTGTCTCCGCCCGCGCGCGGGTCGAAGGTCGAGGGCGCATCCGGACACGCCGAGTATTCGACCAGCGGCCCTCCGATGCAGAGAGAGCGCATGGTCATGTCGCGTATGGCGTCGGCAGCGGCCGGCCGGCGACATGGGCGGGATGTTGTCCAGCACCAGTTGCGCCATCGCGCGCCGCGCCTCGGCGGTGGCCGAGCCGACATGCGGCGTCAGCACACAATTCGGCGCGCCCAGCAGCGCCCGCGGCACGCATGGCTCGTCGTCGAAGACATCCAGTCCCGCCCCGGCAATGACCCTTTCGGACAATGCCCGCGCCAGCGTCTCGGCATCCACGACCGGGCCGCGCGCGACATTGACGACGATCCCTTCGGATCCAAGCGCCGCCAGCACGTCGGCATCGACCAGACCGCGCGTCCCGGCGCCCCCCGCCGCCGTCACGAACAGGACATCGCAATCGCGCGCCAACTGCCGCGCGTCAGGGCGAAAGGTATCGGGCGCGCCGGGCTTTTCCGCGCGTGCGGTATAGAAAACCTGCATCCCCATTCCGCGCAGCAGATCGGCCAGCCTGCGCCCGATCCGCCCATAGCCCAGGATCCCGGCCCGGCGTTCCAGCACGGAGCTGCCAAGCGCAAGCTTGGCACCCGCAGCCCAGGTTCCGGCGCGCAGGAAGCGATCGCCCTCGGCGATGCGCCGACCGCAGGCCAACGCCAGCGCCAGCGCCATCTCGGCCACGGCCAGCGACAGCACGTCGGGCGTGGTCGTCACGGCAATGCCGCGGCGCTGCGCCTCGGTCAGATCGACAGCATCGACTCCGACCCCGTTCACCGCGATCAGGCGCAGACGGGGCAATTTCGCCATCTGCGTGGCCGACAGCCCGATATTGCCTGCCGTCAGGACGATTTCGGCATCGCCCGCCACGTCGATGTCGTGCACGACATCGTAATCCGCGCGCAGCCTTTCGGCCATGTCCTGCGGCTTCAGATCGGCCAGCGCCAGAACGGGGGGGCGGCTCATGCGATCTGGCCCAGGAAGGTCTGCAAGCGTTCGTTCTGTGGATTGCCGAAGAATTCATTGGGCGCGTTTTCCTCGACGATGACGCCCTTGTCCATGAAGATCACCCGGTCGGCGACGGCGCGAGCGAATTCCATCTCATGCGTGACACACAGCATGGTCATCCCGTCCCGCGCCAGGTCGATCATCGTCTCCAGCACCTCATTGACCATTTCCGGATCCAGCGCGCTGGTCGGTTCGTCAAACAGCATGATCCGCGGTTTCATGCACAATGCCCGCGCGATCGCCACGCGCTGCTGCTGCCCGCCGGACAACTGGGCGGGATATTTCTCGGCCTGTTCGGGGATTTTCACCCGATCCAGATATTGCCGCGCCGTCGCCTCGGCTTCGGCGCGGGTCACCTTGCGCGTCTTCATCGGCGCCAGCATGCAGTTTTCCAGGACCGTCATGTGCGGGAACAGGTTGAAGGACTGGAAGACCATGCCGACATCGCGCCGGATCTTCGCGACGTTGTCGCCGCCCGCTTTCAGTTCCACCCCGTCCACGACGATCGAACCGGATTCGATCGGCTCCAATTGATTGATCGTTCGGATCAGCGTGGATTTGCCCGACCCGGACGGGCCGCATATGACAATCCGCTCGCCCCGCCTGACCGTCAGGTCTACATCGACAAGGGCGTGAAATCCGCCGTAATACTTGTTGACGCCCCGCATGGTGATGGCGTTTTCGGTCATGATCCTTTTCCCTTCGCGGAACGCCCGGCCGCATCCGGCCGGGCGGCGCCTGACTTACTGGGCTTGCTTCACGAAGTCGGGCAGCGGCTCGCCCAGCCATTTCTCGTGGATCTTGTCCAGCGTGCCGTCGGTCGTCGCCTGATCGACGAAGGCATTCACCTTTTCCAACAGCGCGTCCGATCCGGGCGCCACGGCGATCCCCTGCACCTGACTGGACAGGTCGAACTTCTTGTTGAACCGATCGCCGGTGGCCTTGCCGATCTGCGACATGACCACGTTCGACACGCCGATCAACTTGACCTGACCCGACATCAGCGCCTGGACCGCTGTCGCGTCGTCGTCGAAGCGGCGGATATCCGTGCCATCGGGCGCGATGGCGGTCACGCCGCTGTCCTGGGTCGAGGCGCGGGCGACGGCGATCGACTGGCCTGCCAGACCGGACGCGTCGCTGACCTCAAGCCCGCTATCACCATAGACCGCGATGCTGATCCCGGCATAGGGCTTGGAGAAATCGACTTTCCGCGCGCGTTCTTCGGTAATGCCGAGCGAGGCGACCAGCACATCGACCTGCCCCGACAGCAGGTAGGGGATGCGGTTCGGCCCCGTCACCGGCACGATCTGTGGCGCGACGCCCAGATATCTTGCCAGCGCCTTGGCGACATCGGCATCATAGCCATCGGGATTGCCCGAGGCGTCCTGGATGCCGAAGGGCGGAAAATCGACCAGCATGCCGATCTTGATGGTGCCGGCCTTCTCGATGGCGGCCAGATCGGCGGCAGTTGCGGGCAGCGCCAGCCCGGCAGCCAGCGCCGAGGCGGCAAGGGTCGTGAACAGACGACGGGTCAGTTTCATAAGTTTCTCCTCCGTGACGAGATGGGTTTAGCGGGTGACGGCACGGCGCATCCGCGCCTCGAGCCTGCGCGCCAGCAGCGACAGCGGCCAGCACAGGATGAAATAAAGCGCGGCCACCGTGCCAAACACCAGAAATGGCTTGAAGGTGGCGTTGTTGATGATCTGACCGGCGCGGGTCAGTTCGGTAAAGCCGATGATCGAGGCCAGCGAGGTTCCCTTGATCAGCTGCACCAGAAAGCCGACCGTCGGCGCCACCGCCAGCCGCATCGCCTGCGGCAGCACGACATGGCGCATCCTGTCGGTGTAGGACAGCGACAGCGCCATCGATGCCTCGGTCTGACCCGAGGGCACGGCCTCGATGGCGCCGCGCCAGATCTCGCCCAGATAGGCACTGGCGTGAAAGGTCAGCGCGACAGCGGCTGCCAGCAGCGGATTGATCGGCAGCCCCACGACGGCCAGCCCGAAATAGACCAGAAACAACTGCATCAGCAACGGTGTGCCCTGGAAGATCTGGATGAATCCGGCAGCGACGCGCCGAAGCAGCGTGCCGCCCGATGTCCGGGCCAGCGCGATGCCCAGCCCGCCGATGGCGCCGCCAAGAAACGCAATGGCCGAAAGGATCAGGGTCCAGCGTGCCGCCGAGGCGATGAACAGGATGTCAGAGGCCGAGAATTCGCGGATCATCAGCGACTCGCAGGATAGGTGAAGAACACGCGGCGGATCGTGGCAAACAGCGTCGAAAAGCCAAGGGCCAGCAGAAAATACATGACCGTCAGAACCAGATAGATCTCGAAACTTGCGAAGGTCCGCGCGTTCAGATCGGCCCCCGCCGAGGCCAGATCATTGGCCGAGATGACCGAGACCACGCTGGAGGTCAGCATCAGGTAGATGAATTGGCTGGTCAGAGAGGGATAAATGTTCCGCAGCGCCGGCTTTACCACCACATACCTGAAGATCTGCACCGGGGTCAGGCCCAGGGCCCGGCCCGCCTCGATCTGGCCGCGCGGGATCGATTCGATGCCGGCGCGAATGATCTCGGTCCCGTAGGCACCGACATTGATGACCAGGGCGACCAGCGCCGCGGTGTTGGGCGACATGCTGATGCCGATGGCCGGCAGGCCGAAGAAGATGAAGAAGATCTGGACAAGGAAGGGCGTGTTGCGAATGACCTCGACATAGACGTCGATGAGCCAGCGCAGCGGCCGGATGCCGGATGTCTTGCCAACCGCACCCATCACCGACACGGCCAGCCCCAGCACCATCGCCGCCAGCGACAAACGCACCGTCAGCAGCGCCCCGTAAAGCAGCAGGTCGAGGTTCTCGAAGACGGGCTGGAAGTTGAACTGATACATCTGCTCTCCCCTGCCGATGTGCCGCTTCCCGTTGTTTAGAACGATCTAAAATCGGTGCGGAGGAAAGTCAATCACGATGGCTGCTTCCTCTTATCATCAGCCTCGGCAGAATCACGGACCGCTGAACCGGCGCATCCGCCTGGGCCAGGCGGCGGGCCAGCAAGTGGCCGGCCCTGACACCAATGCAGTCCGGCTGCATGGCAACGCTGGTCAAGGGTGGATAGGTCAACCGGGCCAGAGGCAGATCGTCCAGCCCCACCACCGCGAGATCGCGGCCCGGTTCGCACCCCGCGCGGCGCAGGCCCAGCATCAGACCCGCCGCCAGCACGTCGTTGAAACACAGCACTGCCGTCGGCCTGGTCTTCAGCGCCAGCATCGCCGCCGCCGATTGCGCGGCCCCTTCCCAGGTCAGTTCGGCTTCGACGATCCCCGCCGACGAGGCCCCGGTTTCGCCAAGCGCGGCCGTAAAACCGCGCAGACGCTCTTCTCGCGCCGATGTCTGCGCGGCCACCGACAGAAAGGCTATCCGGTGATGTCCCCCGCCGACCAGGTGCCGGATCGCCAAGCGCACGCCCTCGAGGTAGTCCGCGCCGGCATAATCCGTGATCCCTTCGCCGACCTCCCGCAAGGCCTGCACCACGGGCACGCCGCGATGCCGCAGGCGCAAAGGCAGATCCGGATCGGTGCCTTCGGCCGGACACAGGATCACGCCATCGACGCCATGACCCCGAAACCTCTGCAGGATGTCGTTCTGACGCACCGGATCGTCCTGGCTGTTGGCCAGAAGAACGACCCTGTCATCCTCGCCCATGACCTGTTCGACCCCCGACAGGAATTCGGTGAAGAAGGAATTGACGAGGTTCGGCACGATGACACCCACGGTGCGGCTGCTGTTGTTGCGCAGCCTTGCGGCCCCGATATCGCGGACATAGTCGAGATCGGCCATGACCTTCTCGACCTTTTCGCGCGTATGATCGGCGACCAGCGGCGATTTCCGCACCACCAGCGAGACCGTCGCCCGTGAAACGCCCGCCACCCGCGCGACCTCGGCCAATGTGACCTTCTTGCGGTTCATGCTGCGCCCTCCTGTTTGCCCTTTCATAGCGAAATCCAGAAGATGCGACAGGCTCGGTCAACGTCACCAACTCGCAGATTGGCGCACAGGGCGCAGCGACGTCTTGGGAACCGATGAACGGCGTGACCAACTTTTTCGAAACGCCCGGGTCACGGCTTCAACTTGCGGTTGGCAGAATCGACAATCCCGGGGGTGATGCCGGTCGTGGCCCAGGGTCGAGCGAATCAGCAACTGCATTTGCTTGGGATTACCTCAACCCACGGAGGAAATATGTTTTTAAATTAATCTTAAAGAAGAGCCTCCGGCACTTGCCTTGCCAGAAACTTTTCTGCCACGAAATGGACGACGCTACTGGCGCCGTCCACCCAAGACCGTTGCCTGAATTTCACCTATCCCTAACTGAATGAATATTTTAATTTCCGAAATCCTTGTCCATCTCTTTCTGGAAGAGGAGAGGCCTGCGCTGATCGGCGCTTTTTCGCGGTCCTCGGGTAGCAAGAAAGCGGGTTTCAGCCGTTCACGTGGAGTTGACTTAGCGCCCTCCCAGCCTGCAAGATCAGAAAGATAAAAATTTAGCGGTATCGAGGTTATTATGAGTTCCGTCATTGGCTTTCGCGATACGTGGCCGTTTGGTTATCGCCTCTATAATGTTGCCGTTGCGACCCTCCTTCTGGTTGCACTCAGCCCGACAATTCTACTTCTGGCCTTCCTGCTCTTGATAACCCAGGGTCCGAATATCCTTTATTTCGGGCCGCGGATGGGAAAGAATCAACGCCCGTTCCAGATCATCAAGTTCCGGACCCTGTGCCCGAAGCGCGCGCGGGCGATCACCGCAGATCGCACCCTGCCCGCCGATGCGAATATCGAAACTCGACTTGGAAAGATTCTGCGCGAGGTCCGGCTGGACGAGCTTCCGCAGCTTGTGAATATCATTCGTGGCGACATGAATATCTGCGGACCGCGCCCCGTGCGCCCCGAGATCGCGGCGATCGAGAGTCGGCGCATCAAGGGATACGAGAAGCGGTTCGACGTTCGGCCCGGGCTGATCGGTCCGACCCAGGCGTGCTTCGGTCACGGCGCCAGCAAGCGGATACGCGCGCGAATGAACAATCTGGCTGTCAATCGTCCGGTGAATATTGCAGCCGAGCTTTCGCTGCTGGTCCGGATCGGAAGCTCCATCCTGCATCGGATCGGGAAGAAATCGGTGAAATTCGCGAAAAGATTTTCCACCGGGAAGACCTCGGCGTTCAAGGACATCTATCTTTCTGATATCGTGCAGAACAAGCCGTCGCTCGTTCATCGCATCGATATGTCGTCATTGTCGGTGAGGGGGGTTGACCTGCCATCGGATGGGCATTTGGCGATCCGCCTGCATTCCGGCGCCTTGCGCCGGGCGCGCGTAAAGTTGACACAGTCCGGAGCGCCGGGAATTTTCAACTACAAGCCCGTCAACGAAGTCGACGCATTTGTCATTGAACGGTATGCTCTGGGCAGGGTGATCATTCCGCCTCGCGTGGCCTGGTCAATCGAGTCGAGGCAGCCCGAACTGGCCGGACAGGAAGCAGGCATATAAATCCGATGACAGCGATGACGCAGGCCCGGCGCAAGTCTCTCTTGGGTTCGGGCAGCGCGCAGTTTGCCGGCCAGTTTCTGGGATTGTTGCTGGCGATTCTGGTGTCTCACCTGATTGCGCGCCGCATGGGCGTCGGTCCGCAGGCCGACGCCTTCCTTCTGGGGCGGCGCCTGATCACCGCCGTGACCGAGGCGCTCAACCAGATCGTCGTGGCCGTTTTCATTCCGCTGATCGCGGCGCAGGCCGCCGCCGGCGCCGGGATCTGGCATATCATCATGCGATCGGGGGGCGGTGCCTTGCTGGCGGGCACGGCACTGGCTGCGATCTTCATTGCCGGGGCGCCATGGATCGTCGCATCGGTCGCGCCACAATTCGATGCCCAAACCGCGGCACTGGCGACGCGCGTCATGCGAATTCTGTCACTGGCATTGCCGGCGACCGTCGCTACTGTCGCGCTGGCCGCCTATTGCAATGTCCGCGAGCAGTTCGGAGGCGCTGCGGCGTCGCGGCAATTGCCCCGTGCCGCCGTGGCGGCGGCCCTTCTTCTGGGCACAGGCGGTCTCGCGGAGCTGGCGGCAGGCGCCTATACGTTCGGGGCAGTCCTGGTTACCGGAATGCTTCTTCTGATGGCTCTGCGGCTAAGCCGCACAGCGCCCATACAGACCGGCATCCGCCGTTCCGGTTCGGTCTCACGGCGTGCCGCCGCCGCCGTCGTGCTTGCGGGCGGCGCAATGGTGGTGCTGTGGCTGGAAACGGCGTTCGCCGCGTGGACCGGCCCCGGCGGGGTTGCCATGCTGGAATATTCGCAACGTCTGGGCGCGCTGTTGGGCAATACACTGGCCATGGCGCTGACCTTGGTCGTCTTCGCCGATCTGTCGCGGCGCAGCGCCGCAGGAGAGACCCGGGAACTGGATGCGCGGTTCAACATTGCGGTCTGGGCAGGCATCTCGCTGATGTTGCCGGTGACGGTGGGTGTGGTGGTGAACGCCCCCGGTATCATTGAACTGGTGCTGGGCTACGGCGCGTTCGAAGCCGCCGAAATCCGGGCCGAAGTCGTGACACTGACACGCTGGATGGCGGTTGCGCCCCTCGGCGCGCTGGTCGTGCGGATGTTGTATGTCCGGGTGCTGGCAGACGACACGCTTCCCGTCGTGCGCATCGCGCTGGTCGCCACGATCGCGGATATGGTGATCCGCGCCGTGCTTTTCCGGATCCTGGTGCCTTGGCTGGGACTGACCGGAATTCCGCTGTCGCTGGTGATCACCCCGATCGGGCCCGTCCTGATAATCGCGCTGTGGCTGAGGCGGCAAAACGTGTTCCTTGACCTGCGTCCGGCCAGCATCAGTCGCCCGTTGATGGCCACCTCGCTGACGGCAAGCCTGGCGATCGCGGCCGGCGCATGGCTTGGCCCCCTATTGTCGCAATGGACTGCCCTGGACGGCAAAAGCGCGGCCCTGTCCGGCTTGCTGGTTTCGGGTCTGGCGGGATCGGCGGTGCTTGGCGTCGCGGTCACGGCGTTTCGCGTCCGGCTGCGTTGACGCCATCAGGGTCTGAACCCACTGCGCTTCCAGACCCAATCCGGCCAGTCGGCGCCGCGGGCCTGCCGCCGCTTGCGTTCGATCCCGCCAAGAAGGGCAATGGGCAGAATTCGGCCCAATGCGTCCCCAAGCGCCACGGCGGCGCGGTCGGTGCGGGACAGACGTCGGGTCGAAGGGTCGCGATCATGGCTGGTATTGGCCGCAAAACGGCTGACAAGCGCGTCAGGTGACACCGGAAGATCGAGCGCCCGGACCAGCGCCGCCCGCCCCCCGTCGGGATCGGCGGCGAGCGCATCGTATTGGACCAGATGCGCGCGCGGGTCATCAGCCGCAAAGCGGCGCAGATAGCGGGTATGAAGTGCATTGGCGAGTGCGCCTCGCACGATATCGACCAACCGCCCTGGTCCCCTCCGTGGACTGCGCCCATAAGCCGAAAGCCGTGACGCGATCAGGGTGCGGCTGTCCCGGATGACGCAGACAAACCGCGCGGCGGGAAAACGTTGCGCAAGGGCCCGCGCGAGCAGGGTGTGATGGGGCGACTTTTCCAGCCACAGCGGCGCCTGCTGACGATCGGCAACGGCATCCATCATCGCCTCGAATACCGCAGCGTGGTCCTTGGCCGATGACATGATGTCATCAAGGGTTTCATCGGGCAGCCCGCCCAGCAGCCAGTAATCGGATGACACAAAGGCCGCGCGGAAGGCCGCGCATGTATCGCGATCCGAAAGCGGCGTGAAGACGCGGGCAAAATGGGAAAAGAAAAGGCTTTCATGAACGCCGCGATGATCCTCGGCCGCAACGGCCGCGACAGATCCCGAACCGTGCAGCATGTTGGCCACCCAGGTCGTGCCCGAGCGCTGAAGCCCCAGCACGAAAACGGCGCGCTTTCCCGAGGCGGGGTCAGCCGCCATCGCGCGATGGCGTCCACAAGACGCTTTGCCTGCCGAAAAGACAGCGCAGGATTCCTATCAGCAACGCGATGTGAGCGAAGGTGAAGAAGGCAGGCAAAGCCACCAGCTTGTTGCGGCGAAGATGCGGCCAGACAAGTCCGGCTGCCGCGACCCCGTAAAAGGCGATCTGAAAAAGTCCGGTCGCAAGATAAAAGAGGTTTTGACCCATCAGAGCCAGGTTCGAAACGAACAGCAGGATCAGGAAAAAAGGGTTCAGCCTTCGCATCAGCTTGTGCGAGAAAAGCTGCCATGCATACCAGCCGTGGCGCAGTGGATTCATCAGGCCGGCGTTTTGCAGCAGGCTGCGCCAGCCCCGTTCGCTGGAACGGATGCGCCGACGCATCTCGTTGCCGACATTCTCGGTGACGTTCTCGACGGTGCTGGCATCGGGTTCGAAAACCAGGCGATAGCCCTGCGCGACGGCGCCGACCGATATGACGAAATCGTCGGTGCATCCCGGCGCCGGCGGACGGACAAGTGCGCGACGCAGCGAATAGACCGAGCCCTGCGCCGAGATGGCCCCGCCCAGGCGCGACTCAGCGTGTTTGAGCTGTTGATCATAGCGCCAGAAAAGGCTTTCGGCAAAACCGATACCGCCCGATTTGCCCTCGACCGTGATCTGTCCGCACACGCCGCCGACCTCGGGGTCTGCGTAGTGGCGCAGCATCGCGGTCAGGGAATTCTTTTCAAGAATTGCGTTGGCATCCGAAAAGACGACGATGTCGCCGGTGCAGCATTTCAGTCCTTGGGCAAGCGCCTGCGCCTTGCCCACACGACCGGGTTCAAGCACCGTGATTCGGGGGTCGTCCACCTTGCGCACGATCTCGGCGGTTTCGTCCGCCGAACCATCAGAGACGACGATCAACTCGATGTCCGCCCCGCCTGTGTTCAGCGCAAGAGTATTCTCGACCTTGTCGGCAATCACCGGCGCCTCGTTATAGGCGGCCACCAGGAAGCTGACATTCGGCGGGTCCCCAGGACCGGCGGGCGGGGTTCGTCTTGGGCGAAGCCGCGACAGGGCCAGAAGAAGCATCCCATAGCCGAAGAGACTGTAAAACAACGCAATCGCAGAAGCCCAGAACAAGACTGTCATCGGCAAGAACGCTCCATTTCCCGCGCAAGGGCCGCGGCGTTTTCCTCGATCAGATATTCGTCCGCGATTCGGCCACGCCCGGCATGGGCGATGGCGGCGGCATCATCCCAGTTCCGGGCAATCTCGCCCAGCGCCGCGGCGATCGCCGGCGCATCGCCCGGTGGGGTAAGCCAACCGGTCCGGCCGGGTTCGACAAGTTCGGGAATGCCCGAAAGGTTGCTGGCAACGACCGCCCGGCCATGCGCCATCGCCTCCATCAGGACAACCGGAATCCCCTCTACCCTGCCATTCTCTCCGGGGATCGACGGCACCACGAGCACATGGGAATCGCGATAGGCCTCTGCCACGATCTCGGCGGGTTGCGGGCCGTCGAACCGAACCTTTTCGGACAGCCCAAGATCCGCGGCCTGGGTTTGCAGTGCCTTGGCCAGATCGCCGCCACCGACGATGCGGGCCTGCCAGCGCATATCTGCCGGAAGCAGCGCGAGGGCGTCCAGAAGATGCGCGACGCCCTTTTTCCTGATCAGCGATCCTACATAAAGAATTCGCAACCCGTCGGTTGCAGGCGGGTTCGGCGCTGGCGCATCCAGCGTCTCGCGAACGACGCCGCAGCGGATCAGACGCAACTTGTCGGCCGGAAACCCGGCCAGTCTGGTCAGCCAGCGAATGTTATAGGCGCTTATGGACCGGACGAACGCGGCTTTTCGCGCCTTTTCGGGCAAAAGCGCCTGCGATACGAAAATGTCGTTGGCATGGGCCGAAAAGCTGAATTCTGTTCCCGCAAGCCGGGATGCGATCAGTGCGGCATTCGCGGGGTGGCCGGCAAATTCCGCGTGAATATGCTGGACTCCGTTCGTTCGGCACCATCGGCCAAGCGCGACCGCCTTGGGAAACAGAGCCGCCACCGCAAGCCCGCGCCGGGGCTCGCGCCTGTGTGCCACGGCTATCTGTGCGACGAGCCGCGCCATGAGGCCGGGCCTGCGCAAGGTTTCGGCCAGAAGCGCCGCGAGGGTCCGGCCGCCGAGAAAGGGAAAAGTGAAGGCCCGCGGCAGCAGTTCGTTGATGAAGCCGTGCACGATCTCTGCCTTTCGGAAGGGTTTTATGTGAAAGATCCGGGCATCATGGCCAAGCCGGCCATATTCGACCACATTGCGATAGGCGAAGGTCTCGGTGAGTTTCGGAAATTCGCTGACAACGACAAGGATTCTCATTTCCGCGCAAGCTCCTGAACATTCACACGATAAAGCGCAGTGCACAAAGCCGGCAGCAGCCAGGTATATTTGGTGTATTCATTCGGCAGGAACAGGCTGGCGATCAGATAGGCGCCGAACCCGTAGGCAAGCGCCTGCGCCATGACCCCTAGCCGTTCATCCGCCGGGTTTCGGCATACGGCCCTGATGCGGCTGAAGGCATAGCCGATCATACCGAAAAACGGCAGGGCGCCCAGAATGCCGTATTGAACCAGGACGGAAAGATACATGTTGTGCAATTCGCGCCCCAGCAAAGTCCGGCCGGGCAGGTAGCGATAAGCATTATCAGTGAAATGGTAGTAGAAATTGCCGGGTCCGACGCCCAGGAACGGGCGCTGGACAAGCAGATCCAACCCGATCAGATTATAGGTCATGCGCCGCCCCAGCGTCCAGTCGCGCCCGGACCCGCCGCCGAAAATCGAACCCAGACGTTCGAAATATTCTACCGGAATGAATGGAATGGCCGCGATCAGGCAGAACAGGGCGATCATCATGGAAAGCGGCATGAACCGCGCCCGCCGATAGCGCCAGGCCAGCAAGATCACGACGATGCCATAGGCAAGAAAGGCCGACCGGGCAAAGGACAGAACAATCGCCGCCGTCCCGAGGCCGACGATCATCAGCATGTAGCCGCGCAGCCGCGGCGTCGCCAGCATGTGTGCAAGCGCGAAAACCACCCCGGCCAGAAGCATCGAGGCGGCGGTGGTCGGATTGTAATCCGACCCCCCCGAGGATCGCTGGAACCCCTCGGCCGTGCGCGCGGTGGTGGCCGCATCGGACTGGGCCACGAGGGTGGTGCCCGTTGCGATTTCGGCCAGAAGGATCAGCGACGATACAAGCGAAGTAATCGCCAGCATCCAGATCAGGATCTCGACCTTCTTTCGGGTGTCAGCCAGCGTGACCACCAGCGTGAACAACAGGAAAAGGCTGACCATGGTGCTGACGGTATCGATGGCGAGGCCTCGATCTTCGGCGACCACGATGCTGACGACGGCCATGCCCGTCGTCAGAAAGGCAAACATGGCCACCGGATCGCGGGCGGCTGTCCGAATGCTGTTTCGCATGTCGATCGCTCGGGCCAGCACCACCAGCGAGGTGCCTGCGGCGATCAGCTTGAAGGCCGAGACCGGCAGAAAGCCGAAGAACAGTTTCTGGATGGCGTCGAGATGTGAGAACACCGTCAGCGCCAGCACTCCCAGAAACGGCTGCGCAAACAGCAAGAGGCCCGAGAACAGCCCGACCGGAAGGGCAAGCGCGGCCACCGGGTTGGTTATGGTCCCGGCAACGATCACGATCAGCGCCGCAAGAACCGCAAGGCCCAGCGTCAATGGCATGAAGCGCAGGAACCCTGTCACGACGCCACCCTGTCATAGCCCGATGGCCCCAGCCGGCGGCGGCGCAGCCGGTTGGCAAGTGCCGTCACCGGATGCCAGACAAGCCAGCCTGCGGCGGTGTTGACCCGGGCCCGCAGCGCCAGCGCCTCGAGCCACAGCGGCCCGCCGCCGAAGGCCCGGTCCTGAAGATGAACGCGGCTGAGGATCACGGGACCATTGCCGGGGACGTGGTCTTCGCGCCGGTTGTCTTGGCGACCGCCAGTGACCGCCACGAAACCCGCCTCTTGCGCGGCATCGACCGAAACGGGATCGAAGCGATCGAAGGGCCAGGCCATGACGCGCGGCGCACGATCCAGAAGTGCCGCCAGTTCCCGGTATGCCTGGCTCAGCATCTGCGACACGCGGGCCCGGAACGCGGCCTCGTCCTCGGCCGAGCCGTCACGCCACCATCGGCCTGCCAGCGCCGAGTCGGTTTCGGGCAGAGATGCGTCGGGCCGGAGCGAAGGCGGCGGTGTCACGGCCTCGAACCAGCGCGACTTGTTTTCCGGATCGGTCGCCCAGGTCAGCGGGGCATGGCGTTTCCAGTCAGGACCGACCAGCCCGGACGTCCGATCCGAAACCGGGATGCGGGCATGGTTGGTGCCATGCGCCTCGACCGCGAAAAGCGGATCGGCATCAAGATGCCGCAACTCGGCGACATTCATATAGCCTTGCCAGGCCTCCGGTCCGCAGGAGCGGTCGGCCCCCCGCGGGACCTCGCCCGGTTCGACGAAATCCACCGAGGCAAAGATCGTCGCCGGGGCGTTGTGGCGGCGCAGGATCGGCGCGGCGAAAAGATAGTTGTCAAGATAGGCGTCGTCGAATTGCAGCACCACCGCCTGCGGGGGCAGAGAAGCACCGTTCGCGCGCGCCGCGACCAGATCCTCGGTCGAGACGATGTTCCAGCCGTCGCGTCGCAGGGTGCGAAGGTGGATATCCAGCACTTCCGGACGGACCGATATGTTTCTGGCCCAGGGCAGCCAGCCCGCATCGGGTGAAACGCTGTGATAGACGAGAATCGGCACGCCACCGGGCTTGCGCAGCGCGCGCCACGCCAGAAGAAAACCCGCAAGGGCAAGAACCAGACCCAGGGCAGGCAGACCAAGCGTAACTCCCACGGCGCCCGCGACAAGGCCGCAGAGGGCGATCAGTGCCGCGCGACGAAAGGCTTTCTTGCGGCAGGTCCGGCGGTCGGCCGGCGAATGCGGGACCGGGTTCATGGCAGCAAGGTCGCATAGGATACCGGCCCTGACGCGACCGCATCGCTGCGGCCAAGGGCGTTCAGTTCGTCGCGATCCACGACGCCAGAGCGCAGGCCGACCACCACCTGGCGATCCTTGTAGACGCTCCAATCCGCGATCCGCGCGATCGGCGGCAATTCGACCGCCTCGGGAACACCGCCATCGGCAGCAGTCGGTGCGGCGATCTTCAGCACCGCCTTGAAAAGGTCATGCAGGGCCGTGACATCGGCCTGCGTGCCGAATGCGGTGACAAGAAGCGCCTTGGACGGCCAGCGGTGGGGGCTGTCCGAAACGAAGCGCCGCCCGACTGCATGGGCATAGCGCTGCAGTGCCGTGCCCGGCTTGCCGCCATCGAGATAGCGCCGGGCCTGGCGCAGAAGCCTTCGCGTGACCGGCGGCAGGACGCGGGTGCCAAGGGTCCTGCGCAGATCCTCTGATGTTCGGGCACGATCGCCCAGCACGTCCATCGCGACAATCGGAACCAGCACCAGGATGCTGCCGAGGATGGTGGCCACGATCGTGTTTATCAGAACCTTGGGAAATTTCGGATAGACGGGAACGCTTGCAGAATCGATGGTCCGGATCTGCGACAACTGCGCCTCGCGCGCGACCCCTGCGGCCACCTGACGATTTTGCAGTTCGGTGAGATCGGCCTCGGTCTCGGTGATGCGCTGTTCGATCTGTGCCAGCGCCTCGCCGGCCGTTTTCAGTTCTCGCAGAGCCTGATCAGCATCCGAGACCCGCTGGCTGCGGAATTGCAGCCGGGCCTCGTTCCCGGCGCGGGAAGCCTGTGTTTCCGCCAGGGTCTGTCGCAACTGGCGCACCGTTTCGGCATCCGAGGCGCGCGTGATCGAAGCCTCGAGCGAGGCGATCGTCGTATCCAGAAGGGCCAGTTCGACCTCGGCATTCTGCAACGCGGCGCGGGCGGCCGCGCGCGTGTCAAGCATGATGGATCGTTCCTGATCAAGGTTGGTGATGCCGAAATTGCTGGCCGTGTTCTGGTATTCTGCCGCGTATCTGGCCAGATCCTTCTCGCGCGCGGCGATCACGTTCTGAAGGGTTTCGTCGACCTGGGCCGCATCGGTGCGAAACTCATCGCGGGTTTGGTCCACATAGGCCTGCGCCAACGCGTTGGCTGCGCGGGCGGCCAGGGCGGGATCGCTGTGAGATACCGACACCAGAAGAATATACGAACCCTCGACGGTCTCGACCTTGGTGGCGCCGAGGAGGTCGCTGATATAGGTTTCTCTGACGGGTTGAGGCTGGAAGTAGCCGAAGTTGAGAATGTTGTACCAGCGCCAGACCGCAGCCTTGAATCGCCTGAAGGCGGTAGGAGGCTCGATTTGCAGCGTGCCGCCGGCTTCCTCTGTCAGAATGTCGATGGCGCGGCCGGCGACCTTGCGCGACAGCAGCCGTTCGATATGGGTCTGCGCGATGATCGTGGCCGGGTTGAACTGGCTGACGCCGAGAAAGCTGCTGTTGAAGCGAAGCTCTTCCGTGGAAGGCTGCATGTTCAGCGTCACCGAAGCCTCGTAGATCGGCGCCGCTCGCAGAAGCAGCATCGACAGGGCCAGGGTCAGGCCACCCGCGACCAGCGCGCCGATCACGATGGTCTTCCAGAAATGGCGCAGCAATTCTCTGTAGTGATCGAGCATGAAATGAAAACCGCCTAAGGAGAGAGGATCGCGTTCAGTCCGGAACCGGAGAGGGTCATCGCATCGGCCTTGCAGCGTCCGGGGTCAGCGGCCAGAAGGCCACGACCGGGTTCGGCGAGGCACAGGATATCGGCCCCCTGACCGCGTGCCTGATCGCGCAAGGTGCGCGCAGCCGGACCCCAGGCGACCGAAATCTGCGTCGCGTCGCCACGCCGTATGACAAAAAGCCCGTCAGCCTCGCGGCGGACCTGAGCCTGGGGATCGATCAGGCGCGACAGCAGGCGATAGGCGTAAACGCCGGGCTTCGGTCGCCCGGGCCCTTCATACAGCGCGGTGCGGGTATTGCCGTATGTCGCGCCGGGACCTTCTCCCAGACGGAACCACAAACAGAATGGCGCGCCGGTCGACAAGACATTCAGGTTGCGCTGGATGACCGCCCTAAAATGCGCTTCGGGTGTATAGGTCCCGCCGTAATCAAGCGTCGGGCCGCCGCATTCGGTCGAAAGGACAGGACGTCCCGAAAGCCTTCGCACCAGCGTCAGCCGGTCGATGTCACGCGATTCGGGACCGTAGAGATGCACCGACGCGATATCGTACCTGCTGCGTTTCAGAACGGGCAGAACCTTGTCGACGATGATGGCGCGGATCTCGGGGCCAAGCATCTGCGCTTGCGAAAGAACGGTCTCGGACGTCTTGCTCCAGCTTTGGCGAACCTCGATATTCTTGCGCTCCTGCTGCACCACCAGCACATCGGAATTGAACGAGGCGATGCCGCCCATCACGAAGATCGCGTCCGGGTCTTCGGCTTTGACCGCCGCCTGCGCGACATTGACGTAAGAGATCAGATCGTCCGGCGAGGCGGCCCAGCCACCCGAGCGGTTGCTGTCGCTGATCCATTCGTTCGCGGCCTGATAATAGCGGACCGGAAACCGCAGACCCGGCATGTCGCCCGTCCCGTCACCATCATAGCGGTCCACGACGGTCCGGATAAACCTTTGCCACAATCCCAGGTCGGTGGGCATTGCGTTCTTGACCTTTTGCGTGGCCTTGTCGGTTGCCCAATCGGCGTCGGATTCAAAGGTGAGGAACGGCTGAATGCCAAGATCCTGAAGCGCCTTTACACGTTGGTCCAGGCCGACGAAGTCGAAACGACCCTGGCGCGGCTCGATCCGGCTCCAGGAAGCCGACAGACGGGTCACGCCGATCCCGGCCTCGGCGATGGCTCTGTAATAGCGGGTTTGCGAACCGGGAAAGGCCAGACCCAGCCGTGGGTTTGGTGTGACACTCAGTTTCGCCAGATCAACATCGGCCATGACCGGTGAAGCCACGATCGCCAAGAAAGCGGCGCAACCCGCGAAAACCCCGCCCCACATCACGGCGCCCCAGGGATATCGACCATGCGCACCACCTCCAGACCGTCGCCGGGGTGAAGCCGGGTATCGGGCCCTGCCTCGACCACCTCGGTGGCCTCGCCGTTCCGGCGATAGATGCGATAGGTCACGCTTACATCGAACTCTTCGGCGATGTCGGCGCTGCTTGCGAATTCGCGCACGAAGGCACGGGATCGCTCAAGCCGGGTGGACGTTTCCAGGATCGCGGCCTCGGTCTCGGCAAGAAGCCCCGAGAGGTCTGCCCGCAACTGTGTCTCATCCGTGGCCGGCGCCGAAGCCGCGCGTTCAAGTTTCTGTCGCGCGGCCGCTTCCAGGCCGATCGATTCGAGGATGTCAACGCGCAGGCGGGACGTGTCCAGGGTCAACTGGACCACGCGATCCGACCGCGCAAGGCCGCGGTCGCGCAGATTTTGCTGATCGGCCAGAGCCTTGAGAAGCGTGTCGAGCTGGTTGTTCAACAATGTGCGACGCTCGGCGAAGGCCTCGGCCTCTTCCCGCGCCAGCCGGAGCTGGTCGCCCTGTGCCTGGCGGCGCGCGTCCTGAACCTCGCCAAGCGCGGCAAGCAGCGTGGCTGCCGCAGTCACCAGTGGCTCGGCCTGGTTTTCATCCAGCTGCTTCTGGACCTCGTCGCTGATTTCCATCGTCGTATCGCCGTCGCGCGCGGCGATCAGGCGCGCACGCGTCACCTGCAGCGCGGCCAGCCGCTTGGACAGAACCTCGGCATTGGCCAACTCGTCAGATACGCGCATCCGGCTGCTGGTATTGTCAAGATTTGCCGGATCGGCCATTCCGCCACTGATCGCCACGGCAGAGCGCACGTCGATCCCGGCTTGAAACGGGACATTGCCCGGGTTTTCAACGTCGCCCGATACGATGATCGGCACGTAGGACGCCACTTCCAGCGTCACCGATTCCGAATCCGAGAACGCGGTCGCCAGAAGTGCCTCGACTTCCTGCTCGAGCTTCGCCGGCGTGCGTCCGGCGGCGGGAATCGTGCCGACAATATGCATCGAGATCGTCCCGTCCGATCGAACCCGATAGATGCGCGACAGATCGGGGCGGGCAAAGACCGACAGATCAAGCTCATCGCCGGGACTGATGAGATATTCGTCGGCCAGGGCGGGCGGCGTCAGAAGGATCGGACCCAGTGCGACGACAGGCAGAATGGCCCAACGCGAGACTCTGAACATCAGGTTTTCCACCCACCAAGCTACCGCACAAACCGTAACAGAGCGTGACGTGCAGCCATGCTGCAAGTCAAGCCTTCACTCGTCCGCACGCGCAGAACAGGGCGGGATGACCATATGGCGATCAGCGTCGCAGGGGGGATGCGCCCCGCCGGGAAACCGACGGGACGCGGGGTCAGGACTTAGCCAAAAAGGAAATCGCCCGACGAAAATTCGTTCAGGTTGGTGTCGGCGAAGACGAGATTGTCGCCATTTCCGAAGGAGAGCACCGTGTCGCCGTCCCGTTCGCTTACGAGCGAAAGCAGATCGCCGACCGAGTTTGCGTTGTTGAACCCGTAGACGAAAACCCGGTCAACGCCCGGCTGGAAATCCTCGATCGTATCGGTCCCGCCGCCTTTTGCCATGACAAAGACATCGGCACCGGCCAGTCCGTAGAAGCTGTCGTCTTTCGAGGTTCCGCGAAGGATATTGCTGCCGTTATCTCCCTGGATCGTCGAGGACGACAGGCCGTCATCGACGGCCGGCGCCGAAACGGGCCTTTCGCTGCCGCTGTCACTGCTGATGGTTCCGGTTCCGGTAACGTTTCCGTTGATGTCGACAACGGCGTCGTTATAGCCATTTCCGACGCGCACGCCCGCGGCGCCCCTCTCCAGATTGTTGGAGTTGATGATGAAGGAATCGACGCGATAGTTCTGGTTCGGAACCGACAGAAGGTCGATATCCGAACGGCCGTTGCCATAGCCGCTGTCGACCACCGTGTTGCCTTCGATCCGAAGGGTGCCGTCGCTGCCCATGTGATCCGCGAAATACGCAATCCCGCTGTCATTCGAGCCTTCGACATAATTGTCCTTGACGATGCCGGAACTGCGCACAGAGATGCCGTTTCCATCCTCTGAATTGGTCACGCGATTGTCTTGGATCAGGACATCGCGACTCTGGACATAGATACCGTGCCGCAGGCCGTCATTGCCACCGTTCAGGCCGGTCTGGTCGATGGTGTTGCCGATGATCTGAAGTCCCGGATGCGATACCCCCTGCTCGTATCGCTGTCCGGCGTTGATCCCGTCTTCTCCAACCCGGGATATGTCACTGTTCGAGATGACGACGTTCGATGTCGAACCCTGGGTGCTCAGTTTGATTCCATCTCCGCTGACATTTCTGATGGTGACGTTTTCGAAGGTGACATTATCGACGTCCCGAAGCAGCGCACCGTTTCCATTGACATTCTCGATCACGACGTTGCGCACCAGCGTGTTATCCCATTCACTGCCGGTCAGGCGCAGGGTGCTGTTGTAGGTGACGTTCTCGATAATATTGTCGTATTGCGGCATTGTAGTTCCTTGTCATTTCGTGATATGGCATCTGCCATTCTCTTGGTGTCGTCCAAAAACAAACCTGAAACTGTGGGAAACAAAATTCTGGCTGCGCAGGCGCAAGACAGCTTTACGGACGAGATGCGCCCAGGCACGCTCTCGCCATAGTCGACTGCACGAGGTCGGAAACGACGAGCGATCCTTTCTCGCCTGCGGCGCCGGTGACACGGTCGTCGGCAGCACAGTCTGGCTTTCGATCAACCACAGCACTCGGAAACCGAGTTAGCGCCTGACAAAACTGCGGTCGCGGTGCAACCGGGCGCCGGCGGATGCTGGCTGAAAAGGCCGATTCTTGCCAGATGCAGCAAGATGGCGGCACGATTTCGCTTGCCTGAACGAAGCGGAAAGTGGACCTTGTGTGGATGAATTGTGGTTGAGGAACATGCACATCGGACCCGCGGCGACGAATTTCCTGGTCCAGATCGCGTATTTGTGCTCATGAAGGGCGTTGATCCCAAACGGGTGGCGTTCTTCCTGCCGCACCTCCGGCACGGTGGCGTCGAACGGCTTTGCGTCACCCTGATTCGCAGCCTGCGCCGCGACGTCTTCGAACCGTTGGTCATCCTGCAGCGCCAGGAAGGCGAGTTTCTGGATCTGCTGAAGGACACGCCTGTCATTGTGCTTCGCAATCGGCGTGCGCCGTCGTGTATAGCGGAAATTGCATGGCATCTGCGGCGCCAGCGGGTGCACGCAGTTTATACCGCCACGACCGCCACCAACATTTATGCCGCTGCCGCGGCAAAACTCGCCAGATGCAGATCGGTAATCAGCGAACATACGCCCCTTTCCGGAAATCTGGCTGAATCCAAATGGCGGCAGTTGCGGCTTCTGGGTCTGCGCGGAACCTATCCGCTGGCCGATCTCGCCGTGGCGCCGCTGGCCGAAATCGGGGATGAGCTGAAAGATATTCTGGGCAATCGATGCCCGCCATTCCGATGTCTGCGCAATCCGGTTGTCGAGGAAATCCAGCCGCCCGGCAATATTCCGGAAAATGCCACGAAACTTGTCAGCGTCGGGCGACTGGCCGAAGTGAAGCGCTTTGACCTGATGATCGAGGCCTTTGCCGTGCTGCGCAAGCAGAGGCCGGGGGCAACCCTGGAGATCATCGGTGAAGGGCCCGATCGCGCCCGCCTGGAAAGCGTCGTCGACAGTCATGACCTGAGAAATTCCGTCTCGCTGCCGGGCTTTGCGAGCGATGTTCCCCAGCGGCTCGGAAACGCCCATCTCTTCTTGTGCACCTCGCGCCGGGAAGGCTTCGGAAACGCGATCGTCGAAGCCATGGCGGCGGGGGTGCCGGTGATCAGCGTCGATTGCCCGGTCGGGCCGAAGGTGCTTTTGCGTGACGGCAAGGCCGGAAGGCTGGTGCGACGTCACACGGCGGCAGATTTCGGCCGAGCACTGATCGAGGTGACGGCGGATGCAGAGCTTCGTCGGTCCTATGTGGCGGCCGGCCGGCAAGTCGCCGGCGACTTCACCGTCACGGCCGCGGTGGAAGCCTACGAATCCGCATTCTCGGACCTTCTGGGGCCGTCATGCTGATCGGTGGATGATCGCCTTTATCTGCGTCTTCCAGCGAGAGCGGCGATAGAGACGCCTCAACTCGCGATAGGCCCTTGCCTCGACGGGGCGCAGCACCTTCTTCATGATCGGCGGCAGCGTCACGATCCGGGGACGGAAGCTGTCTTTGAATTCCTGACGTCCCGCAGCCTCGCCGGATCCCGACAGACGCGGGTCAGGATAGCCCACCAGATCAAGCACATTGCTGCCCTGCCGCTTGGCATCCAGGATATTCTGCCAGTACAGCGACGTGCTGCGGCCGCCGCGCATACCCGGTGACGTGGCAACAAGCAGCGCATAGCTGCGCTGCGCCTCGCGATAGCTGACCGAACCGCCGATAATCTTTCCATCGACCAGCGCAGCATTCATCGTTCCCAAGCCCGGATGGGCTTGAAGCACGCGGAAATGGGCAGAAAAATCATGCTGCCCATCGATCTCCAACCCGGTCGTCCGGGCCATTTCCCGCATGATCTCGCTCAGCCGTGACGATTCGGCCAACGACGCCACGGGGCGCACCTCGACCTCCGTGCCTCCGGAACTGCGCAGGTCCCGCCGCCGTCGCTGCGAAAAGCTGCCCAAAAGCGCGTCCTCGGATCCATCCAGGTCGATCAATGCCGTCGCGCTCGGCAACGTCTGCTCGTCCGATGGCACCCTGGCATAGCCGCCGCGCATCAAGACGTCTTCGCAGGTCTCGGCATCCTCATCCTGCCAATGCGGATTCACCGCCACCGAAATGGCGCCCATGCGATAAAGAGCATCTTCAAGCGCCGGCATGATCCGTGCCAGATCCTCCGGCGTCCGGGTGCACGGCCCCCTCTTGAGCGATGCGGAGAATCGTCCGCGATAAAGCCTGGTCAGGCGAACCCATCCTGCGGAAACGACATCCCCAACCTTGTCGGAGCAAACGAAATAACGATAGGATTGAATCTGCGAGGGTGCGGCGATCTTGGGCCAGACAGCGTTCTGCATGATGGACGCGGAAGGCCATGTCTGGACAAGAGTGTTGGCACTCTGAACGATCGGAGCCGCAACGTCCTGAGAAAAATGAACCTTCACGAAGATCCCCCGTGTGTAAAATTTTACGCTGCCGACCGAGGCAGAGTGTAGCGTAGAAGTTTTGCGGATTCTACAAGGGAGCGCGTAATATGCCCAAATCTCCAGTTAAAAACCTTTCAAAGTACCGGATGAAGAAAGTCTTCAAGGACAAGATCTTCGACATCGACCACATCCTGACGTTCAGAAAGCCGGTCGAACGTGATAACAAGTACAAGAAAATGAACCCGAAAGGCATCAAACTTCATATTGCGAAAACGCAACCCGAAATAGCTCCGATGATCAAGACCTTTCCTAAAAGGGCTGATTTTTTTCGAGAATATATCGAGAAAGATATAATAGCCTTCTTCGCCACGAAAGATAATTCGGTTCTTGGTTACATATTTGCCACCGAAGATGATTTCTACGATCGACATCTTTGGAAAAATACGGTTCACGTCAAGCCCGGAGAGTTTTTTCACTTCGCGGGATATGTTTCGCCCGGCAGCCGCGGGTCTATTGTTTCACTTTTCATATTACAAGGAATGTACGATTACTTCGAGAATAAAGGATTGTCGGCGGCAATTACCACTATTTCTTCCCGGAACGAACCGTCATGGCGGCTTTGCCGGAAATTCGGTTACGATCAGATAGAAAAGGCCTGGGATGTTTACAAGTTCCTTGGCTTCCGATGGTCTCGTGAGGTTCCTACACGAACCTGGGTAGGATAGCTTTCCCTGGTTTTTGAGGGGCGGCTCACCAGCCCGCCCGGCGGCCGATGTGCCGGTATGAGGGCGGCGTCGATCTCGGTCTTGGCCAGAGCCCCGACACCCTCCGGATTTGCGGGAAATCCACGCCCACCGCCCTGCCTGCCGATTCCCGGATCACCGCAAGCTGGAAATTCCGGCCCCTGTCACGGCGGCGCGGCTGCTGCCACCACCGGAAGCAACCTTGCGATCGGGGCGGTTTATCCTGTCGCGCTGCGGAATCAACCCGACCGAAGGTGACCCGTGGCTTCGGCGATTGCGTGATTCCTGGCAAGCAGATAGTGAACACCATTGGCATTCCGAAAATTATTCAATTATCCAATGCAATTTATTATTTGCGTCCTGTCAATATATAAATTCCTGGCTAATTTAATATGTATTGACGAACAGATAATAATATAGATAATCATTGAAGCCTGCTTAAAAATCAGGCTGGAAAGCAAAAGAAAAAGTCTCGCGCCACGGATATTCAAAGGATGCTGGGCGCGGTTCTTCACTCGTATCAAAGGTGCGTAGAATGGCTCAAGAACTCGATTCCATCGTCGAAGCCCTTGCCCAGGCAAGGCTCAATCTGAATACCGCTGTAGAAGGCATGACCAGTGGCGCGGCTGCCTCGAAACTGTCCGATTCGCAGCTCAGCCGGCTGAAGGCGCTGTCCGACCAGAACACCGGCTGCCAGAACAGCGGCTGCGGCGGTGCCGAAGCGGCCCTTCGCGACAAGTCGGGCATCGCGAAATAAGACCATTGCGGTCTTGCGTCGGCGGATACGCTTGCGATCCGCCGGCCATCCGATGTCATCACGCGCTGGCTGCCCCGAAACTCATTTTCCAGAGGCATGGGATCATGCAGAAACTCTCCAGATATGTCATTGCGTCGCCGGTTTTCGCGGAAGGAGAGGAAAATCGTCATGTCCTCTTCTCGACCCGGACGGGGCAGATCTTCGAAGTGCCGCAGGCCATATGGACGGTCTTGCGCGAAGGCGGATTCGACAAGCTGAACAGCGATGTCCTGACCCAGCTTTCCGAGGCCGAAATCCTGGTGCCCGAGGCCGAGGCAGAATTATCCACCATTCTGGACCGGAACCGGGACGGGATCCGGGTCAATCCGCATCTGAATTATGTCATTCAGCCGACGGCACATTGTCAGTTGGGCTGCGGTTATTGCGGTCAGACCCACGAGCGCACAAATCTGAGCCGCGCGAACGAGGCCGATATCCTGCGCGATGTCGAGGCGCGGCTGGACCGCGGTCCTTTCGCCGAGCTCAACCTGTGCTGGTTCGGCGCAGAGCCCTTGTCGGGCATTCAGCAGATGCGTTCGCTGACGCCGCAGCTGCGCAGCCTGTGTCAGGAACGTGGCGTCGAATATCGCGCCAGCATCATCACGAACGGGCTGGCCATGTCGCGGAAGATCGGTGCCGATCTGGTCGGGCCGCTCGGGGTCGTCTCGGTCACTGTCTCGCTGGACGGGACAGCCCCGCATCACGACCGGCGGCGCCACACGAAATCCGGCAAGCCGACCTTCGATCGGATCCTCGCCAATCTGGTTCAGCTTGTGGCGACGACCCAGGATGCGCCGATCGAGATCAAGGTGCGCTGCAATGTCGATCGGGAAAACGCCTCGGACGTGGTGCCGCTGCTGCGACGACTGCGCGACGAGGGACTGGAGCGCGCGGTTCAGTTCTACACCGCCCCCATCCATTCCTGGGGCAATGACGCACAGCGCCGCAGCCTGGAGCCCGCAGACTACGCCGAACGGGAATTATCCTGGTTTGTCGAGATGAAGCGGATGGGCTTTTCCGTGCCACTGGTTCCCAAACGGCAGCCCGTGGTCTGTCTTGCGGTGCAGCCCGACGCGGCGCTGGTCGATGCGCATGGCACGCTGTTCAACTGCACCGAGGTCTCTTACGTGCCCAGCTATGGCACGCCGAACCGCTTTGCCATCGGCGATCTGACCACGGGCGAGCGGCAGGCCGAGGTGCGCGACATTCTCGGCAGTTTCAACGATCAGGTCGAGGCCGGCGCCTTCGGATGCAGCCGCTGTCCCCTGCTGCCCGTCTGCGGCGGCGCCTGCCCGAAGGAATGGATCGAGGGCCGGGCGCCCTGCCCCAGCTCGAAACGGAACATCGCCCAGAGATTGCTTCTGGCCGCTGCCTTCGAGCGAATGGACAGGGCCGCCGGTGATCCGTCCCTGCCCGCTGTGGCCTGAGACCGGGGCGCGGCGATCATGCGCCTGCTGCGGGACCGAATTCACCTTCAGCCGGACGGTGTGTTGACCCTGACCGGCGCCGGCCCCGTCATGCTGCACGGCGGGGCGATCCGGGAAATGGTCGAAACGCTGCTGTCGGACGGAATCGATGCCGCGAGGGGCGACTCAACGGCCTCGTTCCGCGAGCTGATCGACTTTCTCGAGACTGCGGGTCTGACCGGGCTGGCAGACGAAACGCTGGCCCCGGCACCGGCGCGATCAGGGCATGTCCTGCTGGCGGGCGACGCCGATTGGGTTTCCCCGCTGGCTGAGGAACTCGTCTCCTGCGGCATTGCGCACCTGTCGGTGTGGGCTCCCGTTGCGGGACGTGACGCCGGCCGGGACGCCCCGAACCGCGGCGACCCGCCGCTTTCGCCGGATCTGGATCTGGTTGTCGGCGCGTTTGCTCCGCGAAGGCCGGTCCTGCAAGTCGAGCTGGAGCAATCATGCCGCCGTGCGGGAATCCCGTTTCTGGGCGCCGAGATCATTGGCGCGAAGGGCTTCGCCGGCCCCGTCTCGCGGGCCGGTCTGGCCGGATGCTGGCTCTGTGCCCGGCAGCGTCGCCGTGCGCACGCGCCCGACCCCACAGCCTGGGCGCGTGCCGACGGGCTGGCCCGGGTGCATCATTCCCGACCCGGTCCGGAAGTGTCGCGATCCTTCGCCCGATCGCTTTCTGCCGAGATCTGCCGGCATCTGGCTGCGGATGCGGCGGGGGCTCTGGAAGGGAAAATCCGGATCCTCGATCTCGCAGCCCAGACATCAAGCCTGCATGGCTTCATCCCCATGCCGTTTTGCAGCACCTGCGGGAAGGATCCGGTTGCGACCCAGTGCAGATCCGCCGGGCCGTGCACGGGTCCGCGGCAAAGGTTCCGCGACTGGCTGGACCTCGAGACCGGGGTGTTCGTCGGGCCGGTTTTGCGCGATCGACCGCGCCCTTTGCCGGGAACTTTCATCGCCGTGGCCGAGGTGGCGCCTTTTTGCGGCTTCCGCGACGATCCCATCGCGGCCGAACCCGCCTGCGGCAAGGGCCTGACGGAAGACGAGGCGATGATCAGCGCGATCGGGGAAGCCTTCGAGCGTTATGCCGCATCCCGCTGCGACCCGCGGACGCTGGTCCGGGCACGGATGCGCGATCTGGACGGCCCGGTTCTGGACCCCCGCCAGATCGGTCTTTACGGCCGCAGTCAATATGCCGAACCGGATTTTCCCTTCCGGCCCTTCGACCCCGAGGCGCAGGCTTTCTGGACCACCGCCGTCAATCCGTGCAGCGGGGCGCGGACCTGGGTGCTGGCCGAGCAGGTCTATTACCGGCTTCCGGCCGGATATTCGAACCATCTTCAGCAGATGACCTCGAACGGCCTGGCGGCGGGCGCGGATCAGCAAAGCGCGGCAATGCGCGCGATCCTCGAAGTGATCGAGCGCGACGCGGTCCTGACCGCCTGGCTGCGACGCGACGCCGGGCGCCTGCTGCCGCAGGATCTGTGCAACCCCGAAACGCGGGGCATCATCGCGCGGCTGCGACAGGCCGGTGCCTCTGTCGCGCTGCATCTGCTGGATGGCGCGGGCGGCGTGCCGGTGATCATGTGCATGGCGACGGGTGATGGCATCCGCTGGCCCGGGCTGACGGCAACCTCTGCAGCCGATCCCGATATCCGGCGCGCGGCGGCGAAAGCGGTGCTGGAACAGGCCTCATCCGGGCTTGGACTTGCGAGAATGCTGCACGAGGAAAGCGGTCCACGCCCATGCCTGCCCCAGGAGGTGCGGCGGGGGCAATTCATCGATCACGCCTGCTACTATCTTGGGCCGCCATCGCAGCACGTCGCCTTCTTGCGTCATGCCGCGTACCACCCGTCGGTTGTCGATCCCTCGCTGCCGATCACGGGGCTGGATGATCTGGTTGAACGGCTCGACGAACAGGGGCTGACGGTTCTGCTCGCCGACCTCACACCTCGCGATGTGGCGGCTGCGTCAATTCGTGTCGTGCGTGCCCTGGTGACCGACCTGCTGCCACTATCCTGCGGCTTCGGGATGCTGCATCTGGGCTCGGCGCGGCTCCGCCACCTGCCGCTGGGCACATTGAACCCTGCACCGCATCCCTTTTGTTAGACGTACCGCCAGATTGCCTGGCGTTCGCGTCGTCCGCGACCGCCGGCGAAACCAATCGACCTGAACGCCTTGATCCCCGTTAGAAAAAGGGCGGCGCCGCCATGTACCATACTGATCCGGAACTGGGGTGAAAGATGCCTGCGGACCTCCTGATTTTTATATTTGTCCAACCTTTGGTCCTTTGACATGCTCGGCTGACCGGTTGCTGGCGAGACCCGTGCCGCCCCGGCACGGATTGCAGGCAGTAAACTGACCCATATGGCCGCCGGTGGACGATTTCATTGCGCAAGTCGGTAATCTCTTTCAGCCACCCTGAGGTCGTCCATGTGTCGGGGCTGTCAACCCGCGACACGAGCCAATTCTTCTTGATCAGGAGATCGAGGATTGGCTCACGTCCCGCGTGTTGGCCGCGTAATTTGCTCTTCAGTGAGCTACCCCCCGAAAGTTCAGCAGTTCGTCGGTTTTCCCGAGATGCCAGACTAGCTGTTCCATCCCGGATGATCACATGAACCCTCGCCGATCCGCCCTGTTCATGGCAAGGTCGGTCCTGCGCGAGATTCTGGACGGGGTGAGAGTATGCTGATCTCTCTGCACAAGCAGGCGACGACGACACCGAAGATCCGGGCCGCAATCCAGGCGAGCAGCGAACCGGCATGGATGGTGGCCGAGCGCTACGGCATCTCGGAGCAGACGGTGTGGAAGTGGCGCAACCGCGAGGACGTTCACGACCGGAGCCACACGCCGCACCGGTTGCAGACGACGCTGACGCCGCCTCAGGAGGCCGTTGCGGTGGCGTTGCGCAAGGCGCTTCTGCTGCCGCTCGACGACCTGCTGGCCGTGGTGCGCGAGTTCCTCAACCCGAATGTCTCGCGCTCGGGCCTCGACCGCTGCCTGCGGCGCCATGGCCTGGGCAACCTGCGGGCGCTGAAGCCGAAAGAGCCGAAGCCGACGCACGGCACCTTCAAGGCCTACGAGCCCGGCTACCTGCATGTCGACGTGAAATACCTGCCGCAGATGGCGGACGAGGAGCGGCGGCGCTAACTCTTCGTGGCCATCGACCGCGCCACACGGTGGGTCTTCGTGCGCATTTACCCGGCGCAGACCGCGGCCAATGCACGCCGCTTCCTGCGCGATCTCGAACGTGCCGCCCCGATGAAGATCACCCGGGTTCTGACCGACAATGGCAAGGCCTTCACCGACCGACTGTTCGGCCTGCGCAAGCGCAGCCCCACAGGACAGCACGAGTTCGACCTGCTCTGCGCCGACCTCGGCATCGAGCACCGCCTCGCACCCCCGATGCGGCCGCAGACGAACGGCACGGTCGAACGCTCCAACGGCCGGATCGAGTATGTCCTGCAGGGCCACCGCTTCCGAAGCGGCGAGGACCTCAAACACACCATCCTGCGCTACGTCCACCTCTACAACAGCCAGCTCCCGCAATCAGTCCTCAAGGGCCGAACACCTGTCGATGCCCTCAAGGACTGGCAGCGCCAAACGCCAGAGCTGTTCAGAAAACGCGTCTACAATCACGCGGGATGTGACACGTAGGTCATTGTGCGGCGCGGACTTGTTCGCCAGCGACGCGCCGTAGGTCGAAATCAGATTTCAGAAGAGCATGAGCGCAGGACTTTTCTAGCACGCTACCTACCATCCTCGCTCGCGCAATGGTCTTCAAGAGCTTTCGGGAATATTGCGTTGGGGACTAAGCCAAGTCGGCCGGGCGTACCCGCCAACTCCTGTGGCTGCCCACTAGAGCCTGTCGCACTCAATTGGTGAACCGCGCCGGGTTTTCCGGAGGCTGATTTGTCTTAGTTACGCGGCCATGTCTGATCTTTCCAGAGCGGCATAGAAGTTTGCCTCGGCCTCTGCTGGCGGGATGTTACCGATGGGTTCCAGCAAGCGTCTGTTGTTGA
>NZ_JBSXNM010000023.1:0-13631 GCF_056857655.1 Paracoccus sp. L-17
CAGACGAAGATGTGCATCACATAGATCGTGTCGCCACTGGCCCGAAGGGTGTTGCCGCAAATCGCGTTCGAGCCCTTTGGGAAGGGCAGGACAAGCAGCACAGGGAGGAAGCCGAGCAAGACGACGCGGGTCTCTTTGTTCAGATCGGCGTAAAGAATGCCGGCGGACAGACAGACCGCGAGCAGGAGCGCCGAGACGATACCCGAGGCGACCAGCGCGCCGCGCCAGGCACTGAGTAGGAAGCGATCGAATACAGGCTCGGACCATTTCTGCCCGAGGAGCTGTGCAACGATAATCCCGGTTGCCTGCGCCCACTGCATCCCGACCGTGCCGGTCACCATGATCCAGGGCGCGATTAGTGTCATCGCGGCAAATTCGTTGAGGCTCAGCCGGGCATAGATCAGCGTGCACACTTGGGTGGCGAACGTGGCACTGAAGAAGGTCGCAGCGATCGGGAGCGCAAAGCCGAGATGGCGGCGCAACGTTGCCGGAAAGGTTCCCTGACGCCACCCTTGCGCTCGCAGGATGTGCCCGTCTCGGCGGAGGAAGCGGTGAACCAGAAAGGCGACCTGTATCGCGATTGCTATGGCGCTGCCAATCGCCGCGCCCGTGACGCCGAAGGCAGGAAGGCCCAGGTATCCGTGGATCAGCACGATGCTGGTAGCGACGTTGACAGGCAGCGACAGGCAGAAACCGTAAAGCGGAATCCGGGTTGCGCCGCAGCCATTGAAATAGCTCGACAGGGTTTGGCCGATCGCCTCTCCCAAGATCACCAGCGAGAAGACCGCGAGGTAGTCCCGCGCGAGTGCGCCAACCTCTGCGCTCGGCGCCATGGCGTCGATCACAGATCCGCCGAACAATGCGATCACGATGAGGCCGATCACGCCGATGGCGAGGCTGACAGCGAGACCGGAGGCAAGCGCGGATTTCAGGAACAACGTCTCGCCGATTCCATAGGCCTGCGCTATCCGGATCTGCATCGCGTTCGAGAATGCGAGGATGCCACCCAGCACAATCCCGGCGATTGCGGCGGCGAGGCCCATGGCGGCGAGCGAGGTCTCGCCGAGCGCCGAGACGAGGTAAGTGTCGATCACTACCGTACCTTGCAGAATGATCGCCTTCAGCGTCATCGGCCACGCGAAAGCAAGCACGTTTCGCCATGTAGGGCCGGACGGGCCAGCATCTTGAATCGAGATGGGTGTCACGGACATCGGGAAAGTGCTTTCGGGTGGGCAAGGGCAATGGGGGACCTGGCGGTCGCCAAAATCGCGCCTGCGGCGAGCGTGGAAGGGATTGATTGGTCTGTCGGTGTTCTACGCGGCCGGGAGCTCGAAGTAGTGGGCGCTGTTCTGGGATATGCTCTCGATCGTCTTGTCGAGCCGGGAGAGATGCAGCATGCCGATCTTGATGGCTCGGCCGGCGTCATGCGCCTTCACGGCCTCGGCGATCGCGCGATGGTCGGCCACCAGTTCGGGCATGCGGTCCTCCTTGGAGAGACCCAGCATGCAGAGGCGGTCGACCTTGGCCTTTTCGGTCATGATGATGTCGAAGGCGAAGTCGATCCCGGCGATCTCGCACAGCGTCTTGTGGAACTCGTAATCCAGAGTGCCGAAGCCCTCGACATCCCTCTCGAAGATGGCGCGGTCCTGCCTTGCAAGGGCCTCGTCCAGTCTCGCCGCACCGGCCGTGTCGCACTGAGCGGCGGCGTGGCGCAAAACCTCTCTTTCGACCGCTGCGCGAACGAATCGCGACTTGACGATCTCCTTCATCGAGAAGCGTTTCACCTCGGTCGCTCGCTGGGGCCGGATTAGCAGCAGGTCCAGGTTTGCGAGTCGGCTGAATGCATCGCGGACCGGTTGACGCGAAACGCCGAAGCGAGCCGCAATGTCGGCCTCCGAGATCTTGTCGCCCGGGCGCAACCGCAAGCTCAGGATCTCCTCGTGAAGAAGATCAAAAATGTCGTCCACAGTGGTCCGCCGTTCGCCGAGTTGCGTTACTTGGTCCATCGCGTGTTCTCCATCTTATCGTACCGTCCGGTCGCGGGGGCCACCGCGCCATGCGGGGTCACCCGCATCGCCACCGGATTGGGACTACCCCTGCACCCTGTCCCGCTGTCGTGGTCCGATCTGTACTCCGACCCGTTCCGGCAAGGTCGTGGATCATGTATTTCGCGGCGGCGGGCGGACCTCAGGTCCTTTCTCGGTCCCGGATTTACTTCCAAAATTACATCTAATTTCAGCAACCTAAGCTAATTCGACTCTTTTCTAACACAACTACTACTAGTATTCCAGTAAAATTACTAGTATACCAGTTGGAGGGATGGTCGAGTCGGTCGTTCGAGAGAACGTCGGCGGCAGACGGGGCATCAGAGGGAGAAGTCATGGCTGGCGTACATCTCAGCGGTATCGTGAAAGCATACGGTGCGGTGCAGGTGGTCCACGGGATCGACCTGGAAGTTCAGGAAAAGGAATTCGTCGTGCTCGTCGGCCCATCCGGCTGCGGAAAGTCGACGACCTTGCGTATGATCGCCGGCCTGGAGGAGATTTCGGACGGCGACCTCACGATTGACGGGCGGCACGTGAACCGTGTCGCGCCGAAGGATCGTGACGTGGCCATGGTGTTCCAGAACTACGCGCTCTATCCGCACCTGAACGTTGCCGATAACATCGCCTTCGGCTTGCGTATCCGAAAAGAAAGCAAGGAAAAAATCGCCTCTGCGGTGGAAGAGGTCGGCGGCATTCTCGGCCTGACGCCTTACCTTGAGCGCCGTCCGGCGGACCTGTCCGGCGGTCAGCGTCAGCGGGTCGCCATGGGCCGCGCAATCGTCCGCCGCCCCAAGGTGTTCTTGTTCGACGAGCCGCTCTCGAACCTCGACGCCAAGCTGCGCACCCAGATGCGCGCCGAGATCAAGCGCCTGCACAAGCGGCTGGGCGCCACTTCGATCTACGTGACCCACGATCAGGTCGAGGCGATGACGCTGGCTGACCGGATTGTCGTCATGCATGACGGGCGGATCGAGCAGATCGGCTCGCCCATGGAATTGTTCCTGAACCCGGCAAATACGTTCGTGGCAGGTTTTCTCGGTTCGCCGCCGATGAACATGGTCAAGGCGACAATCGTCGCAGGCGAACGGGGCCCTGTGGCCGAATTCGACGGCCAGAGCATCCAGCTTCAACAGATCCCAACGCTGACCAACGCGGTGGGGCAAGAGGTCATCCTTGGCGTCCGGCCCGAATTCGTTTCGGTCGCGAACCAGGACGATGCGAACCTGATCAAACTCGATGTGGACCTTGTGGAGACGCTGGGTTCCGAGGCGCTGATCCATGCCAGCTTGCAGGGCGAGCCCTTTGTCATCCGTACCGATACCGTCGGCCAGATGCATATCCTCGACGGGATCAGGGGTTTCACCATCAAACCTCACCTCGTGAAGGTGTTCGACGCCAAAACCGGTGCCGCGCTGCCCGGACAGGTGCTGGAGCAATGACCAACGATCCCAACTTCACCGGCCCCGCCGGCCCGTCAACCGAAGAGTTGATCTTCGATGCCACGGAAGCCCGGCGCCACCGCAAACCCAGCCGCATCGCGCGGGTCGGTGACCACCTGAAGCGGGAATGGCAGCTTTACGTCATGTTGATCCCGACGATCCTGTGGCTCGCGATCTTTCTCTACAAGCCGATGTACGGGTTGCAGATCGCGTTCAAGGATTACTCGATCTTCCGTGGCGTTGCGGGAAGCCCCTGGATCGGACTCGAACATTTTCAGACGCTGTTCGGCAACGACCAGTTCCTGCGCGCACTTAGAAACACGATCATCATCAGTTTCTACGGCCTGATCTTCGGTTTTCCGATGCCGATCCTGCTGGCGCTGATGTTCAACGAAATCCTGAAGCAATGGTTCAAGAAGTCAGCGCAGACCATCGTCTACCTTCCGCACTTCGTCTCGTCAGTGATCATTGCAGGCATCGTCATCACCGCCTTCAGTCCGTCGGCGGGTATCGTGAACACTTTCCTCGGGTGGTTCGGGGTCGGGCCAGTCTATTTCCTGACCAAGCCCGAATGGTTCCGCCCGATCTTTGTCGGCACCGGTATCTGGCAGGAGGCGGGTTTCCAGTCGATCGTCTATCTCGCAGCCATCGCGGGCGTCTCCCCGACGCTCTACGAATCCGCTGTCGTCGATGGCGCCAGCCGGTGGCAGATGATGTGGAAGATCACACTTCCGTCGATTCTTCCGACCATCATCATCATGCTCATCATCCGGATCGGTAACATGCTGGAGGTCTCGTTCGAGATGATCATCCTTCTCTATCAGCCGGCGACGTATGAGACCGCCGACGTCGTGAACACCTTCATCTATCGGCAGGGTATCCAGGGCGGCCAGTACGACCTTGCCGCGGCAGCGGGCCTGTTCAACGCGGTGGTGGCCTTTGTGTTGGTGATGACGGCCAACACAATCTCCAAGCGCTACTCGCGCACATCGCTGTGGTGAGGGGGACCGGGCAATGACCAACATGAACCTCTATTCGCGTGGCGACAAGATGTTCGTCATCCTGAACATGGTCCTGATCGGCTTATTCACCCTCTCGACGCTCTACCCTTTCATCTACATTGCCTCGCTGTCGATGAGCACAGGGTTCGAGGCCCGCGCCGGCAATGTGGTCCTGACCCCAGTCGGGTTCACGCTGGAAGCCTACAAGCAGGTGCTGAGCGAGCCGCTGTTCTGGTCGTCGTACATGAACACCTTCATCTACACGATCGGTGGCACACTGATGAGCCTCGCGTTCATCATACCCGGCGCCTACGCCTTGTCGAAGCCGCAGCTTTACGGGCGGCGGTTCTGGAACCTGGTGGTGGCCTTCACCATGTGGTTTAACGCCGGCCTCATCCCGTTCTTCCTGAACATGCGCGATCTGGGCCTGCTGGACAGCTACTTCGGCATCATCATCGGCTTCGCGGTTAACGGATTCAACATCATCCTGCTGCGCAACTTCTTCGAGGGTATCCCGCAGTCCTTCGAGGAGGCGGCCAGGATGGACGGCGCCAACGAGTTCCAGGTGCTCTGGAAGGTATACATGCCGCTTTCGAAACCGGCGATTGCCACGGTAGCCCTGTTCTGCATCGTGTCTCGCTGGAACGGTTTCTTCTGGGCCATGGTGCTGTTGCAGGATGAAGAGAAGATCCCGCTGCAGGTCTATCTGCGCAAGGTCATCGAGGAACTTTCCGACGACGAGGAATTCGCCACCAGCCTGCTGACCGCAGCCTATTCGGTCGAGACCGTGACCGCCGCGATCATCGTTTGTTCGATCATCCCGATCCTGCTCATCTACCCCTTCCTCCAGAAATACTTCAGCAAGGGCATCTTGCTGGGTGGAGTGAAGGAATAAACCCGAACATTCGCATCACGGGAGGACACCATGCGAAAACTGTCACTGTCGCTTGCAATGTTGGCCACGACCGCCATCACGGCCCCGGCTGTTGCAGAGGAGCAGCTGCCGATCGTCGAAAAGCCGCTCCAGCTGACGATCCACATGCACTGGCCGCGTGCCCAAGGCTATGGCGTCGGCGGCGACGCGAGCAAGGTCTACCCGGTGGAAAAGAAGGCCTGCGAACTGACCAACATCTGCCTTAAGGATGCCACCGCCGGCAAGAACAGCACCGACGCGGCTGAGGCGATGAATCTGCTTCTGGCGGCAGGCAACCTACCTGACATCGTCGGCGGCGCCAACATCCGGCAGCCGGTGAACGAATACGGCCCCCAGGGAGCCTTCGTGCCGCTGAACGATCTTGTCGATGAGTACGCGCCGAACATCAAGGCGTGGTTCGAGGAGAACCCGGAAATATGGGACGCGATCTCGGCCTATGACGGCAACGTCTACTACATCCCCTACCTGCCCGATGGCAAATATGCCCGTGCCTGGTATGTCCGTCAGGACTGGCTGGACAAGCTGGGCCTGGAGCGTCCCGATAACGTCGACGAACTCTACGAAGTGCTGGTGGCATTTCGCGACCAGGATCCGAACGGGAATGGCCGGAAGGACGAGATCCCCTTCTTCGTCCGCGAATGGGAAGAAGTCCTACGCCTGCTGAACCTGTGGGACGCGCGCTCGACCGGGGCGGATGTCTACCACCAGTTCTACCTCAAGGACGGCAAGGTGGTGCATCCCTATGCGCAGGAGGCCTATCGGGACGGACTGGCCAACATCGCCCAGTGGTACGAAGAGGGCTTGATCGACCCCGAGGTCTTCACCCGCGGCTCGTCCGCACGCGATTACCTACTGGGCGAGAACTTGGGCGGCATGACCCATGACTGGTTCGCCTCGACCTCGGGCTACAACGTGGCGCTGGCGGACAAGATCGATGGCTTCAACTTCGTGCCTTTCCTGCCGCCGAAATCGGTGAGCGGTCAGCGGATCGAGGAAAACCGCCGCATCCCGATGAAGCCCGACGGCTGGGCGATCAGCTATACCAACGAGTATCCGGTCGAGACCATCAAGTATTTCGACTTCTGGTTCTCGGAAGAAGGCGCGCTGCTGGCAAATTTCGGCGTCGAAGGCAAGACCTGGGACATGGTCGACGGCGAACCAATCTACAAGCAGGAGGTCCTGGACTCGGGCGAGCCGGTCAACAGCCAGATGTACCTCGAGGGCGCACAGATCTATCGCGGCTACCCGCAGGATTATCGCTACGAATGGCAGTGGACCCGCGATGCCGCGCGCGAAGGCATCGAACTCTACGATACCGAGGATCTGCTGGTCGACCAGTTCCTTGGCGTGGCCTTCAACGAGGAAGAACAGGCGGTCTACGACAAGTACTATCCGTCGATCCAGACCTACATGCTGGAACGTCAGCAGGCATGGATCCTGGGCACCGGCGACGTCAAGGAAGACTGGGAAGGCTACATGGCTGCCCTCGACAAGATGGGCTACCAAAAAGTCCTCGAGGTCATGAACTCGGCCTACGAGCGCCAGTACGGCGGATGATCCCGACCCTTACCGAACAAGCACGCGCGCGGCCGAGCTCCGGTCGCGCCACCCCTCTCATACCCAGAAGAAAGTCCTGAGTGATGCCCGTCGCCGTTGTCCTGCCCAAGCTCGACGAACCCAAGACCGGACGGTTGACGATCCAGTACGCGCCTGACGCCGAAACTGAGATTGTCGAGAACCCGCCGCGATTTACCTGGCTTCCGGTGATTGAGGATGAGGCCGAATACATGCTGCAAATCTCGTCCGATCCTGGGTTCGGGGCCAAGGACACGAAGGTTTACGCGAACATTCCGCTGAACTTCTTCACCCCTGACGTGACACTTGCCGCAGGAACCTATCACTGGGCTTACGCAGTCTGCGACGTAGACGGGAAACCGGCGACGAACTGGAGCATTACCCGCAGTTTCACGATCACCGAAGACCTGCCGCACTCGCCGCTGCCCTCTCGCAAGGTGCGGTTCAGCGAGTCGCCCACCAGCCACCCGCGGCTGTGGCTTTCGCAGGACCGGCTGGCAAAGTTTAGAGAGGCGACGAAGGCCGACCCGGATCATTGCACGTGGTCCAGCTTCTACGAAAGGTCGGTCCTGCCCTGGATGGACCGCGAGGTCATGAAGGAGCCCGAAGGCTACCCCGACCACCAGCGCACAGCGCCGGTCTGGCGGCAGACCTATATCGACCTGCAGGAAACCATGTACGCGGTTCGACATCTCGCCATCGGCGGTCAGGTCACGCAGGACCAAGCGATGCTGGACCGGGCCAAGGCTTGGCTGCTGGAGGCGGCGAGCTGGGACACGATGGGCGTCACCTCGCGCGCCTATACCGACGAATGGGCCTACCGCGTCACCAATGCGCTCGCCTGGGGCTACGACTGGCTCCACGACCAGCTGACGGAAAAGGAGCGCGCCCAGGTCCGCGCAGCGCTGCATGAACGCACCCGCGACATCGCCGAACACGCGATGCTCAACGCCAAGATCCATCTCTTCCCCTATGACAGCCACGCGGTGCGTTCGGTCTCGCTGACACTGATCCCTGCCTGCATCGCGCTGCTCGGCGATGACGAGGGCGACGAGGCCCGCGACTGGCTGAACTACTGCATCGAATTCCTCGCCACGGTCTATTCGCCCTGGGGCGACAGCGATGGCGGCTGGGCCGAGGGCACCAATTACTGGATGATGGGCATGGCCTATCTGATAGAGGCGGCGAACCGGCTGAAATCTTTCACGGGCATTGACCTCTACATGCGGCCCTTCTTCCGCAATACAGGGGACTTCCCGCTGTTCTGCAAGGCGCCCAATACCCGCCGCGCCACCTTTGGCGACGACAGCACGCAAGGCGATCTGCCCTGCATCAAGACCGGCATTAACCTGCGCCAATATGCGGGCGTCACGGGCAACGGTGCTTACCAGTGGTACCATGAGGAGCTGATGCGCCTGAACCCAGGCACGGAAGACGAATTCTACAACTGGGGCTGGTGGGACACCAATTTCGACGAGCTGACCTATCTGACCGATTTCCCGCCGGTCGAAGCCTCAGACCCGCCATCGGGGATGCGTCATTTCAGGGGCATCGGCTGGGTCGGCATCCAGCACGAAATGGCCAATCCCGACAAGCACATCCAGTTCGTCTTCAAATCCTCGCGCTTCGGGTCGATCAGCCACAGCCACGGCGACCAGAACGCCTTCTGCCTGGCCGCCTACGGCGAGGACCTCGCGATCCAGTCCGGCTATTACGTGGCGTTCAACTCAACGATGCACCGGCTCTGGCGGCGTCAGACCCGGTCGAAGAACGCGATCCTGATCAACGGCAAGGGCCAATATGCCGACAAGGACAAAGCCAAGGCGATGGCCGCGACAGGCCGCATTGTCGCCGCGGAAGACCGCGACGATCATTACTACATCAAGGGCGACGCGACCGCGGCCTACCGGAGCCTCTCGCCCGAAGTGACGCTGGCCGAACGCGAAATCTATTTCGTCCGCAACAGCTATTTCGTGATCGTCGACTCTGTCGACGCCGAAACCCCGGTGACCGTCGACTGGCTGCTGCACGCCAACCAGCCCTACGACCTGGGCAGGACCTCGTTCCGCAACACCGGCGAACGGGCGGGTTTCTACGGCCAGCTGGTCTGGTCCGAGGCCGGCAAGCCCGAAATCTCGCAGGAAACCGGATTCCCGGACGTGGACCCGGCGGAATACAAGGGTCTGCCGGTCTCGACCTGCCTGCATGCGCGCTACCCCGCCGCCACACGCCACCGCATCGCCACGCTGCTGGTGCCCTACCGGCTGACCGAACCGAAGCGGATTTTCCACTTCCTCGACGACCAAGGCTATGACGCCGACCTCTATTTCACCGACCCGAACGAGAACACGTTTCGCGTGGTGATGAAGAAGCTGGCCAAGACCTGACACGATCACGCGGAGACGAGCACATGGCCGTAAAGAACTATTTCCCCGCCACCGAAAGCACCCCGGTCGACGCCGGCGGCGGGCTGACCCGCAAGGTCGGCGCCTGGAACGCCAACGTCATGGTCGTCGAGGTGCAATTGGAGACCGGCACCGTCGCCGCGCGCCACCGCCACCCGCACGAACAGATCACCTACGTGATCTCCGGCAAGTTCGAGTTCACCGTGGGCGACGACACCTACACCGTCGGCCCCGGGGACTCGCTCTACAAGCAGCCGAATATCGAACACGGAGCGACCTGCCTGGAGGCAGGAACGCTTTTGGACGTCTTCACGCCGCACCGCGAAGACTTCCTCTGATCCAGCAAACCACGACACAGACGAACGGGAGAACACGGCATGACCAAACCTGTCATCGGCTTCATCGGCCTCGGTCTCATGGGCGGCAACATGGTAGAGAACCTCCAGAAGAGGAGCTTCGAGCTGGTCGTCATGGACCTCAACAAGGATGCGGTGAAAGCGGTCCTCGACCGTGGCGCTGCCAAAGAGGCTGCATCGCCAAAGGAACTCGCCGAGGCGAGCGACATCGTCATGCTGTGCCTGACCACCTCGGAAGTGGTCGAAAAGGTCGTCTACGGCGACAACGGCATTCTGGCGGGCATCCGGGAAGGCGCAATCCTGATCGATTTCGGCACCTCGATCCCGGCCTCGACCCGCAAGATCGGCGCCGATTTGGCCAAGAAGGGCGCGGGCATGGTCGACGCGCCGCTGGGCCGCACGCCGGCCCATGCCAAGGACGGGCTGCTGAACATCATGGCCGCTGGCGACAGGGCGACGTTCGACAAGGTCAAGCCGGTGCTGGACGAGCAAGGCGAGAACGTCTTCTACCTTGGTGCGCTCGGCGCGGGTCATACCACCAAGCTGATCAACAACTTCATGGGCATGACCACCGTCTGCACGATGAGCCAGGCCTTCGCGGTGGCCGATCGCGCGGGTGTCGACCGCAAGCATCTCTACGACATCATGTCGACGGGGCCGTCGAATTCGCCGTTCATGGGCTTCTGCAAGAAGTACGCCGTCGACGGCGTCAGCGACCTGGGCTTCTCGATCAACAACGCCAACAAGGATCTCGGCTATTTCCTGAAGATGGCAGAGGACCTTGGAACACGCGCCGAGATTGCCGAGGGCACCTCTCACAACCTTCAGGCGGCCGTGGAGGCCGGTCTGGGCGACGGCAACGTGCCGGAGATCTTCGACTATTTCCTGTCGCTGACGACCGATGGCAAGGCCGCTGGACCCCACGAGACAGTGGCGGCATCCTGATGAAATTACGGGGCAAGACAGCCATCGTCACCGGCGGCGGGCGTGACATCGGGCGGGCCTGCGCGATCAGGCTGGCCGCCGAAGGCGCCAGGGTAGCCGTCAACTACTTCGCCAGCAGCGCAGGCGCCGAAGCCACTGTGGCGGAAATCGAAAGGCGCGGCGGCAAGGCCATCGCCGTCCAGGGCGATCTGAACAAGCCTGCCGATGCCAAAGAGCTCGTGTCCAAGACTGTCGAGGCTTTCGGCGGCGTCGATGTCCTCGTGAACAATGCAGGCGGCCTGATCGCACGCAAGACAATCGCCGACATGTCGCTCGAGCACTGGCAGGCGGTGATGGACCTGAACCTCACCAGTACCTTCCTGATGATCAAGGCATGCCTGCCGCACATGACGACCGGCGCGATCGTCAACCTTGCCAGCCAGGCCGGGCGCGACGGCGGCGGTCCAGGGGCCGTGGCCTATGCCACGTCCAAGGGCGCGGTGATGACCATGACCCGCAGCCTCGCGAAGGAACTTGGCCCTGCGATCCGCGTGAACGCGCTCTGCCCCGGCATGATCGACACCGACTTTCACAACATCCACACCGCCGATGCTGCGCGTCGCGGTTTCGAAGCGGCGGCGGTGGTCAAGCGCCAGGGCGTGCCAGAGGACGTGGCCAATCTCGTGCTTTTTCTCGCCTGCGACGAGTCCGCCTTCATCACCGGGGCCAATATCGACATCAACGGCGGCGTGCTCTTCAGCTGAGCACCGCACCAACCGCATTCACGCCCCGCCACCGGAGCGCCGCAAGTCAGAACAGGAGATCCGCATGTTGAAAGTCCTCATTGCCGGAACCGGCTTCGCCGGCCAGGGGCACGCCGATGCGTTCCGCGGTGCGGGCGCAGAAGTGGTGGGCATGGTCGGACGCACGCCGGTGGTTGTCCGCGACGTGGCTGCGAAGAAGCGCATCCCCTATGCCGGCACAGACTGGCAGGAGGCGCTGCAGGCATGCCGCCCGGATATCGTGTCGATCGCGACGCCGGGCGGCGCGCATGTCGAGCCAATCCGGCAGGCCATCGAGGCGGGCTGCCACGTCTTTGTAGACAAGCCGATGACCCATAGCGGTGAGACGGCGGCCGCCCTCTACAACCTCGCACAGGCGAAGGGCGTCAAGACCGCCTATGCCGCCAGCTTCCGCTATACCCCTTCCGTTCTTCATGCACGACGTCTGGTCGCTGAGGGTGCCATCGGTGCGCCGACCGAGGTCGAGTGCATCTCACATTTCAACCTCGAACGTGGCATTCCCTTCGGTTGGTCGCACCGGGCGGAACAGGGCGGCGGGCGGCTCAACAACAACTTCACGCACACGCTCTCCATCGTGTCCTCCGTGATCGGCGACCGCATCCTTCGCGTCGCCGGAGAGGTGCGCGACGATCTTGGCCGCGCCCCCATCGTAGAGGGCGTGCACGACTTCACGAAACGGCGCGACTTCATCCCCAGGGACCTGAACGACCCCGCGCTGAGATGGGGCGAAAGCAATGTCGAATGGTCCTACACGGTGCTCGCGCAGTTCGAGTGCCCCTATGTCGAACAGCCAGTTTCGGCCCTGTTCCGGCATGGCGCCCTGGTTCCGCGGTTCCGCGAGGACCATATCGTCTTCTACGGCATGACAGGCGCGATCTACCTTGAAGGCCATTACGGCAGCGGCCAGTTGCACCTGCACAAGGACGGGAAATGGCAGGCCTTGCCGTTGCCGCCAGACATCGCAGCCGGGGTGCCTGATGTCGGGGGGGAGACCGAGCAGTGCTGGCACCACCTCGCGCGCCTGTTCGTCCGCGACATCCAAGGCGGGCAGGTCGAGCCCTACCCGACTTTCCGTGAAGGCAGCCAATACCAGCGGATCATCGACCTGATCCGCGAACACGACGGTTGGACCGATGTGACCCTGACGGCCGGGGAGGTAGCGGCATGAAGATCACCGATGCCAAGATCTTCGTCGGCGGTCCCGGCAAGAACTACGTCACGCTCAAGGTTCTGACCGATCAGGGTGTCTACGGCCTCGGCGACGCGACGCTGAACAACCGCGAGACGCTGCCCGCCGCCTATCTGCGCGACTACATCGTGCCGAACCTGATCGGCATGGACCCGCGCAACAGCGAGAATGTCTGGCAATTCTTCTACCGTGGCGCCTATTTCCGGCGCGGTCCCGTCGCAATGGCCGCGTTCGGGGCCGTCGACATGGCGCTGTGGGACATCAAGGGCAAGCTGGCGGGAATGCCGGTCTACCAGCTTCTCGGAGGCAAGAGCCGCGAGGGCGCGCTGGTCTATGCCCACGCCACCGGGGCGGATCTGCCGGACCTGATGGATTCGATCGCCTACTACGTCGACGAAGGCTACAAGGCGGTCCGCGTGCAATGCGGCATCCCAGGCATGCCCTCGGCCAGCTACGCCGTGCCCGAGAAGAAGGGCGACATCCGGAACTACATCACCGATTACGCCGGAATCCGACCGAAAGTGGAGGTCTGGGACACCGGCAAATACATGCGCTACATGCCCGATGCGCTGATGGAGATCCGCGACCACTTTGGTCCCGACCTGCACATCCTGCACGACGTGCATCACAGGCTCCTACCGCGCGAAGCGGCGGAGTTCGCCAAGGCGGTCGAGCCGGCCGGCCTCTACTGGCTCGAGGATCCGACCCCGGCCGAAGACCAGAACGCGCTACGGCTGATCCGCCAGCACTCCACCACACCCATCGCCGTCGGCGAGGTGTTCAACTCCATCTGGGAGTGCAACAGGCTGATCGAGAACGAGCTGATCGACTTCATCCGTGTCGCCGTCACCTATGCAGGAGGCATCACCCATGTGCGGCGGATTGTCGATCTGGCGGGGCTGCACAACGTGCGTACCGGATTTCACGGCGCGCCCAGTCATTCCCCGATCAGCATGGCGG
>NZ_JBSXNM010000024.1:0-95211 GCF_056857655.1 Paracoccus sp. L-17
AACGCGCGGATTAGAGTATGATCAGCCGTCGCACATTGCCCCGGCATCCTGCCCGCCGCATTCATAATCGAGCAACCCGCCAGATCAATTCGGGCGGCCGTCGTGTGTTGCGAGCAAGGCTTGACTGCGGTCATTAGAGAATTCTTGCCGTCCTTCTCGCCGGTCTTGACGCGGAGCTTCATGTTTTCGGTGGCCATTGGATTTTCCTTTCCTGCCTGGCGTTTCGATGAAACCCCTGGGGACAGGGCAGAAATAGCGGCTGTCAAAGGCGAATTTGGTGCGCGCGGAATGGCCGCAGGCCAGGGGAAATTCGTCGTTGAAGGCCGAAGGCCGTCATCCGCGCTGCCCTGTCATGTTTCATCAGGAAGAAACGCCCCTTGCAGGACAGGACCAACCGGCCACGGAGCCAAGCGATCGACGGACCGACAGCGGGAAGGATGGCAAGGGCTGGGACTGCGCATCTCGTGTCCGGATCAACCGCAACCCTGCTGGCCGCGCCCGAAACCGCCCCCGCCGCCTGTGTTCCCGGCAGGATGCACGCGTCCCGGCGGGAGAGCGACCGGGATTGGCAGGGGCCTCGAAAGCCCGCCCGATGATCCGGTTCTGCGCGAGGGCTGAAGGCCAGCCCGCGCAAGTGACCGACACCCGGATGGGCCGAGACGGGCGGGGCAGGGCGGTCCGGACCGGCGATCGAGGATCTGGCTCGGGACGAGACAGACCGCAGGCGCCGCAGCCGACCGCATCGCCCTGGCTGGCTCGGGTCGCGCGACAGCGCGACTGGGGCACGGTCGCCGGCTTGACGGCGATGCGCCGATAGCTTTGGTCGCCCCCTCGCGCGTGCCAAAGCGGCCCTTCGCCGTGCTCCACATGAACTTACGCACTGCGGACGAAGCGCCAGTTCGCTGCGGTGGCTTCGAATGACCGCTTCTGACGTTGTCTCGAAACCAAAGTTCCCTTTCTGGATGCCGCGCACAGGGTGAGCCGTTCTGATCCGGACCGCACTACGGGTACGGCGCATCGCAAAGGCAGTCCGAGTTTTTCATGTTCTTCGGGTAGACCTCAGAGAAACAACCTCAAACCAGCTCCAAGAAGCGACGCCACCAACAGAATCCTAATGATACCCCAGTGTAGCCGGAAAGCCAGGAAGGCGCTGAGGATGAACAGGGCTACGGCGAGCCATTCGATGGTTGCAAGGTCAGGCCGCCAAAGCGTTATGGGTCCCAGCTTCTGCCGGTTCACGCCAGAGAACAGAACATGCAGCGCAAACCAGATCGAAAGATTTAGGATGACGCCCACGACGGCGGCGGTGATTGCCTTGAGAGCGCCTCTCAGTCGTGGTTGGTTCGATATCCATTCGATGTAAGGTGCGCCAACGAATATCCAGAGAAAGCACGGCGCGAAGGTGACCCAAAGCGCCACCACGGCAGCACTCAGGCCAAGCAAAAGCCCACCGTCCTTAAAACCGGCGAGAAACCCGACGAATTGTGTGACCAGGATAAGCGGGCCAGGTGTCGTTTCCGCCAACCCAAGGGCGTCGACCATTTCGCCTGCGGTTAGCCAGCCGAACTGGACAACGACATCCTGTGCCATGTAGGCGAGAACAGCATAAGCACCGCCGAAGGTCACGACGGCAAGTGTGGAGAAGAACCTGCCGACCTCAACCAGGATGTCCGGCGCGCCCAACCATCCGAGGGCGAGCAGCGGCAGTAGCCAGATCGCCAGCCATGTTGCGATCGTAAGGCTCGTCTTACCCACCGACACGTGCGCCATGTCCACGGCCTTCCGATCCATGTCCACGGTTCCCATGAACCAGCCGAACAGGCCCGTCATTAGGACGATCAACGGATAGGGGATCGACAAGAAGAATATCCCGATAAACGCCAATGCCGCGATCAGCCAATGCGCGCGCTGCGAAAGTGCCTTTTTCGCGACCCGCAACAATGCCTCGACCACGATCACCAGAACGGCAGCCTTGATTCCGTAAAACAGCGCCTCCACCAGCGGTACATCGCCATAGATGCTGTAGATTGTCGCCAGCAACATGATCACGGCGGCACCGGGCAAGACGAACAGCAGCCCGGCGATCAAGCCGCCGAGCGTGCCATGCAGCCGCCACCCGGCATAGGTAGCCAACTGCATCGCCTCGGGGCCGGGCAAGAGCATGCAAAAGCTCAGCGCATTCAGGAACTGCTGCTCAGAGAGCCAGCTGCGGTTTTCGACGACCTCCTTGTGCGTGAGCGCGATCTGGGCGGCGGGACCGCCAAACGACAGGATGCCGATCTTCCACCAAACCCGTGTCGCCTCCGCGAGCGTCGGGGTTTTGTCCATCAGGACGTCACTGGAACCACTCATAACCTACGCCTTCGTCAATGCAGCGGGCCAGGCATGCCCTTCATCCGTGGCATCGCGCGCCCACCGATAGAATGCGTCGTAAAGCAGCATGCCAGCTTCGAGCTGTTCCAGATCGTCACGATACATTCGAGACAGACCCAGTGAGGCGGCCAAAAGTCCCGCCGCTTCGGGTGCCAGATCATGCCTGTTGGTGTCGGCACCACGCACGATTACGGCCAATCTCTCAAGCGCATCATGACTGATGCCGAACTCTTCAATCATCGTGTCGAACGTGCATTTTTCGTCGCGGTGGCTCCAGAAAACGTCTTCAATGTCGAAGGGCGTCGCATTGAAACGCTCTGCGACACTGGCAACCTGCGATGCGGCGACAAACAGTATTTGGGCATTCGGGTCGACAAACCGGCGAATAAGCCAGGGACAGGCAATCCTGTCGATCTTTGGCCTGTGACGTGTAACCCAGACTGTGCGTCCGCTGGCATCTAGTGGCGGCAGCTTTTCCGCAAGGACCATCGGAAGCCCGGCATCTCTCCAGGCGAATTGCCCACCTTCGAGGACTTCCGCCTTCGCACCGGCTGATCGCAACAACGCGGCGGCACCCTGGCTGATTTTCAGGCCCTTCTGGCAGTAGACAACGACCGGACGGCCCGTGAGATCGTGGGCAAGTTTAATCACGTCAAGAAATGGTTGACGCACCGCGCCAGGGATCAGGTGCGGGTCCGCATCGAAGTCTTCATCAATGCGCACATCAAGCAGTACGGGACAATCAGGTGTGCCCACCAAGCGGGCCAATGTCGATACGGGGATTTCATTGTATGACGCCATTAAGCATCCTCCTTAAACAGGTTGGAAGGATGCAAGATTGGGCTGGCGCCTCACGGGGTTCTTGCGGACCCCTGAACCCCCTGTCTAAACTCGGGTTTCGCAACCGTCAAGCTCCAGAACAGACCTTTGCTGCATCGCAAAACAAATGGAAAAAAGGGCTCGGCGCCGGCATTCGCTGCTTTCTGGATGAACGTCCGCACTGGTCCGGTTGGTTGTTTGCTGCAAGTCGGGCTAAGGCAGGGAAGGGCGGCGTCAGCCGCCCTATGTTATCCAGCGCGCCCCAGCTTCGGCACATAGCAAAGCGGCCCCCGAAGGGGCCGCAGGATTGTCAGAAGAACAGCTTGGCAATAGCGACAATTGCGAGTGTCGCGCCGGATCCGACGACGAGCAGGTACCACCGCGCTTCCGTGGTGAGCTTTCTGGTCTCTGCCAGAAGCTTGGCGGTTTCGGCATTCAGCTTAGCCGTGTTGGCGGCAAGCTGTGCGATCTCGGTATCGAACTTGCGGGCTTCAGCGTCGGTCATGTGTATAGCTCCTTGGTGTCAATATAGGTGATTGCCGCGTCTCGGAGAAGGCATATCGCCCGCCCTGCGCGGTCGGCGGTATCGGACACGCGAGGTCAGGGACGCCCGGCACAGGCGCTTGCAAGCCGCGCCCCTTCGGCGCGGCGCCGTCCTTGACCCGTGTGGGAGACTCCAGAGACCGTGTGGGGTGGTGCGGCCTGGCCCCGGCCGAGGCTCGGCCGGGTTAACAGCCAGGCACGATTGTTGCGCCGGTTGGCTGTCGCTGCCGCGCCAGGGCGCGGCTCGGCGCGAAGCGCCGGGCCTGTCCTGTCTCCCGGCGTTCTGCCGAGGGCAGGACAGGGCAATTCCTGCCTCGTCACAAAAAGAACCCCGCACGAGGCGGGGCCAGTCAACCTTCGTCGCAGAAGGAAAGCGTAAGGCTCAGTCGCGATAGCGTCCGCGCGGGCGGCAGCACCATGCGCCGACACTCGCCTGACAGGTCGGACAGGGGACGGCAAAAACAGGATGGCGATGTGTCGTGCAGTCAGACATATTGAACAAACTTCCCTGTTGGACTGGCGGCGGGTGACTCCCGCCGCCGTTTTTCAGGCGATCGCGAGACCGCGCGGGTTCACGCGTCGCAGGGTGAAGGGCAGGGCATCGAGGGCGATCCGCCCGGCCTCAAGGCTGTGCAGGAAATCCAGCAGATAGACCGGATCGGCGGGATAGGGTGCGCCGTCCCACGCCGCCCGGACCCTGCGCCGCTGCCGTGGTGGCATGGCGTCGATCAGGCGGCGGGCACGCCGCCACTGATCGGCGCGACGCTGGCGGCTGCGGGCCTCGTGCGCGGCCCAGGCATTCGCGCGCGCCTGCATCACATCATCGGGGCTTTTCTGACGGGCCGCGATCTCGGCGGCGAAGAGCGGCAGGGCGTCCCGGTCGGCTTTCTGTCTGCGGGCCAGCGCGGCCCGCTTGCGGGCGGTGTCGGTGAACGGGTGACGGGGCGATCTGAGGAAGCGCATGGGTCAGCCTGTCGTGGCGGATCGTGCGGCGACAACCTCGATCGCTGCCCTGATGCGGCGCAGATCGGCGGCTTCCGCATGATCGCCGTGGGTCACGGCGCGCGCCAGATCAGACTCGAGCTGAGTGAGGTTGTCCGCCGCCGTGGAATATTCGCAGCCGATGGCATGGCCGACGCGGTAGCCCCCGCCGCAGGTGCAGGAAAGACCGTGCCATGATTTCTCCCGTGCATAATCCATCTGTGCTGTCCTTTCTCAATCCGGGTTGCAGGGATCGGGGCGCGCGATAACCGCACGCCCCGCTGTTATCAGGCCATGCCCTCGGGCAGCCATGCCGCGATGCGGGCCTCCTGCGCCTCGGTGATCCCGAGCGCCTTGCGGGTGTCGGCATCGCTGAACAGGGTTTCCAGCTTTGCCGCCTTCTCGCCCTTTTTCAGCTTGGCGAAGCTGGTGGCGGTGGGGTGATCGGCGGCGAGGTCCAGCAGATCGCGCCACAGGTCGTTGAGGTAAGGGCCTCCGACGCGGGAAAAGAAGTTCGCGGCGGTGGGCGTCCACACGTCGCGGATCGCGGGCTTCGTTTCCTTGTCGATCAGCGCGGCCAGTTCATCGGACCCGCCCCGGTAATGCGCGGCCAGCATCCGCACCAGTTCGCCCCGAACATGCCCGGCCCCCTTGGCACGGAAGGCGCGGAAGGATTTGGCAAGGTCCTTTCCATACATGTCGCGCGGCGGGTTGGCGGTCAGGCGGTCGTCCAGCGCATATCCCTCGGCCTCGGTGGTCGGCCAGTTCGGCACGTCCTCTGTCGCAAGCCCGAACGGCTTGCGCCAGGCAAGGCCGTGGCTCAACTGATAGGCCAGCAGGTCGATCAGCAGTTCGGGATCGCGCAGCGCCGCATTCTGCCGCGCGCCCTGCGCCACCCGGCCCAGATCGTCGCGCAGCGCGTTGCTGATGGGCGATTTTGGGGCGGCATCGGCGGTGCTGCCGTCGCGGCTCCGCGCGGCGTGTCCGGTCAGCACCTCCGCCGCAATCGCGGCCTCGCGGTCCTCGGCCCGGACATAGGCGGCCTGCACGGTCAGTTGCCCGCGACTGTCCACGAAGATGAACAGCCCGGCATGGTCGCGCTGCGCATCGGTGAAATCGCCTTGCGCGATGGCGTCCAGCGCATCGAGTTCGGCCTGTCCGTCCGCGTCCAGCGCCTCGGCCTCGGCCAGTTCCGACAATTCGTCGAAACGCTCGGCCTGTTCCTCGGACAGTTCGCCCTCGATCCGGTAAATGCGGTCCAGCTTCGAGGTCACATCATAGCTGATCCACGACTCCGGGCTGGTCTCGACCCATGTCCAGCCATGGCCGATGGCCTCGGCGTCCATCGCCAGCTTTTCGGCAAAGAGCCGGTCCAGCAGCGCGCCATCGCCCAGAAACACCTCGTTGGCGAACAGATCGCGGGTGATGGGGCCGCCTGCGCCTTCATAGGCGGCAAGCCCGACATAGACGGCGCGGCGGTCGGTGTCGCGGATCGCCTCGGGTTGCAGAAGCTGTTTCAGGCGGTGGGCCGACACGTCCTGCCCGCGCACGCGGTCCAGAATATCGAGCGCAAGGGCTTCGTCCTGGGCCACGGTGAAGCATTTCGCGGCCTCAAGGGTGATTTCGCCCGCTTTCAGCGCATCGAGGATCGGGGCGGGCAGGGCGGCCAGCGCAAGGCGGCGGTAAACATGGGATTCGGTCACGGCGAAGACGCGGGCGATGGTCGGCACATCGCTGCCGGTGTCGGCCATCCGGCCATAGGCGCGGATTTCATCGGCGGGGTGCAAATCCTCGCGGGCCGCGTTCTCGACGCTGGCCCATGCCCGCGCGGTGGCCGCGTCGGGGGCCAGACGGACCGGGATTTCGGCCAGTTCCGGGCGGCGGTCCAGCAGATCGGCATGTTTCTCGAAGGCCCGGATCAGGGCGCGCAGACGGCGACCGCCCGCGACGATCCCGACCTTTCCGGCCTCGTCGGCAAGCCCCGCAAGGTTCTGCAACAGGCCCACGGCCACGATGCTGTCGGCCAGTTGGTCGATGCGGTCGGCATCAACGTCCTGACGGGGGTTCATGTCCGAGAGATAGAGCGCGTCCAGCGGGAAATACTGGATCGGGGCGGTGGTGATGGCACCTTGTTTCATGGGTCTTTTCCTTGTTTGCGACTGTGGTTTCGTGTTATCGGTGCCCCACCCGTGATCGGGTGAGGCGAGGGGGTCACATGACCCCGTGCTGGTTCAGGAAGGCGTGGCCGATCTTGGCGGAGTGACCGCCCTTCCTGATAAGCGCCCACGCTTCCGCGATGCGCTGTTCAAGCCATTGGTTCGTTGTTCTCACCTCCTTTCCGGTTGCCTTGGCAGTTGACCGGCCCGCCGGGAGCATGACGCGGGCCGGGATCACGGATTAGTAATCGGAGGGGAACATGATGGTCAGGACGCGCCGGGTGACGGCGGGGTTGGCCGGTGCGGGCGAGCCGTAAACCAGTTCCTCGTCGTAAAGGTCGATCTTCCAGAACAGCTTGACGGTCAGCACGGTGACGGTGCCGAAACCATGATCGCCGTAAGGGTCATTGTCCGGGGTGAACGTGCTGTCCCCGGCCACCGCCATCAGCGCGGCAGTCAGGAAATCCCTCCCCATGCCATTGACGGCAGAGGTCACGACAACCTGGCCGCGCAGATCGCTTGCGGTCCCGGTCAGCAGCCCCGCGCGAAAACGGTCGTTCTGTTCCGCGATCTTCACGGCCTCGGCGGTCGGGAAACCGTGATCGGGCGCGGCGGCGTGGCATTGCGGGCAATGGCTCGGGCAGGTCAGGGCATTGATGATCGTCCCGCAGGTGGTGCAGCTGAAATCCACGGCAAAGTTGTCTTCGGCCAGCATGGGCATCGTCCTTCTCTTGCGACGGGCGGTGCGGGGCTTGGCGCCTGCTTTCCGCCGATGGGCGAGACCTCTCTGCGTGTCGTCGAAAGGCCCCATGCCTTTCGGACGGCAAAGCGGGGAGGGCGCAGCCCTGCCCGCGGCCCTGGGGCTGACTGTCAAGGCTCGGGAGGGCGGGGTGGTGCGGCCCGCAGGCGCAGCCGAGGACACGGCCCGCCCGGACGACGACGCGCGGCACGCGCGGCGCTTGGCCATTGACCGTCAGACGCAGGGATGCGTGGCGGACAAAGGGAAAGGGAAACATCGTCGGGGCGGGGGTGAGCGCGGGCGCAGCCTGCGTCGATCCACCGGCACGGCAACAGCCCATCATGGCCCGCGCCCTCGCGCGGGCCGCGTCTGTCCTACTGCCCGTCACCCCAGGCTGCCGATTGCCATCCGCCGATAGCAATCCGCCGTTTGCTATCCGCCATCAGCGGATCGCGCCGCCCGCCAAATCCCGTTTCGCGTTTCGCGTAATTCGTTCTGGGTGGATCGCCTCCCGGCGCTTCGCTCGATCCATGCTGTCTCGCTCAGCGCCTTGCGCCTGCGTCAGCGGTCCCGCCCGCGAGGGGCGAGATCGTCGGGGCAGGGCGCGCAGGACCGGCGTTCGGGGGGATGGCTCGGCACGAGACATTCAGCCGGATGCCGCAGCCGCGCGCAGCGACCCGATCAGCTCGGGTGGAGGCCATGAGGCCGGAACCGGGGGCGCGGCCCGAAGGGCGACGCCGTAACGCTGCTTCCCGCAATCACTCTATGGCAAACTGGATTCCCTGGATTCCGCAAAGAATCCAGCGCGCCAAGATCGTGATTCCGCAAGCCTTTGAAAACGAGTCGCTTTTTCCAAGATCATACGGCAGGTGGATTCCGCCTGGCTTCCCCGGTGAAACTGCCTGTCGCTAGCGAAATGCCGCGCTGCGCCCCCCCGCATACGTTCGGGGCCGGGGAGGAACCATTGGAAGGGGGGGGTCAGCCCAAACGGGGCCGTTGACCGATAACCCGATTAGAACGGAATCTCATCCGGCAGCGGGTCAAGCTTTGGCAGGGCGTTCGCTGGAAGGGGTATATTGTAGGTCACATAAAGATTCAGGATGTCTTCACGGTCCATGAACATTATCTGGCTGCGCTTTGAGGCGTCGAGCTTTCCTCCCAACCAATTGCGCGCTTGCTTGGTGATGATTCCACCGGCAACGATAAAGGCATGGTCGACAAGGGCTCTCTTGCTCGTTTCCGGATCGAAAATCTCATGCCCCAGCATCATCAAGACCTGCTGATAAATCTCGGCGATATTGGCATTTGATCCTTTCGTCATCCCGGCTGAGTCAAGCTTTCCCTTTTTTGCCTGAATGCCAAAGTATAGGACGTGCTGGGTGGGCAGAACAAAGCGCATCCAGACGTCCTTGCCATATTCTAGGGCCTTGTCGGCGTGACCAGCGGCCGTAAGGCGGTGGAAGCCAAGCTGCCGGAACAGAGGCAAAAGGATTTCTTCGATCAGCCCGTCTTCGCTGCAGGCATCGAGATAAGCGTTCAACTGCCTCTTACGCTCTGTTTCTTTGGGGGTTAAGGGGCGATGGGGATTGGTCGCCGTTGACACTGTCTTGCTACCAACGTGGCGAATCTGCAGCGTCCGATCCTCGTCATAGTATGCTTCATAGCCCTCCCTTGTCAGAGGCTCGTTCAGCAATGCCAACGCCTTACCTCGATCAAGGTCACCGTCCTCTGCCTCTCGGGGGTCCATTAGCGTCCGGAGCAAAACGACAAAGCGCGTTGGCAGCTGAAAGGCGGCGGGTTGGGGTTCTTCCAATAGCTCTTCAAGGCGCTGAGAGGCCCAGATCGCACGTGTGGTGCCATCGTGAACGAAGTCGAGATCGCACTCTTCGAAAAACTTGGTGATGAAAAAACTGGACCGTCGAGGAAAATGCTCGGCATCCCCAATGACCATATCGGCGATTGCGCGAAGGTTGCGTGGTTTGAATTTCATGCAGCCGACCTTCTGAGACTTTCAATAGCTTCGATTACGGGTCAGTTTTCCCCAATCGCACAATGGGTTCATCTTACCTCGAAAATTCCGATAGCATCGCCTCCGCCTGAGCGAGCACGCCCCGTACGGCCGCCTCTTCTAAATCTGGCGGATAGCCGTGCTTCCGCAGGATGCGCTTTACGAGAACGCGCAATCGTGCTCGGGCGCTGTCCCGGTGGGCCCAGTCAATGCTAACGTTCGCCTTCAGGCCATTCAGCAATTCGTGTGCGATGATCTTCAGCTGATCATTGCCTAGAATGTCTACTGCGCTCTGGTTGTCGGCAAGTGCATCATAGAAAGCGATTTCCTCGGGCGTCAGGCCGGTTTCCTCGCCACGGTTTCTGGCCTCGCGGACTTCTTTGGCCAATGCGATCAGTTCCTGAAGTACCTCGACGATGCTGATAGCGTTGGTGTGGTAGCGCGAGATTGCCTCTTCAAGCCGTTCGGAGAACTTCCGTGTTTCGATCACGTTCGATTTGCTGCGCGACCTGATTTCGTCGTTCAGCAGCTTTTTCAGGGCTTCTAGGGCGAGGTTCTTTTTCTCCATCTGCCCGACTTCGGCCAGGAAATCGTCCGACAGAATGGAAATGTCCGGTGACGACAGCCCGGCCGCTGACAGGATGTCGACGATTTCGGTCGAGGCCACAGCGCCATTCACGATCTGGCGGATCGCAAGATCCCTGTCCGCCGCAGACCGACCCGATGTGTCGGCAGCCTTGATCATTGCGGCGCGCACGGTCTGGAAAAACCCGACCTCATCCCGAACTTCTCGGGCAGCATCGCTTGCCGAGCAAAGCGCAAATGCCTTCGACAACCCAAGCACAGCATCCTGATACCGCCGGTGCGCCGCCTTCTTGGCCTCCTTGTCCGTTTCCCTTTGGGCAGCCTCGTCCTGTTTTGCAAGGATCCAATCCAATGCCTCGGCCAACGCGACAAGGCGCTGATGCGGTGTGCCGGTCAGCCCTTTGGAATAGTCGAATCCATGATACATGGCGCGCACGATATCCAGCCGTTCCAGAAGGGCAGCGACGGCTTCGGCCTCGTCGATGCCAGCTTGCTCCTGGTCCGATTTGGAATACTGGCCCAGCGCGGATTTCAGGTTCTGGGCGATGCCAATGTAGTCGACGATCAGCCCTGCTGGCTTGTCGCGAAACACCCGGTTCACCCGCGCGATGGCCTGCATCAGACCGTGCCCGCGCATCGGCTTGTCGATGTACATGGTGTGCATCGAGGGGCTGTCGAAGCCGGTCAGCCACATGTCCCGCACAATCACCAGCTTGAGCGGGTCTTTCGGATCCTTCGCACGCTTGGCGAGCAGGTCACGCCGCGCCTTGCCGCCGATATGCGGCTGCCAGGCTTCCGGATCCGAGGCGGAGCCGGTCATGACGATCTTCACCAGCCCGGCACCATCGTCGTCGGAATGCCAATCGGGGCGCAGCGCCACGATCTGGTTATAGAGGTCCACGCAGATGCGGCGGCTCATGCAGACCACCATGGCCTTGCCATCCATCGCCTGCACCCGCGCCTCAAAATGGGCGACGAGGTCTTCGGCAACCATTTGCAGTCGCTTTTCAGCTCCGACCAGCGCCTCGACAGTGGACCACTTGCGCTTAAGCCGTTCCTGTTCGCTGACCGCCTCGTCTTCGGTCAGCTCCTCGATCTCGGCATCGACCTTAGGCTTTTCCGCCTCAGGCAGTTCGATGCGTGCCAACCGACTTTCATAGTAGATCGGCACCGTCGCCCCGTCCTCGACGGCACGGCTGATGTCGTAGACGTCGATGTAGTGGCCGAACACGGCTGGCGTGTTCACATCGTCCTGCTCGATTGGGGTGCCGGTGAAGCCGATGAAAGACGCGTTGGGCAGCGCATCGCGCAGGTGCTTTGCAAAGCCATAGGCGATCTCGCCCGTCTTTTCGATACGTGCTTTGAACCCGTATTGGCTGCGGTGCGCCTCGTCGGCGATCACCACTACGTTGCGGCGATCAGTCAGCAGAGGATATGCTTCACCCTTCTCTGGGGCGAACTTCTGAATAGTGGTGAAAACCACCCCACCCGAGGCGCGCGACAGCGCCTTCTGCAGGTCCTCGCGGCTGTCGGCCTGAACTGGCGTCTGGCGGATCAGGTCGCGGCACATAGAGAAGGTGCCGAAGAGCTGGTCGTCAAGGTCGTTGCGGTCGGTGATGACGACAACGGTCGGATTTTTCATTGCCGGTTCGCGCACCAGCTGTCCGGCATAGAAGGCCATAAGGAGGCTCTTCCCCGATCCCTGAGTGTGCCAGATTACCCCAACCTTACGGTCGCCCCCAGAGCGGCTGGCTTCCACCGTGCTGGCCACGGCCCGTTTTACTGCGTGGAACTGGTGATAGCCCGCGATGATCTTGGCGATGCCGCCGGGCGTGTCGCCAAAGACCGTGAAATCCTGCATCAGCGACAAGAGGCGCGGCCGCGCGAAGACTCCGTCGATCAGCACGGACATTTCAGGAGCGCCCTTGGGGGCTACGTCGGTGCCATCCGTCGTCCGCCAAGGCATGAAGCGTTCCAGATCGGCTGTCAGCGAGCCGATGCGCGCTTTTACCCCGTCTGTTGTAACCAGGACTGCATTGGCGCGGAAAAGCGACGGGATCTGCGCCTTGTAGGTCTGCAACTGGTTAAAGGCCGCGCCGAGCGTGGCATTCTCTGCCCCTGGCTTCTTCACCTCGATTACGCCGACCGGCAGGCCGTTCAGGAACACCACTACATCCGGTCGGCGGTTGTTGCCGTTTTCGATCACCGTGAACTGCGTGATGGCCACCCAGTCGTTCAGCCGATCTTCAAGGTCTACCAGCCGCACCGCATCACCGCAAATCGAGCCATCTTCTGCCCGAAATTCCACTGGCACGCCCTCAACCATAGCCCGGTGCAGGCGGCGGTTTTCCTCGATCAAGGATGGACGCTCGATGCCCAGCAGCTTTCGCAACGCATCCTCGCGGGCGTCTTCTGGGATCTGTGGGTTCAAGCGGGTGATTGCGTCGCGGAGGCGACCGGGCAGGAACGTGTCTGAATAGGCCTCTCGCTCCGGAATGCGCCCATCGGGGCCAGACACAGCGTCATTTATGCAGGTGTAGCCCAGCGCTGCGAGGTGATCGAGGAGGACGGCTTCAACTTCGGCTTCTGACAAGGTGGTCATCAGCGCCTCCTGCTCGGTTCATCTTTTACATCGATGATCAGGAACCGAGGAGCATCAACTCCGTCCCGACGATCCCGAGTGCGAACGCGCTCTAGCTCCTCAGGGTTAGTTTCTCTGATGCCGACTATGTCCTTGTCGATTGCCATCTCGCCGTTCAGTTGTTCGATAGTTGGAAAGCCATTTGTTGGCATTTTATCGGCATCGAAGTCTTCGCCATCATCCCCTCGTCCGGCGATACAGCCACGAAATCTTCTGACATCAAGAAGCCCAATATGCCGTCATTACCTTCGGCCCATTCCGCAAAAAGGTACCGCGTCTTGAAACCTAACGGCGCAAAGAAAATATGCCATGGAAGCGATACGTCTTCGACATCCTGAATTTTCTTGATGCCGGTCTTCTTCTTAATATCTGTCGCGTCTGCAATGAGGCACCCATATTCATAGGAGCGCCAAGGGGCTGTTCCTCCAGGGGACTTCCACCGCTTTCGCTCGGAATTCTTCGAATAGAAGCAATATACCGGCCTCCAAGTTACTTCGCCGGGTTTTGCCGCAGGGCAATTGTTTATTAGAACGTCGATCTGCTCTTGAACATTGGGTGCTTTGCCGACTTTGTGCTTGATCGTCAAGCTGTCGTTTTTCTTCGTGCGCTTGGCCTGCACACGCATGAAAAGACTGTATTTCCGCCCGACAACAACCCATTCCCAATCGGCTCCGATCTTGGCTTCCTGACCTTTTGAGATAGCGGTCAATTGCGTACCGCGGTCGGAGTGCCAACGCAGAATTTCCAGCAGATTGGTTTCTGTTACGGTCTCTTCGCCATAGCTTATCTTGCCGTCATTGGCATGTGCGAAGGCCAAGTTCCGCGATACCGCGTCCCCGAGCTCCAGGAATGTGTGAAGCAAGGTCCGCAATTTCAGACCTCGCCATCAGCCGAAATGAACGCCACGTCCGTCCAGTCCTGGTCCAGCACAGCCTTGCGGTATGCTGGGGCGTTCTTGGCATCGATGCCGCGCCAGTCGTGTTTGCCGGTGCCATACGCGATAAAGCCGGTCTTGTCGGTCACGAACAGGGTCAGGCCCCGCAGCGCTTCGGGGACATCGGGCGCGTGAATGGCCGACATCACCTCGTCGAGGAAATTGCCGATGCCGACCATGGCGAGTTTCGCGCCGGTTTGCTCGACCAGCTGGGTGTAGGTCAGGTAGGGCCGTTGGGGCAGCTTGCCGTGCTTTTTCCGGTACTCCTGCACTGTGCGGACATGGGCGATCAGGCCGTTACCGAGCAGCATGGCGTTCTTGGTGCGCACTGGCAGCTTCATGCGACGGCCTCCTGATCGAATGAGGCAAGATCGGCCACCCGCAACTCCTCCGACATCAGGCGCGGGAGGAGGAGGTCGCGGGTCTGGGCGAGGGTGCGGGATTCAAGTTCATTTCGGACGATCCTGTCGATCAGGGGTGCGACGACCTCGCCAAGCCTAGGGATGATATTGTCCGGGGGGCATATCGTCATGGCGGCTTTCAGGTGGCCTCGCTGGATGTGGCCCATCGTGGTTGCCTTCGAGGCCGCGATGATCTGGAACTCTTCGAGGTGATGCTGCACCCACTCGCTGAAGAACCACGCCGGGTAACGGTCGGAGGTGACCTTGAAGAGGTGCTGGTTCAGCGCGCCCTCGCCACCGGTCCAGAACTTCGCGAGCAAGCTGCCCGACCATGAAAACAGGAAGTCGCCGTCCTTGATCACATACTGCAAGGGAACCTTGCGTGAGGCGCGATTGGAGTTGGCTGTGATACCGTTTCGGAGTTCGGCAATCTTGATGACCGGAAGGCTGTTGGCCTGACCCTCGCCTGGGAACTTCTGCAGGGCAAGCCCATTCAGGAAGTCGGCGATTTCGTCGAGTGGCTTCTCCTCCCATCCCTCCGGCTTGCCCTCTTCGTCCAGCCGGTCGGGGAAGAGGGACCAGAGGTCGGGGGAGAGGTAGGGGGCGCGGGCTTCCATCTTGGCGCGGGTGGGGCCGAAATCGACGAACCAGTCGCGGAACAGCGCCCGCGCCATGGCCTCCAGCGTGGCGTTCATCTTCCGGTTCAACTCGATCTTGTCATCCAGCGCCCCGAGGGTGGCGGCAATCGCGCATTGTTGAGAGAGTGGGGGCAACTCGAAACGGAAGCCTTGAATTTGCTTGCTGCTGATGTGAGGGACCGCTGTCCCTGTTTGGACCGCCAGAACATGGTCAGTGAAAGCCTGGCTGCCGATCAGATACCGCAGAAATCCGTTATCAAGTCCATTTGATCCGCGTAGCCGCGCGACCCGTTGAACCAATAGGCAAGGCAAATCGTCGGCCTGGATGGCGCAAAATTTAAGACCTGCCTCAATCCACGGGCGGTCCATCGCAAGGATTACGTCGCCTTCCTTGAGCCAATAGTTCGCGACTTCTGCTGTTCGCGCCTGCGGCCATCTCTTGACCCCGTCCCAGCGCACGCGACCTTGTGCGATGTTGTCACCGCGAAGCAACTTCGGGTCGGAGGGATCATCTGAATAGTCGTTGCTCTTGAAGGGAAACCCCGTCAGGATTTCCGTCACTTCGCCAAGTCGGACAGAAACACCGCTACCCCTCACACCCCAACCCCCGCGAGCCGCGCCCGGATGGTCGCCGTCAATTCCTCGGCCTCGGCGAACTGCGCCTCCAACTGTTCCTGCAAGGCACTGAACCGTTCAGCAAAGGGCGTTTCGTCCTCCTCCGCCGCCTCGGCCCCCACATAGCGGCCCGGGGTCAGGACGTGGCCGTGGGACCGGATCTCCTCGATGCTTGCCGATTTGCAGAAGCCGGGCACGTCGGCATAGCCCTCACCCAGCCGCCAAGCGTGGTAAGTCTCGGCGATCTGGGCGATGTCGGCGTCGGCAAACTCTTTCCGAGTGCGGTCCACCATGAAGCCCAGCTTTCGGGCGTCGATGAACAGCACCTCGCCGCGCCGGTCACGCAGCTTGCGGTCGCGCGCGATGCCGTTCGACTTGTCCTTCGCCAGAAACCACAGGCAGGCCGGGATCTGGGTGGAATAGAACAACTGCCCCGGCAGGGCGATCATGCAGTCCACGACCTCGCCCTCGATCATCGCGCGGCGCATCTCGCCCTCGCCCGACTGGGTGGAGGACATGGAGCCATTGGCCAGCACCACCCCCGCCGTGCCGGTGGGCGACAGGTGGTGCAGGATGTGCTGCAACCAGGCGAAGTTGGCGTTGCCCGCGGGCGGGATGCCATACTTCCAGCGCCCATCCTCGCGCAGCCGTTCGCCGCCCCAGTCCGAGATGTTGAAGGGCGGGTTGGCCAGGATGACGTCGGCGCGCAGGTCGGGCAGTTCGTTCTTGTGGAAGGTGCCCTCGGAGTTCCACTTGATGTCGGCATCGATCCCGCGCACGGCGAGGTTCATCTTGCACAGCCGCCAGGTGGTGTAGTTCGACTCCTGCCCGTAGATGGCGATGTCGCCCAGACGGCCGCCGTGCGCCTCGACGAACTTCTCGGACTGCACGAACATGCCGCCCGATCCGCAGCAGGGGTCATAGACGCGGCCTTTGTAGGGTTCCAGCATCTCGACCATGGTGCGGACGACTGATCGGGGGGTGTAAAACTCGCCGCCGCGCTTGCCCTCGCTGCCCGCGAACTGGCCGAGGAAATATTCGTAGACGCGGCCCAAGAGGTCGCGCGCCTTGTCTTTGCCCTCGCCCAGCGCGATGCCTGAGATAAGGTCGATGAGTTCGCCCAGCATGACGGCATTGAGGGCGGGTCGGCCGTAGTCCTTTGGCAGAACGCCCTTCAGCGAGGGGTTGACCTTCTCGATAGCGATCATCGCCTCGTCAATCAGCCTGCCGATAGTGGGCTGCTTGGCGCTGGCTTGCAGATGCGACCATCGGGCGTCGGTGGGAACCCAGAACACATTTTCCGCGAGGTAGGCGTCGGGGTCTTCTGCATCCTCGGGGTATTCGGCCAACAGCGCTTGGCGCTTCAGTTCAAACCCGTCCGAGATATGCTTGAGAAAGATCAGGCCCAAAGCGACGTGCTTGTAATCGGACGGCTCCATATTACCACGGAGCTTGTCGGCGGTTTTGAAGAGGCTGGATTCAATGCCGAGGTCAGAGCCGTTGTCTATTGATGCCATTGGTAAATCTGTCCCCGGACTACTTTTCAGGACCGTATTTCAGCCGGAAGCTGAAATCCAGACTTTAAGCGTGTTTCAAGGGCTTTCAGCTGCATCGAAGCTGCCACGGCCGCACCTTCGGCATCGCCGAAGTGACCTCGACCTCGCGCAGCATGCGACCGGCCAGAAGTCCATCGCGCACCCAGTCCAGCGCTTGCCACCAGTCGTCATAGCCGCGCCGGGCGGATGCGATCTGTTCGGGATGCGGCCGCCAGGTGACCGGGCAAGCCAGCACCTCGACCGTTCGCCACTTCCCGCGTGTTTTTACCCGCTCGATGCCGACGATGATGGTCGTCGCCCGCTCACCATGCTGGTTGTTCTTGATTTCCATCGGGACACAGCGTGGGACGACGCCCGGCATCCAGTCTGGGGTCATGCCAGCACGCGCCAGTTCGGCCACCTGGATCGCCATGCGGATGCCGCCGAGGCTACCCCCTCTCGAAGAATCCCGGATGGGGCGTGTTGAGGCCGAAGCGGATCGCACCGTCGCCGTGGCGGGCGTTGATCTGATCGAGCGCGCGCGAGACCTTCTCGCCACGGGTCAGCTCGGCCGGGGCGAGTGGCATCAACAGATCCCCGCGCCGGTCCAGCAGCAAGCCCACATCGCCAAGATGCACGCTGATGCTGATGACCGCGCCCGGTCGTGCGCTGCGCCAGAGGCGCACCCACAGGGCGCGGTGAAGCCGCAGGAAGATCGCGGTATCCTGTGTCGGAAAGCAGCTGACGTTCCGGGACCAGACCCCGCCGGCCATGAAACTGACCGACAGGCTGAAGCGCCCGGCGACGCGACCGTCGCGGCGCAGCCGCGCGGTCGCCTTTTCGACCAGCCAGCGGCCGACCAGGTAGGCACGGCGCGGATCGCGGTATTCGGGCGACAGCACCTTGCTGTTGCCGAATCCGCCGCGCTCGGTGGCGATCAGGGGGATCTCCATGCCCTGGAGCATCCGCACGAACCGCTCGCCCTCGACGGATCGCCAGATCAGCCGGGCGTGCCGCGGATCGAGCCTGAATAGGCCCGGAACATCGAAGACGCGGGCGCGAAAGAGCCGCGCCTTGATGGCGGTGGAAATACCCGGCAGATCGTCCAGGGACAGGTGGGCGATGGCCTCTGGCATGTTCTCCGGCCCAAGCCATTGGCATCCGTCCGGCTTCTCCAGCTTGCCCGCGATCTTGGCGAGGAGATGATTTGGCCCGATCCCGGCCGAGAAGCGCAGGCAGTCGCCGACCTCGGCGGCGACGGCAGCCTTGAGGCGTGCGACCAGATCGACGGCGCCGACGAGGGTCCGAGCCTCGCCGGACAGGGCCAGCTGGAACTCATCGACGCTGCGGATATGGGTCAGTTCGGCATGGCGGTCCAGAACATCGGCGACGGCCAGGTTGAAGCGGACATAGAGGCGATGGCGCGAGGGGCGCAGGATGATGCCGGGGCAAAGGCGCCGCGCATCCCGGACATGGGTGCCGGTTTTGACACCATGGGCTTTCGCCTCGTAGGACGCGGCGACGCAGGCGCCGCTGTCCGAATCGACGGCGGTGATCGCTACGGGCCGGCCGCGCAGCGCGGGATCGAGCTGCTGCTCGACGCTCGCGAAAAAGCTGTTCATATCGAGATAGAGGACGCGGAAGGAGGACATGACACCAGATGTCGCGGATGGGCAGGGCGCCCCTTATGTTCTATGTTTGTTCTCATTCAGCAAGGGGGCAAAATGGACAGGTCCGGTCAGCTTCGCAATGTCGCCTTCGGCGGCGCCTGGTCGGAACAGATCGCAGGGCGCGAGGCCCAGGCCGCGGCCATCGCGACGCTCGACGCCGCGGCCGCCGGCGCGGCGCGGCGTGATCCGCTGTCGCGCGAGGTCATCGCCGCGGTCGATGTGCTGTGCGAACGTCACCCGAAGGGGCGCATGTTGCGGGAGGCCTGGATCGTGGCCAGCCGGTTTGAGCCGGCACCGCGACGGATCACGGAGCTGGCCCGCATTTCCGCGCAGATCGCGGCGGCGTATGGTGGGATGCAGGGCTAAAACGCTGGGGGCGAGCATGTGCAATCTTTATGCGAATACCACGTCACAGGCGGTGATGCGCGAGATCTTCGAGGTGATGGGCGAGCACGATCATCTCGGCAACTATCGGGGCCAGACAGCCATCTGGCCGAAATACGAGGCCCCCGTTGTCCGCCTTGGCACAGACGGCCGGCGCGAGCTGGTAGAGATGCATTGGGGATTCCTGACGCCACAGGTGAGCAAGAAGACCGGCAAGCCGATCCAGCCCGCGGCCTGGAACAATGCCCGTGACGACAAGCTGCGGTCGTCTGGGCTATGGAAGGACAGTTTTCTCAATCGACGCTGCCTGATTCCGGGCTCGGCCTTCCGCGAGGCCAAGGGCAGGAACCCGGCGACGGATTTCTGGTTCGCGGTCAAGGGCAGCGCAGCGCGCCCGCCCTTTGCCTTCGCCGGCCTCTGGCGCGCGGGGCAGCCAGGCATCGACGGTGACGCCGGCGATTGGCTGACGCATACAATGGTCACGACAACGGCCAACGATCTGGTCAAGCCAGTGCATCCGACACGGATGCCGGTGATCCTGGACGAGCAGGATTATGACACCTGGCTCGCTGGCAGCGCCGAGGATGCTGCGCGTCTCCTGCGACCGTTTCCCTCTGATCGAATGCAGATTGTCTGTGAGGGGATCGGGATCACCGCGGACACCACCGCCTTAGACGATCTGTAAGCGGTGGATTCTGCGCCGAACGGCGGTCGTCACCTGTCTGGGAACGAACCGCGCACCGATGCCATCGGCCGAGGTAAGGTCGGCCCATTGCTGCCGTTCGTAGCAGATGATGGTAGCCATGCCCGATCAGGACATTCATGCAGGGCGCAGCGAATGTTCTGCCGCAAACTAAACGGATTCCCCCGAATTTCCCAGAACGAGACCTTCAGGTGTCGTTTCAGATCGTGGCAAGGCTCAACGCTGATTGAAGGTTAGCGAACCCAAAACTCTCTGACCGCAGAGCGATGGCAAGCTTGAGCCTTCCAGAGCGATCGCCGGGCCGCCGAGGCAGCCAGACAATCGCTCGTTCCAGCACCGACCTTTGGTGTGTGCCCATTCGCTGCACAAGAAGGACGCATCTAGATACGCTCCTCAATAGCCGCTAGCGAGCTACCCCTTTCGAGGTTGACGACACGAACCCTAAGGGCTGCGCCGTTTATGCCAAACCGCTTCCCCCTCGTACCTCTGGCAACGCGAATTGGTACCACCATCGGAGTCGGGAGCCTGACAGGTTGCCCCATCGCAGACAGCACAGGAAGATCGATGAATGGAGAGGTAGATCAAGAGTAACCACTCCTCAACCGCTTTTTTTGGATGAGCCGTAGCAAATCAATTTTCTCCCAATCGACGAACCACGGATTCTTCTCCATGTATTCGAGCATCTCATCTAAAGCTACATTGCTAGCCTTGTTGGGGAGGGACGGGCCTGGCTTCTCCGCCTTCTTGGTTAGTTCGTTAAAGCTACTGATGACGCCCTTATATAGGCCCCTGCGATCTGGGCGAGCAATATGAGGGCAGGACAGCAAGTCTAAAAATAAGTGCAGATTTTCGGAATTAATTCGCAAATCCACGTCACCTAGAATTTTCGATTTTGCAGCCTCGAAGATTGATGATATAGCTTCCTCACTTCCAGCCATCCTGCTCAGGACGAAAATCTTTGTAATGAATTCGAAGTAGTTGGAAGACGTCTCGATGCCTACCGAAATAGAGACCAGTTCCTCAATGTGTTTTGCATCGTAGTCGAAGGCAGTTAGCGCGCAAAGAATATTTAATACTTCAATGGGAACTGCAGTGTTATTTTCCATAAGCGCCGTAATTGCAGAGGAGGTCATGAGCTTCGAAACAGCTAGTTGAAGTCTCTCCTGCATATGAAGGAAATGATCTAAATCTATCTCCTTCAATGTCTCCGCAGAAACAAGAAGGATCGTGGCGACATCCAGCGAACTCGGAACTGACGGTGCAAGAGTGTACATGTGCATGCACATATCGACCGTAGCCGAGATGTAAGAGGCAAGTTTAGATTGATAATCAAGACGGACCTCGCCTTCTGGGAGATGGCTAGTTTTTACCAGATGACTTTCAAAAACATTTCGGGATTCAAGTACGCGCTGTATGCGTGATCTTAAGGCGGCAATTAAAAAACTCGTGACACTTGAGTAATTGCTACCAGCCATGAAGCACGCACGGCGGAGATTGTTTGGGAAGTCGCTGAGCGGAGGGATAGAACCCGCCTGTGCATGTATGCCGGCAATACGTTTTCCATCTATCCATATGGTCTCGATAGGCGCGTCAAAGAATCTATCTCTGATCTGCTTTGCTTCAGATATTGCCATGGACTTCTTCGTGAAGAAGGGTCGGTCAGAAACCTCAGACTTGGACTTGTTGAGGCTCATTTTGTACTCATCAAGGCCGCGCTCAATGGCCTCAATGATGTCCCTTCGGACTCGATCATTGTTGTAGAATATGTAGAAATTATCCACATATCTAAAAACATCGTAGTCTTTCCCTCTAAGATAGGGTTCGACGTTATTCTTATCACGTGCACGACTCAATGCTGTCTCGACGTCGACATCGATTCTATCAAGAATAATTTCCGCGAATATTCGGCTCACTTCGGGGCCGATGATGATGCCGTTAGTCTCGTTGTAGTTCATAAGCTGCATTAAGCGATCAAAAGACCCGCCAAAGGTTTCTGCGTTAGTGTCGCTTTTGGCTTCCACTTTGGACTTCGTGGCCCAAGAAATTGAGTGCGTGTAGATGCTGTCAAAGCATTTACTCACGTCTATAGACGCCATCTTAGAGTATTTTACTTCTAGATTCGAAAATCTTGACGAGTCAAAAAACTCATGAAGTCGCCTAAAGCTGCGATAAGAAAAGATACTTACAGCATGCTTTGCAGACTTGTCCCTATCTTGAATCTCGATGATTTGGGATCTGTAAGCAAAAGCATCCTCGTTATAACCTTCAACATAGTAGTGGCTCGCAACCTGATGTGGGCGCCGAATCGAGAAGTTTCCGCGGTTACAATAGTGAGGAATAAGGGGGTGGTACTTTGCATAGAACGCCACAATCTCGAGCTGAGAGCGTGGGTGGGGTAGGCTTAGCCGGCGCAGGGTACTTTCATCTTTTGAGATTTTGTAGCTAAATGGGATGGAGAATTGTTTGGTTTTCGAGGGTGCTATAAATGCTTTATTTAGAACCGACAATGGTTCCGGGAAGTCTTTTGACTTTATGTTAAGATAGAAGCCATCATTTGAAATCAGCACTGGAATTTCTGCAGGCGTCGTTTCGCTGAGAAGAGCTCGGCTCCAGTCATTCTTTTGAATGATAACACTCTTTGACTTACTCATTTTTTCCAGCAGCTGGACAAGCGTTGAAGTTCTTCAGGCGAAAAATTGAAGTGTTTTCGATTTTGGACGTGCATTTGGAGGTCGAGTGAAATAATCGAACGTCTAGTAGATGTGGATAGGTGCGACAGCCTCAGCCTGTGGTGCAGTTGAAACTTTTTACTGAGCATGCTGACGCGGTAAAAATTCCTGAGATCGGATAGTGCCTTCGAAGGGTGATCTATTTCAGAGTAAGTGTTGCATAGCCCGGCGCTCATTTGACGACCCCTATTGGAGTCCCAAAAGGTATACCCACTGTTCAGGAGTAGAAATCTTCTCCGGAGATCTGCTTCGCTCCCATCTTTCAGGAACTGCAATAATGACTGAACAAAGCGACTTTTCCTTTTGGAAATCTTCGATGGCGCAATGTCTAGGCTTACCGATCTGTAGCCAGACTTGCCGGAGGCATTTTTTGCGCCTATAGAGAAGTTATATCCAAGATAGTTGAATGCACCGTGATCCTGTGGGGTGTGCAGGTTTATCACATCTCGCTTGTCACGTCCGGAATTAAACTCCAGCTCGTCGGGAAGTATCTTCGTTAGATCTTCAATGTATTCGTTCGAAGATCGTCGATTCCCGCAAACCATAATAATATCGTCGACATAACGCCTGTAAAAGTGAACCCCTGGAAGAGATGTGGCTACCTTATCAAGATGCTCCATCAAATAATATTCGGTTAGCGACGAGGATAGCGACACTCCAGTGGGAACGCCTTTGACATGATCCCGAGACCAGTTGACGTAGTGCTTAAGGTTTCTACGTAGTGCGTAGGTGCTCTTAGTTCCTCCACAGGCGCAGTCTAGGATCTTTTTAGTATCAACGCTTTGGTAAAATTTTTTTATGTCGAGGCGAATAATTGTCATGGGAAGTCCTTCTGAGCAGATGGACTTTAGGGCAGAAATCGTCTCAACGCGATCTGAAACCCTTGTTTTAGTCAGATCAGAGAAATCTTTATTTACCTTTCTGACCAGGATAGCCGTTTCGATGTCTAGAGGCTTGCACATCGTTCGGCCGTTCTTCATAAAGACCTTGAAGGAGAACGGTTGCGTTTGGGTGTGAAGCTTTGACTGAAGGCGATTAATGGCATCAGCTTCTTCTTGAGCGGTTGTAACTCCATACGCTACTCTGTCTTCGCGAGTAATCAGCTTTCCCAAGCTATCTTTCGTATAAGCAAAAGTTCTCATTTTTTATTGGGGGTCCAAGAACGTTTCGTTTTTAAGGTAATTTTGTTAAGGAAATGCCCTCTACTCTCGCTGCGGCATACAGAATACCTTTTCTCCCTTTCCGTCAGTGGTGATCTTTCGTTCACATTTTCGCTCTTCACAAGCAATAGGCGGCGATGAGCGCTCACTCATCTTTGGAGGAGGTTTGGGAAGTGATCAAGGCTGCACTACTCATTTCCTAAAGCTGCAGTTGCTGCGAGCGTCTGCTCTTCCTACCGCACATGTGGCAAAGAGCTTCTGCCTCCCCTTCAGATTTTGGCAACTTTGCAAATGGCTCTCCACTATGCATACCTGTCATCCACGCGGTTCGCAGCGAATGACCGGTGTCCGCCCTTCTGTAGATGCCGCTCGCAGGCGCAGCGTGGATTGAGCGCGCCGGCCGCCCGTACGCCACGGGTCAGCTCGACCGGTGCGAGGGGCGCAGCTACTGCTTTTGCCCATCTACGCTTCTCGGCATCTGTGCCTTTGCTTTATAGACAGTGCCGCGCGAAATCCCCATCTCGAGAGCAATTTTCGTCGGAGAAATGCCTGCACTAAGTTTAGCCTGCACCTGTCCCATGTCGATCTTGGGCGGACGGCCACGGTAGACCCCTTTTCGTTTCGCGGCCTTGATACCTTCAGCTTGCCGCTCCCGTCGTAGATTGGTCTCGAACTCAGCAAAGACACCAAGCATGTCGAAGAACGCCTTGCCCGCTGCGGTTGACGTATCGACGGGCTGTTCGGTGGCTGCCAAATGGGCCCCCTTCGCCTTCAACCTGGCAACGATAGTCTGAAGATCCTGCATCGACCGCGCCAGCCGGTCGATCCGTGTGACCACCAGGGTTTCGCCTGGATGGATGAAGTCGAGTATCGTCCTTAACTCTGGGCGGCCTTCCAGCGTGGTCCCGCTGCGCTGTTCTTGGCGCACCATCCCACATCCGGCAGCCGTCAGAGCCTCGATTTGGGCATCAAGGTTCTGATCGACGGTCGATGTTCGGGCGTAGCCGATTCTAGGGCTCGGTTTGTTCATTTTGGGTATGACCTTGGCGAAATGTGTTCAATATATATAAACAGACCCAAATTGAACAGTCATTCCGCTGTAGGCGGTGTTCATGAAGAACGTCCATAATGGGTGTACCCAAATGGGACACATACTAAGATGAATTGGGGGCCGCCCCTCAATCGTCGTCCGCGGGTCGCATCTCTCTGATGTTTTCCAACATCCGGCTATGGACATACCAGACGATCCCCGCGATCGCGGCCATCAGTGGAACTGCGCTAACGGTTCCGATTAACGTCGCGACTGGCAAGCCGACAAAGATGAGCAGAAGGATCAACGGCACGCCTTGGCGGAGTGCCAGGAAGAACGCGCGACTTTCTTCAAAAGGGCTTGGCGTCCATGATCTGCCCCCGGAGAGATTTTGTTGCGCGGATGCCTTGGCCCGGCGTTTGACGATGCGATCGAACTCCATCTGCGCCGCAGCTTCGCTCCCGAAGATCTCTCGTCCTTCATCGAGCAATTGCGCCGCAGCCTGTTCCCACGCCTCGCATTCCAGATCCTCGTCATCGAAGTCGTCTTGCCACTCGCAATCGCGCGCCGCTCTGGCTAGGGCGGCTTTGCCTTCCTCATCGCGCTGGTGCGCCACGAAGGCCGCAACTTCGCGCTGACTTGCAGTCCTGATCTGAATGGGCCGGGTCATGGCTCGATCTCCTTTCAGATGAAGATTACCATGGCCGCGTCGAGCGATGAAAACATTTCATGAACACAGCCTGCTTTTCTGCTAGAAACCGTGGCATGAAGTCCCCTGCCCTTATTGTCCTCAGCCTCCTGGCGCTGTTGATCGTGACCATCGACCCAGCGGAGCGATTTCCCGAATACGTGCCATGGCTGGTCCCCATCCTGGCGCGGGAAAAGATCGCCGGTCCTGTGACGCAGGTGCGCGACGGCGACACGATCGAAGTCGGCGGCCATGCCATTCGCTTCGGATCGCTCGATTGCGCCGAGCTGGGCACGCCGGCCGGCCAGCGCGCGAAGACCGAAATGCAGCGGCTGGTCAGAGGCCAGTCCCTTGCCTGCCATCTGAACGGCAGGCGCAGCTATGACCGATGGATCGGAAGCTGCACATTGCCGGACGGCCGAGATCTCGCCGGCGTCATGATTGCGCAGGGCGCGTGCCGACGATACTGGTGACTCAACCTAGAGCTGTATTCTTTGCCCGTGAATTCCGGAGTGCATTCCATGAAGCGATTTATGATCCTGATCCCCTGTCTGCTTGGCGCCTGCGCAGCGGCCACTGAGACCACGCCGGCGGAGAACACCCGCGCGCTCACTTATCGCGGTCAGGAGATCATGGTGAGCTGGACGCCGCGCAGCTCGGACCTGGTGATGACGCCAGGTGAAGGCGAAGCGACGCTGACACACCCGGCAGGCATGGCCCTGACCACGGAGGAAGCGCAGCGGCTGATGGCGCAGGCCACCGGCTGCGCCATCCGCAAGGATGTGGTCGGCTACGGCAAATCCGGGACCGACGGCACCATCATCCTGCCGATGGACTGCTGAACGGAGCCGGAAAGGGCTGGCAGCGAGACGACGCGGATCGAGCGCCGGACCGGCATCGGCCGCCAAGTCACTCCGGGTCAGCATCGGGTGCGACTTCCTCCGTCAATCCCATCTCGTCGGCCCGTTTCCAGAACGCCTCGTGCTGTGCGGAAACCTCCCGCGCACGGGCAAAGGCATCCTGTCGCGCGGCGTCGAGGCACGCGATGTAGGGCCGGACTTCCGAAAAATACCGCTCGAAATCTTCCGCCACCAGGTCGGCATATTCACCGAAAGCTGCGTCGTCGGCCGGCACGAAGGGCTCTTCCGGCGGGATACAGATCGATGCCTGCGCAAATGCCGGGTGAATGAAAAGAAGCAGGATCGCGGCGGCCGCCAGTTCGGGTTTCATGATCCGTGCCCTGCCCTCTGGCGTTCGCTGAGCCCGATCAGGCTGCGGATCAGGTACAGCTCGCCACGGCGATATCGTTCCGTCATGGCCCGCAAGTATCCGCCAGGCTTGAAGATGACATGGCCCGGCTCGGATTTGCGGGCATCGAGGATCAGGATCGACAGCATGGCACTGTCCTCGCCCATCACCTCGCGCGCCGTGTTCCAGGCGTCGGGGCTGATGCCGAGTTCCGGAACCCGCCGCTCGGCAGCCCAGACAAAATCGTGGAATCGTAGATATTCCGGCTCTGCCCTTCCGCAGAGATACAGCTGCATGTCCGGTGAGGCGAGATCGAACAGCCTCTGTGGTCCAAGCCGGGCGATAAATTCGCTCTTGAGCGCTCCGCTCGCCGCCCCATCATTTTTTTCTCGGCAATTCGGGCCGCCGTTAGGCGGCACGACATGGAATTTGTCGTGCGCGGGCAAGCCCGCGCTCCGCTTATCCACGGTCTCGTTACAGGATACCAAGGATTCTTCAGTTGTATCTTGTATATAGGGTCGATTGTTTTCGAACGGTTCACCGTTTGATTCTTCCCGTTTTTCGAGAAGATCCAGTGCAGTTCTGCACAGCCTGTCCGCCTCATCCACATGGGATTCGAGTGCCGCGAGGTCCATACAATGAAGCCGTTCGGCTGAAGGCCACGCCTCCGCCTCCTGCCGGATCGCTTCAGCCTCCGGGCAATGGGGGCTGAGCTCCGACAGGCCCTCCAGCGCGCGGATCAGATGGCGCTTGTGCGTGCTGCGCTGGCCGCGCAGGAAGAGCGCCTGCTGCCGTTCGGCCTTTAATTGGTCATCGAGGGCCATCAATTCAGCGGCGCGGGCAATCGCTGCCCCGAAATAGAGCCCGGTTCCCGACGTCCGCGACCGGCTGCCATTCGCGCCTGTCCGGCGCTCGATCAGACCGGCGCGTTCCAGCTCGGCAGTGATCACGCGCGTGCGCACTTGTGATCGATCCAGCATCTTTGCGACCTCGCCAGCCGCGGCATAGATGACGGGGGATCTGTCCGGACTGGTCCAGTCACTCGGCCGGGTCATCGACGCCAGGCGCACAAAGGCGTTCGCAGCTGCCCGGCCGACGCCAAGGCGCGGTGCCACGCGCTCCACCAGGGCCGCGAAGCTGTCCCGCTGCATGTTGCCCGGCAGCGTCGGGTGTTCGTCTTCGGTGTCGCGGTAGGCCCGCGTCGCGGCGGGATGCGCCGCCCTCTGAAATGCCATCTCTGTCCTCATGTTTGTTGAGGCACAGGTTCCGCAGGCATATCGGATCTGTTCGCACAGATGCGTTTTTGCTCTTGATTTTCGGGGTTGGGAAGGTAACTATGCTCTTAACAGAGTTGAGCAATGCAGGTCGCCAAACCTGTGTTACGCCCCAAAGCCCCCTCGTGCGGACCCCGTGCGGGGGGTTTTCATTTTCCGGTGGTCTGTCTGATTCTGCTCGTGCTCCTCTGTGGGGCTTCAGCGCAAATATGCGGAGAGAGTGTTGCCCGGATGGTCCGACACCACGCGGGCCATGGCTTCAGCACTCAGTACCTGATCCACTCGTATGAGGGTTCGCCAAGGTAATCGTGGTGTCGCATCAGGATGGCGTCAAAGCTTCCGAAATCGCTCAGGATCGTCGTGCCGGTACGGATCCGCACCTGTTCATCGACCCATGGCGGAACGGCCAGGGGATCCACGGCGCCACTCTGGAAAGTGCCGGCATCATCGTAGGAATTACGCACCGCGTAAGCCTCAGACTCCCGCCCGCCGCTGCTGTTCGTTGTTCGCTTAGACAGCTGCCAGACCTCGATGCCATCGCGATACATGCGGATTTCTGGGGAAGGCTCGCCGACATTTTGCGACAAGCCAACGGTACCGCCCATCGGGCAACGCCAGAACTGCACGGGCGGCTCGATCGGCCACGGCGTGATCCGCCGAAGCATCTCGTCATGTGCCGCGGAGCATTCGGCGGATGTAGGAAACCCACCCGCAAGGCAGAGCAATATCGCGCAGTCGATCGGGTAGCCCCGGGCAGGCGCAGCTAAGGAAGCAGAGAGGCTGACAGAGACCAGACCCAAGATTGTCGTGCGGAAAGTGCGTCTAATATACATAATACCTGCTCGCAGAGCGATTACGTATTATGATTAATCCACTTTTGCCTGCGAGGCAACGCCCGACTGAGGGTAGACCTTGGGACGAACCGCGACCGCAGCATCGAATCTGAAATTCGCAGGTACCGAGATCTGCGAAATCTCACCCGTGTTCCAGCGGTACACCGCCCGGACAGCCGCGCCCACACGAGATGTCTGGGTCAGTATGGCTTCGCGCCTTGTTGTGTGGTCACCGTGCTTCATCATCCTATCCCATCAAACTTAAGCGTCTAGAACCAGTCAGAATTTGATCTGAGAGCGCGGTATTCTGCCGCTGCCTCAGCACGCGCTCTGTCTTTGCTGGCGCGCGTTGTCACGATACGATACGAAGCAAGACGAAACGTTGCGAAATCTGGGCTACTATACCTTTGATCAAGAACGGAAAATATTTTTCTATGCCGGATGATAGCGACGATGATTTCAAGTCGCTTTTCATGCGTGTCGCGGCAACCGGCATCGGTCGCCCAGTCGATCACGACGGGTGTCCGCAGGGGCCGTGGACGCCCGAGTTGCTTGCCGAGGCGATTTCACAGATCGACGCCAACCGCACCGGGATTGATCTGCGAACAGTTCAGCTCTGGTTCAAGGACAACGAGAAGGGAATCAGCACCAGCAACATCAGGTGGCTCGCAAGGGTGCTAGGCTGCAACGATCCGGAAGGATCGAGTGCATGGCAAGTTGCGTTGATGAGATCTCAGGCTCGCCTCACGGCCCGCCGGCATTCGCGCCATCGGTCGGACGGCGGGACAGAAAAGGAGCCCGTTGATCCGCCAGGGGACATCGCGCCAGAGCAGGTTCAGGGCGATGTTCACCGACCAGGGTTCGACCTCGCTCGCGTCTCGGAGGCAATCTTCAGTCGCGGATCGCCCCTCAACCTGCCCGCCTCGGTCTTCGCCGGCGCCGTCGCGTTGCAGTTCGTGTCATACTTCCTGTCGATCCACAGCGTCACCTATGTCCGCGACGATGGGATCACCAAGCAGGTTGGCTTTCTCTGGGCGCCAAACTGGACCGTCGTTTTCCTGATCCTGAAGCCCATCTTCTTTGCTTTCGTGATCGATCAAGTGACTACCTGGAAGAACGAGAACCGCGCTGCACTTCTATCCTGTATCGGTGAGCATGATCGATCCGATCAATGGATGCGGCGGGTCGAGGCATCTTCTTACACCTATTGGGCCGCGTTTTTGCTCTGTCTCGGTTTCGCGGGTGTTTTTCAGTGGGTGAGTGTCCGCCTGCTTCCGGTTCTGCATGGTGACGGAGCCTTCGCGATAGACTGGGGATCTCTGGCCTATGTGCGGCCAGACGAGTTTGGGATCTTCGAGCAAGCCGCTTTCACCGGAGCAGCATATCTCTACATGAGCCTGTGCTTCTACCTCTTTATCGCCGGCCTCATCCTGCTATCCAATCTGGTCGATGACTTCGCACATATCTGCAAGGCGTTGGGACCGCAGCCGAGCGTCGCTCCCTTCAACGAAGCTCAGTCGGCGGGAACTAGGATCATGCGAGGGGTCCTCCGTGCTTCGGTCGCCGGACTTCTGGTCGCGATGTGCATGAAGCTACAAAGTCTGTATGTCGTTACCAATGCGCCGAGCGTATGGGGATGGCTCATCTCGGACTCCGGGTCGATCATGACCAGCTTCGCCAACCCTCTAGATTGGGGCGACTACAGTATGCCAACCCATTTCACGAGTCTGCTTGTAGCGCTGATGGTGGGAACGGTGTATCTCTATACCGCCATCCGCATCGGCAACGCAGCTCCCGTTCAGGTGCCGTTGGCAAGACCCACCACTGCGGTCTTATTCCTCGCCCTCGTCTACTTGCTGATCGGTGTCGTGGCTGGCTTCTCGATCTTCCTGGCGATCGCGATCGTCGTTGCCGTATACGGCCTCTTCGATCCCTATTTCGGAAGTCGTTGCGAGCGACAGGTGGTACGCCTACATGTATCATAGGTGGCTGGACCGCTATGACGCGCGCCGCGGGCAGCGCAGTAATATCATCAAGCAGACTACGGGTCTGGAGCTCCGTACAGACCTTGCGTTTCCGAATGCCGAGTGTGCGGCCTCGCTGGCTGACTTTGGCGCACTCGCTGCTGCAGCCGTCGCGGACTCACCCTCATTTTTCAGTGTGGGCACTGAAGCCCCTGTGGCGAGCTGGAAAGACGACTGGATCAGCTTTCCATCGAGCGTTTGCACCGAAACTCCCGAGAATAATACGGTTCATGCCAAGGTTACGGAAGCAAGGTCATCCGATCATGCCCTGATCGTCCTCCACCATTGGAACGCGACCTCGCGGAACGCGCAGCTTGCTCGTTTTTTTGCGTGGTGCGGTCTCACGGTTATCGAGATGGCCATGCCATATCATCTCGAACGCCACCGCCCAGAATCTAATCACGCCGACTACATGCTCAGCCCAAACCTCGGCCGCACAATCCAGTCTGTTCGCCAGGCCGTGCTGGACGGAAGGCAGCTCGTCGCATACTTGCAGCGTCGTGGTTACGGCACGGTCTCTGTACTCGGCATCAGCTTGGGATCCTGGGTCGCTGGCCTGATCGCGGCTCACGACGCCAAGGTAACGAAAGCCGCCTTGTTTCTCACGGCCGGCAGTTTCGCCGATATGGTGTGGACTGGAAGTGCCACGCGCCACATTCGCGCAAGCCTCGACGGCGAGATCGCGCTTTGCGAGCTGCGCCGTGCATGGGCGCCGCTCGACCTTGAGCGCTATGCCGAAAGACTGGCCCGTCCTGATCTAGAAATCCAAATACTGCTGGCAGAGCGAGACACTGTCGTAACGCCCGCTTTATCCGAGAGCTTGGTTGATGAACTGGATAGATCGGGGGCGCGGTCGCATGTTACGAAGATCAATTGCGGGCACTACTCCCTCACCCTGCCGCCTTACGTCATCAAGGCCGGAATAAGCACCGCGAAATTTCTCAACCGAAAGGCGTGATCTGGATCGACAAGGAAATCGGCACTCCTGTCCATTATCCTTGATCAGTATTAGGCATCGTATCCATATGATCTGCGCCGAATACTGTACTCAAAAGATGAGTATGTGGGGGGCCGGCAGCCACTGCGAATCGCTGCGTTGCGAGCGCGCCATAGCTGCGCCCAAAGGGATTTCTTAAGTGGCCCCCTTTTGCCCGGACACTCGGGCACGATCATAGAGGCTTAGCGATCGAATTCTGTCCTCATAACGGCAATAAAACGCGGAACTGAAGTAAGTTGACGGAATAATGTTTATGCCAATGATTGACCTGGATACTCTGGACCTACCGCAATTGAAGGCGCTGAAACGCGATATCGAGAAGCGCATTTCGCACTATTCGGAACGCAAACGTCGCGAGGCATACGAGGCGGCGAACGCGGCGGCCCGCGAGTATGGATTTTCTCTCTCGGAACTGGTGACGACGAGCAAGGCGGGCAAGATCACCAGTCCGGCCGCTCCAAAATACGCCAATCCCGAGAACCCATCGCAAACCTGGGCAGGGCGTCGCCGTCAGCCGAAATGGTTCTCCGAGGCGATTGCCTCCGGGAGGACCGCAGAGGATCTCGCGATCGGCAAACCATGAAGGGTGCTGTCCTCCCAAAGCAGGTCTGTCGCTTGGGTTATCCTGGGTATGGGTTGGCGAAGGCAATGACATCGGTGACGGGTCGGATATCGATGAACGGGGTCCCTCGTGCGACCGCAAGAGTGGCCAAGGGAAAGCGCTCGATCGGCGCGAGGGTCGAGACGGTGGACCAACCGAGATGGATGAACGTGCCGCCCTCTCCGCAGATCACATGCGCGTCCGGCACTGTCGCAGCCTGCCTGAGATAGCCGAGATCGCGGAGAACGGCTTTCCGCTCGAGCCGCTGTGCCAGCGCCGTCTGGCCAGTTCGACGCAGCTCTTTATGCCGCCACCAGGAGGCGGCGGTTGCGCGGAGCACGCGCAAGACACCTGTTTGCATGGGAACTCCCTTCATCCGGAACGGCAGACCGGAACCCGGCCCGGACCCGTCCGAGGGACCCCAAAGGCCCTCATCCGTCAGTCACAAAACCCGAAGGACACTTTTACTTTTCCCGGGTACGGACCCTGTCCTTTTCAATAACCAACGGGCACTCAACAAACGGCTCAATACCGGGCCGTCTCCAGAAGCCCTTGATTTGGAACAGCAAATTCAGATCGGCAGGCAAGATCGGCAACACATATCGGCAAAACCTTGCCTCAAAACCCAAAATGTGTATATTTTTCAACTGCTTTGCAAACATAGAAGATCGGCAAAAATGCTGGAAACACCCGCCAGAATCGAACCCTGCTTCTTCGAGGAGCATATTCCTACAGAATTGGCAGACCTTTCGGTCGACATCCAGAGGGAAGCCACCAGGCTGGGACAAGGGTTGCATCCTGACAGCGCAGCCGAGCTTGCCGATCTCGTCCGCGTGATGAACTGCTACTACTCCAACCTGATCGAAGGACACAACACACGCCCCCGCGACATCGAAAGGGCGCTGGCTGGCGCCGAGCTTGAAGAGGAAACCCGCCCTCTCGCCCTTGAGGCCCGGGCACACGTCATCGTTCAACGGGCTATCGACGAGATGCATCGCAAGGGCACCCTGCCCTGCCCCACATCTGTCGAATTCCTGACTTGGGTCCATAAGAGCTTCTACGACGAGATGCCTGATGAATTTCGGGTCATCGAACATCCCGACGGCACACTAGAGCCCGTCGTTCCAGGACGCATGCGCCAGGATGACGATCCAGAAGTTGCGGTCGGGCGCCACCTACCTCCTTCATCGTCGCGCGTTGCGGCGTTCATGGATCATTTTGACAAACGGTTTCAAATTGCGGCGCGGTCTTCGAGCGGACGGATCATCGCGATCGCGTCGGCACATCACCGGCTGAACTACATCCACCCTTTCCCGGATGGCAACGGTCGTGTCAGCAGATTAATGTCCCATGCCATGGCCCTCACAGCAGGGATCGGTGGCCAGGGGCTCTGGTCCGTATCGCGTGGGCTGGCCCGCGGTTTGACCGATCGGGGTGAGTACAAACGGATGATGGATCTGGCCGACAGCCCACGCCGCGGAGACCGAGACGGGCGCGGCAACCTGTCAGAGGCGGCACTGAAGACGTTCAGCGAATGGTTTCTGAAAGTGACGCACGACCAGGTCACGTTTTCCGCGAAGCTGTTTGATCTCGGCGGATTGGACAAACGGTATCGTCGTCTTGTTGCAGATACTATTGATGACAAGCGAGCGCCGGAACTGATTTCGGCCGTTCTTCGCCACGGTGCCTTGGATCGGGGCGATGCCCAGGTCGTGCTCAAGACTTCCGAGCGCACGGCACGCAATACGCTCCGCCAACTCACCGCCGCCGGATACCTGACCTCTGCGTCACCGAAGACGCCGGTGCGGTTGGCTTTCCCATTGGACTACCGGGAACGTCTTTTCCCTAACCTGTTTGGCGATGGTGACCTGCCTGAGTGACGGGCAGGTTCGACATACTTCTATCGGCTGGATCGCCAGCTGTTCGTACTCTGGCCATGCAGGGAAAGAGTTCACAGCTGTGAACTTGGCGGACAAGGAAGAAACCTCAGCCCGGTTCACAACTGTGAACTCCTCATGCAGCATCCCGACGCATCAGCGCCATGATCATCGGCCCGCAAGAGAATTCCCCGATAGCCGCTTTGGTTGACAAGGATCTCAAATACCCACCCGGGGATCGGATATCCCCGAACCGTTCAAGCATCGCAACAACGACGACAGACGCTTCTTCGGGACCCATGTAACGTTTGGCCTCATCCCAAGCGGACGGAGAGATTCCCATCATGGGCCTGACGATATCAGCGACCCTGACCAAGTCGTGCCAATGGCGCACAGGCTGTTCAGCATATGATTTGAATTCTTGGCAAGAAGCGAGAACAAGTCCAAGAGGGATATTCGGCATGAGTTGGTTTTCAGGTTCTTGGGGGGGATCTCCTTCATCCTCACGACGATCTACACGTACTCCAGCGTTTGCTCGTTCAAGCGCATTGCTTGGATCCCGCGCTTTTTCTAAGCGAGGTTCAAAATCATAAAGGTCTTTATTTGAATTCTGATGGTGCTGCTCAGAAATAGCATCATTGGTGCTCATATTTTCTGTATTGCCATCCCCAAGAAGGTCTCGCGCCTGGTCCAGAGCCGCACCCAAAGCCTTTTCGATCTGCTTGAGATCGGCCATCTCGAGCTTTCTGCGAAGATCTCGGGCTGCCAGGACGGCAAGGTCGGAAAATTGATCCCAAAGGCCCAAATCCGGGCGCAGCGAGCTGCCGTACTCTGCCAGACCTGCCAAGTCGCGCCGCATTAGGCTTACGGTGGCGCGGAGGCGCTTGTAACGTTCCTCTGCAGCCCGGACGGCTTCGGCGGCCTCGCAGACCTCCTGAAAGCGCAACGCGAGCGGCGAGAGATCGAACCCGAACGCAACCTTTTCGTCCCCATAGCGGCGCGCATAGCGCTTGCCGTTGGGGCTGTCGCGGCGGACGACGAAACCGGTCTGTACGAGGTTGGAGAGGTGCCGTCGCATTGTGGAGCAGGGCATGCCGTTCAAGCGCTCGCAAATCGCCTTGTTGGACGGATGTACGATCAACTCGCTGTCATTCCCTCCAAGGATCGTCGCTTGGTGAAAACTGACCAGTGCCTGAAGCACTGTCAGATCCCGATCGGACAAGCCGAACGCGTCTCGAGCGGCAGCGAGCTCCCTCAAGACCTCCCACTTGTTGGCGCCGGTCGGGGGCAGGTCTTCCTGGGTCGCTGCCTGATGTTTCAGTATGGCAGCATCTATCGTTCGCCGGAACGGCGTTACGGGCGTGTAGTCCATTTTGTCGTTCACGAAGACAAAAATATCCCGGTCCGCGAATCACTTTGGACTTGCGGAAAACGGCTCCGGACACTACCTTGAAGGTGCTAGAAACAAGTTAGGGTCTCGTGGAGTGGTCGCTTTGCGGGACCTTTTCTTTTGCCTTTTCGTGCCTCCTTCGTTGGTTTCTGCTCTTCCTCAGTCTTCCGAACGCTGCTTCCAACGCTCGTGAAGTTCTTCAATCATGTCATGTACTTGCGTCTCAAACCAATCGGCGAATTCTCCGCCCACCAACTCGATCGAAAGGCCCTTGGTGGTGCGTTTCACCGTGCCGCCACGCTTGCCACCGATCTTCAGCGGGACGCTGGAGGGCCGGGCAGGGGAGGGGGGCTTGGCTGGCTTGACCGCCTTCGTCACGAACTTGGTCACCGCTTCGAACGCCTGGACGGACGGGTCATCGGCGGGTCCGGCGTTATCCACAACCACGGAGTCCTCGGCCCTAACGTGTGCTTCTTTCGCGATCCGGATCAGGTCCTCCCGGTCCAGACCATTCTCGTCGATGGCCCGACCAAGTGATTCCCACCGGGGCCGGCCAATGCCATGCGCGGCACCGATGGTGCGCACCAGATCCGGCCCGACCATGTCCACGATCGCGATCGCCATGGATATGGAAGACTTCGTGACGGTAAGAATTTCTGCAACCTGAGATTGATTTCCAAAGCCGGAAGACACAAGTTCCTGCGCGAACAGGGCCTTTTCAATAAAGGACAAATCACGCCGAGCCATGTTCTCGGAAATCTGGGCACGTAGGGCGCTGTCGTCGTCCAGGTTGGCGACCAGCGCGCGTACCTTGGTGACCTTGTCTGACTGACGGATCGCCTCCAGCCGCCTGCGCCCATAGACCAGAAGGTATCGGTCGGCATCGCCTGGCGCACGGCGCACGAGGATCGGGACGGTCTGACCGTTCGCCTCGATCGCATCGCGCAGGTCCAGCACATCGGCCGGGTCGAGCCTGTCAGCCATGCGCCCGTCCTCGATGCTCGCCGGGTCCAGTTCCCAGACGTGATGGGCATCTACCGCGTCGCGGGCGGAGCGAAGGGCGCGGTTCGAGGTCATCATCGGTGTCACTGCATTCGCCTGCGGGGCAGGGGAGGGCGCCCCGGCGGCCGCGAGACTGTCCAGCATTGACATGCGCTTCTTCTTGCCGCTGGTCATGTGCGCCCCCAGGTTTGCTGGATCAACTCGGCGATCTCGTCATTCAGCGTGTTCAGGCTCTCGATCGCGCGATCATAGGTGGAACGGGTGAACGCACTGCGTTCCACTTCGTAGAGCGTCTGCTTGGTCAGGCCAGCATCGGAGATTGCAGTGGACTTCAACATAGGCGAATTCAGAACGGCTTCCCCGTACATCGTTCGCAGGAATGCCACGATCCGGTTCTGCGGCGCGTCCTGCGGCTCGTAGCGGGTCAATACATAGCGCATCCAGTCATGAGACATGTCGGCGCCGCTCTCCGCGATCACGTCCATAAGGTCGGCGGTCATGCGCAGGAATTGCGACATGGACATCACATCGAGCATTTCGGGGTGAATCGTCACCAATACACCGGTCGCCGCGGAAAGTGCGGACATCGTCAGGAACCCCAGCTGCGGTGGGCAGTCGATGACAACGACGTCGTAGTCCTCATCCACCTGAGCCAGCGCTTCCTTCACGCGGAAGAAGAACAACCCGGCATTGCCCTGCGCCAAGGCACGAGGGGTATCGTGCTCAAACTCCATCAGTTCGAGATTACCGGGGATGAGGTCGAGATTGGGGATATAGGTCTTGCGGATGACTTGCCGGATTGGATCCGGGTCTTCATAGCGGATCGCATCGTAGAGCGTTCCGCCATCTTCGAGATCCAATTCCGGCTGAACGCCGTGCAGCGCTGTGAACGAAGCCTGTGGGTCCAGGTCGATGCCCAGCACGCGATATCCGCGCAGGGCAAGCCGTTGGGCGAGATGAGCAGAAGTTGTCGTTTTCCCTGAGCCGCCCTTGAAGTTCATCACTCCGATGACCTGAAGGTGGTCGCCATCCCGCCGCCCGGGAATGTAATCACCCGGCTTGCGGGCGGTTTTTTCAAGGAGCACGCGCAACGCCTGAATGTCCTGCGCCGAGTAGAGACGACGGTTGCCAGCGGTTAGCTCGGGAGAAGGCCCCTTGCCATCGAGGTTGAGTTTGCGAAGATAGGAATCGTTGACACCGAGTAACGAGGCTGCCTCACCGGAGGTGAATTTGCGCATGGTCTTCTCGGCATCGGGTGGAAACAGGCTCTCACGTTGCGAATGCAATTGGTTGGCCAACCATTCCGAATGCTGGCGGATCACCGCATTGAGATCCTCATGCACAAAGGTCTTGTTCATCTGCCCTCTCGCCTCCGAGACACCACTTCTTTGGCGTGTTCACGAAAAATGACGTTTTTTGCCTCGTTTCCGTGACTATTGGCGTAAGAGTCAGATTCGCGCAAGGATTTTCCACATCTAGTGGACGAGCGCAGCTGAAACACAAGTATGTTCGGCCTGTGGCCTTCGCGTACAATGCGGCAACGTACCGGATGAGAATCCGCTGCGGAGCGGCGATCACGTCAACTACTTGCTCATCGCATTGTCATTTTCTAGCAACGCAAGTTGTTCAGCCCGCTCCAGCAGCATCTTCACAGAGGACGGTTGCCATTTGGCCCGTCCACGCGGTGTGCGTTCGCGCATTGATTCCAGCCGGTCACAGATCGCCTGGAGCGTGATGTTGGGGTCCGCGCCCTTAATGGCAGCCACGATAGCCGGCAGGCGGTCAGCGGTTTCGCGGCGTCCGGCGCGGGCCAGCACCTCGGCAGGCAGGAAGCCGTCGCGGACATAGGCCTTCACAGCGCGCAAGAGACGGCTTTGGGTCCAGCGACGCGCCTCGGGCAAGGGGCCGTTGATTATGCGCACCACGTCTTCCCAGGCCAAGTCGGGCCGCAGGCGGCGTACATGGGGCACCCAGTCTTGCGCAGTTTCACTCAACCGCTCCATATAGCCGTCCTGTCGCGCCAGTCGCACCTTTCGCAGTGCGGCGGGGTCTCGGGCGCGCAGGCCCGGATTGCCGCCAACCCGGCCCTTGGTCCGCGCGCTGGCAAGTCCGGCCTTCGTGCGTTCCCGGATCAGGGCGCGCTCGAACTCCGCTGCGGCGCCTAGGACCTGCAGGGTGAACTTGCCCTGCGGGGAGGACGTGTCGATCGGATCGGTCAGCGATCGGAAGAAGGCGCCCTTCGCCTCCAGCCGCTCGATCAACTCCAGCAAATGCGACAGCGACCGCGCCAACCGGTCGATGCGCACGACCACCAGCGTGTCGCCCTTGCCGATCCGCTCAAGCACCCGCGCCAGAACCTGCCGCGCGCGGTTCCCGCCCGAAGCCTGCTCCTCGTAGATCTCGAAGCAGCCTGCGGATTTCAGAGCCTGCGACTGGGGGAGGGCAGTCTGATCTTCAGTTGAAATGCGAGCGTAACCTATGAGGGGCACGGGGCAGAGACCTGTTTTGCAGTTTAAAATATCACTAATAAATGACCGTTTGTAAACGTGTGCAATGGGTATTTCTCTCGTCGTGCAGAGCACGAGAAGCCTTGTTTTTATGGGCTGAAGCTCACGAGAGGCGCTCCAACAGTCCCGAGAAGACGGCATGCTCGAACACCTCTATAGTAGAGAAAACGGAGAGATCTCAAATTCCTTCTCCAAGAGCGCAAAATAGTCCTATAATGCGCATATGAGAAAATTTAGCCATAGATCATGGGACGATGACGGGGTGCCTCTTGAAGACCTGGAGGCGTCCGAAGACGAGGATAACGCGGATCTCTGGTTTCTGCCCGGGGCGCTTGAGGACGAGCCGGTTTACCTGCCGCCCGGACCCGCGCCCGAGGCCAGGGAATCTGAAATCGTCGATGCCTGGCGCGCGGCCGAGGCCGGGCAGGCGGCGCAGCTCGCCCGTGTTGCTGCGCGCCTGGGGATCCTCGATGAACGCCTGCGCCGCGGCCCGGCTGGCTGGCGGCAACGGCTCGCCCTGATCGAAGCCGCGGATCTCAGCTGGTTGACGCAGGACCGGATTGGACTCGACCGGCTGTCACTCTACATGGCGCTGCGGGTGTCGACCGCAACGGATGATGCGCAGGCCATGTACCGGATCGGCTGGGCCGTGCGCCGACTGTCCGGCGGACCCGCGCTGCTGACGCTTCGGTCCGGAACGGACGACCTGGAGGCCTTCCTTGATCGGCGCGACCGGCCGGGGCAGGGAGAGCGTTTCGAACGGGCAAAGGCCTCTTCGCGCGTCGTCGAGATGGCAGAGCGCGAAGCATTCGATGACCGGGCCGCCGGATGGCTCGCGATGATGGATCAGGCCGAAGACCTCCACCCCGTGACACGGGCCTGCGTGGGCTTCCATCTCTGGCATATCGCGGAGCTGTCGCCGATCGATGATCCGCTGGAGGCCGCGGTGACAGCGGTGCGTGTCGCGATCGGCGATCTCGCGCCGTCAGGGAGCACGCCCGGCGCTTTCTTCGCACCGATCGCAATGGGCGGAGGAGGGGGCTTCCGCGCAACCGGGGACCCGCCGGCCCGGTTGGCGCGCTGGCTCAACGCGATGGAGAGCGCGACCTTCGCAGCCCTGCGCCGGCTCGAGGAGATCGAGGACTGGTCGGCTGCCGCGGAGCGAACGATGGCGCCACTTTCGGGCAAGACGCCACCGATGCTGCGGGGCCTCTTCACAAGCTGGCCTCTGGTCTCAGTCCAAATGGCCCAGAAACTGACAGGCACGCATCGGGCAACGGTTCAGCGCAACATCGACTGGATGGTCGAGCGTGGCCTCATCCGGGAGGTAACAGGGCAGGGACGATACCGGATGTGGCGGGCGGCGGCTTGAACATCACGGGAAAGTCGACGATCTTAGGGCCGGCTCCCCCGCCTTCGCAACGATGCGCAGCCTCGCCATGCGGTTCTATGGTATGGGATGGTCACGTCCAAGGTCTTCTGTCGCCGGGACAGGGTGCTGAAGGCCGGCACGGCCCATCCCGAGCCCGGACAGCTCCAATAGGCTCGCCACGAAACCAGTCGTTTGCCGGAGTGGCAGGCCGAGCAAGACCTTGATGGTAAGACAGGCCTGGATCGCCGCGTCGCTGTATGCCTGCTGGCGGCCGCGACGCCCGGAAGGCGCCGCTTCCCATTGCATCGAGGGATCGAACCAGACGGTCAGCGATCCGCGCTGCCTCAGCGCTTGATTGTAGCTATGCCAGTTGGTGGTCTTGTACGGGGTTTTCGCCGGTCTGCTCATGGCCGCCAGCTATCATGCAGGATTCGCGCAGTGAATCCCCCGCCCCATTTGCGCAACAAGGCCAGTTGTATAGGAAAAGGCCCCCGTGACGGGGGCCTTCGCTGACTCGATCATGGTCAGATTGAGCGAAGGGGGCCAGTTCGGCCCTGTCTTGCCAGCAGCACGAAGCCACCAGTCAGGGCGAAGACCCCGAATGCCACCGGAATTGCAGCTACCGAAATCAGCGACAAAATCACCTTGAAGATATCGCCATCCATCCGATTGATCACGACCGCCAGGCCCGCCATCATCAAGATCCAGAATGCGCGCGAATGGCGCACGGTCAGCATCTCGCAGACGAGACCCGCCGAATCCGCGCTGGTTACGAAGAACAGCAGGATGTTCAGCGTCAGGATCACCGACAGGACCCCGCTGTCGTCCAGCGTGGACATCAGGGCGAAGACATCTCCGGAACCGGTCGTCAGGGCGGCGATCCCCATGACCGTGAACCACAGGCACGAGAACAGGCTGGGGATCAGCATCACGCCGACGACCATCTCGCGCAGGGTCCGCCCCTTCGAGATCCGGGCGATGAAGACGCCGGTAAAGACGAACCAGCCGTACCAGGCCGCCTCGAAGGCATAGAGCCAGTCGGCCAGCCATGCCTTGCGTTCGGGATCGCCCAGGCCGATATCGGTGGCCATCGCGGGGTATCGCACGATATATTCCGGGACCAGACGCGCGAAGGTGCCCAAAATTTCCAGCGGTTGCGACAGCACGAAGACGCCCGTCATCAGGATCAGAGCCAACAGGGTGTTGTAGTTGCTGAGCCACTTGATGCCGCGCTTGATGCCCGTCGTGCTGGAGGCGATGGCGAAGGCCGACAGGACCAGGATGACGATCGCCGCGTCCAGATCCACGCCGGTATAGCGCGCGACGGCCTGCCTCAGCGGGTCGGCGGCATAGGAAAAGGTCAGCGACAGCCCGATCACGGTCGAGACGACAAGGCTGATCAGGTTGATGCGGCTGAGCACGCCGCCGCCCAGCAGTGTCTCGGCCGGCTTCCCGATGCCCATGTTGTGCATCGCATGAGCGAAGATTACGCCCACGGCCAGATATCCGGCCCAAGCCAGCAGGCCCCAATGGTTGAACGCATAGAGCAGCGCCTGATCGCGGCTGTTACCGGCATCGACGTGATAGTTCGGTTCGAGGACACCCCAAGTCAGCAGGCCGATCCCCATCCCGGTCGCGAACAGCATCCCGATCCAGCTGAGAGTCGAGAATTCGGGGGGACCCTCGCCGAAGCGCAATTTGCCGACCGGGGTGAACATTGCCACGGCGAAGAAGACCGATGCGAGGAATGCGGGCCAGGTGAAGATGAAGCCCATATTGCCGATGACAGATACCTTGATCGTCTCGAGCATGGACTGGAAGGTCTGGGGTGCGATGGCGGCCGCCCCGACAAGGGCTGCGACCGTCAGCACCGTCGCTATGCTGATGCCGAGATTATGCTTCAAATCGCTCTCCTTTGTTGCTGTGCGGGGTCCGTGCAGATGCCGGGCCCTTCTTGTCATCCGTCGATCGCCGCCTTCAGCGAGGCGCAGAATTCGTCCCAGGCGACCTTCATCGCGGGCAGGGCTTCGCGGGCGTGCAGACAGCCATGCAGCATGTTGGTCGCGCAGCGATAGCCGACGATGGCCCCAAGGGCGCGCCATTCGGCGACCGCATGTTCAAGGGGCAGGGTCAGCGGATCGCGCGAGACGCCCAGAACCTCGATCCGCGCGGACGGGCAGGGGGCGTCGGCCGGGGCATGGGGCTCGATGGCTGTCCAGGCCGACAGGACGTCCGCGCGCGACAGAAGCGGCGCATCGGGCCCGAGCGTTTCCGCCCTTGGCCGTCCCACGACCGGATAGATCAACCCCAGTGGCGGTGCGTCGACCATGTCCTGTGCGATGTCGATGACCAGTCGCCCTCCGGCGCTGTCGCCGACAATCGCCACCGGGTCCAGCGCGAAGATCGCGTCGCGGCAATCCATCATCGCATCGGCATAGCTTGCCTCAGGCAGAAGGCGATAGCCGACTGCCACCACCTCGCGGCCCAGCCCCTGCGCGAGCCCGGAGGCGACACCCTGATGACTGTCGAGCGATCCGATCGTGAAGCCTCCGCCATGCAGGTATACCACCGTGCCGGACTTACAGGATGACGGACGGTGATGGCGCAGCGGCACGCCGCCGACAGCGCTGTCGCGAATGGTCATGCCGCACGGGAGGGCCGGAGCGAAACGCGTACAGAGCACGTCGTAGCCGCGACGCATATCCTTCATGGGAAGACGCGCCATCGTGTCCAGACCGGATTGGAATTCGCGTTCGAACTGTTCAATGGCAATCATGCTGCATGGCCGTTTCGGATGACTTGGTGGGATGCGCCGCCACAGATCATGCAGCGGCGCAAGGTTGTCACGCGGGTTCCACCGCGGGTTTGCTGCGCTGGCCGACATGGCGACCGCTGCCTTCGGCAGGCAGGTCCGCATGCGCAGCGGCCAGCCGGGACAGCCGTTCGGCCACGATACCCTCGGGATTGCAGGTCGCGCGGGTCGTCAGGTCCATATGCAGCAGCATCACCTCGACCGTGGCGGCCAGCGTCCCGTCGCCGCGCACAAGGCGGTGGAACAGGTGCATCCGCTTGCCGGTGCCGTCGATCACCTGCGTGGTCGTGCGCAGACGGTCGCCCGCATGGACCTCGGCCAGATAGCGGGTATGCGTCTCGACCGTGAAGTAGCTGCAGCCCGAGGCGATGTAATCCGTATCCGCGCCGATCATCTCCATGAAGCGGTCGGTGGCATCGGATGCCGCGCGCAAGTACTCGGCATCGTTCATGTGGCCGTTGTAGTCGGCCCAGCTGGTCGGCACCTGCCTGTCGCCCGTGACCGGCAGGTCGCCCGGCAAATCGCCCGGCACGGGGGCGGGCAGGGTGGCCTCGTGCGCCGTGATCACGCCGCCGGCGCCAGTCTTCGTGCGACGCAGCGCGCGCAACATGCCCACGATGTTGTCGTCGCGCAGGCGTTCCAGTTCGCGGATCGACATGTGCCCGGATTGTGCGTCGGATTGCGACGCGATGAGGTCCACCAGTTCGTCGTTGAACTCGGGGACGTCCATCAGCTTGGTCCAGGGCCAGGACAGCGCCGGGCCGAACTGGGACATGAAATGCTTCATTCCCGCTTCGCCGCCCGCGATGCGATAGGTCTCGAACAGACCCATCTGTGCCCAACGGATGCCGAAGCCCATGCGGATGGCCTCATCGATCTCCTCGGTCGTGGCGATGCCGTCCTTGACCAGCCAGAGGCTCTCGCGCCAGACCGCCTCCAGCAGGCGATCGGCGATATGGGCTTCGATCTCCTTTCGCAGGGTCAGCGGATGGCAGCCCACATCGCGCAGTAGCTTGGACGCGCGGGTGCAGGTTTCGGCCTCACCCACCAGTTCGATAAGCGGCAGCAGATAGACCGGATTGAAGGGATGCGCGACGATGGCGCGGGCGCCTTCGGCGTTCAGTTCGGACGGCTTGAAGCCGGATGTCGAGGATCCGATGACAGCATGGGCGGGGGCCATCGCGCTTAGCCGGCCCAGTACCTTATGTTTCAGCGTCAGCGTTTCCGGCACGCTTTCCTGCACCCAATCGGCGTCGGCAACCGCGTCGGCCATGTCGTCATGCCAGCTCAGTCGTCCCTCGGGTGGCAGTGCTCGATCATAGAGCGCGGGCAGCGCGCGGCGGGCATTTGCCAGTACCTCGCCGATTTTGCGTTCGGCCTGCGGGTCGGGGTCGACTATCGCGACGTCCCAACCGTTCAGAAGGAACCGGGCGGCCCAACCGCCACCGATGACGCCGCCGCCGATGATGGCGGCCTTCTTTTTCATCCCGGTCATGCGGGCACCTTCGCGACGCGGGCCTGCTTGCGAAGGCCCAGCTTGCGGCGGACATCCTGGGGGCCGAGGATCTTTGCCCCCATGCTCGTGATCAGTGATACGGCGCGTTCGACAAGCTGCGCATTGGTGGCAAGGACGCCCTTGTCCAGGAACAGGTTGTCCTCGAGGCCCACGCGCACGTTCCCGCCTGCCAACACTGATTGCGCGACATAGGGCATCTGGTCGCGCCCCAGGCTGAAGGCCGACCAGGTCCAGTCGGCCGGCACGTTGTTCACCATCGCCATGAAGGTGTTCAGATCGTTCGGCGCGCCCCATGGCACGCCCATGCACAGTTGCACCAAAGCTGGAGATGCAAGCGTACCCTCGCGAACAAGCTCCTTGGCGAACCACAGGTGGCCCGTGTCGAAGGCCTCGATCTCGGGCTTGACGCCCAGCCCGGTCATCATGGCGCCCATGGCCCGCAGCATGCCGGGCGTGTTGGTCATGACGTAATCGGCCTCGGCGAAATTCATGGTCCCGCAATCCAGCGTGCAGATCTCGGGTAGGCATTCGGCTATATGGGCCATCCGCTCGGTCGCACCGATCATGTCGGTGGCGTCCGCTTTGACGGGGAAGGGGGCCTCGGACGAACCGAAGACGATGTCTCCACCCATGCCAGCCGTCAGGTTCAGCACGACATCGGTATCGGCCGCGCGGATGCGGTCGGTCACCTCGCGATAGAGCGCCAGGTCGCGCGAGGGTGCGCCGGTTTCGGGATCGCGGACATGGCAGTGGACCACGGCGGCACCCGCCCTTGCTGCCTCGATCGCGCTTTCGGCGATCTGGCGGGGCGAACGTGGCACATGGGGGCTGCGGTCCTGCGTGCCACCGGATCCGGTCACGGCACAGGTGATGAAGACCTCGCGGTTTATGCTCAGGGGCAAGGTTTCCTCCTTTTGGGTATGTCAGGTTTCCCCCGGTCGTCCGATGCCGGGAGCATGGGGCGATCATATGGGTTCACGTTACGCATTTGTTGTTCAATAATGCCATTTTATTGTCACAAATGGCCCCGTTTCCATGCCTCGCTATGCCGTTCTGCTGTTCGACGGTTTTTCGAACTTCGTCCTGTCCTCGTTGATTGAGCCGCTGCGCGCGGTTCACGATCACGGCTATCCCGAGCTTTCATGGTGCACCGTCACCGCCGATGACGGCCCCGTGCGCAGTTCCAGCGGCTTGCGGGTCCTGCCCGACATGCCGCTGGCCGAACTAGGGGCGCCGGACGCACTACTTGTTGTGGCGGGATACGGGTTTCGCGAGCATTCCACGGGTCGCATCTCGTCGCTGTTGCGGCGCGTTTCACGACGGGGGGCACGTCTGATCGGCGCCGATTGCGGCTCTTGGTTGATCGCGCGAGCAGGGCTGTTGCAGGGTCACACGGCGACGCTTCATTGGAGCGTGCTTGCCGATTTCGCCGAGGCTTTCCCCGAGGTGACGGTCAGCCATCAGCGATACGTCCTGGACGGTCCGGTCTGGAGCAGCGGCGGCGCGGCATCGTCGTTGGACATGATGCTGGCCCTGGTCGGGCGGACGTTCGGCACCGCGGCTGCTTTCGCCGCGACCTCGATGTTCCTGCATGACGCCGTGCGCAAGCAGGCTGGGTCGCGGATGGGGCTGGGGATTGGCAGTCGCGGATCGCAGAAGCTGCAGGAAGCCATCCGCATGATGGTCGAGCAGGTCGAGACGCCCATGCCACTTTCTGACCTTGCCGCCACGATCGGTACGTCGCTGCGAAGCCTGAACCGGATGTTCAAATCCGAGATCGGTATGGGGCCGGGGCGCTATGCCCAGATGCTGCGCCTGACGCGGGCGCGGGAACTGGCCACGGCCACCGAGCTGCCGCTGCGAGAGATCGCGTTACGCTGCGGATATTCGGATGCTGCCGCCCTGGAAAAGGCCTTCACCCGGACCTACGGTCAACCGTTGCGCCGCTGGATCGGACGGCGCCCGACATCCTGAACAGGGTTCTTGCATGGGTGCAGTCCTCGTTGCTGCCGCTCACAAGGGCAAGTGGCGTCGTGGTCCGGTGAGCTCTTTCGGGCCAAGCGTGACGGCTGCGCTTGGACCGTTCAGTGTGAACGCTGTCTATCACTTCCCAGACAGACCAGACCCAGTGACGGTGGCCTGCTTCACAAACGGTGTTGACGAAGGAGTAGCAGAGTTCGCCACTGCAGAACTTGCGCGGAAAGCCTGAAGCGCGTCGGTTAGGAGGACAATAACCCCTTGCCAGAAACTACGCGCCCAAAACGGTCGATTTAGGTGAAAAACTCGACTTACTACATGTTGTGTTTGGGGTGGTTAAACCGTTTTAACCCGCTGTAATAGCGGTCAAAGCTATGGGTTTTGTCGGTCTGGTCTTTGGCGCTTAGCAGGGGACCATTTTGGCCATACGTTTTAGGTTCTGGGCGGAGGCGGCGAGGAGGAATTCTTCGGTGGCCCCTTTCAGCCCTCGGAGCCGGAGGCGTTTGAGGCCGAGGTGCCGTTTCAGGTGGGCAAACAGCATCTCGACCTTTTTGCGACGTCGTCGGCTGGTGTCGAAGGCTGCCTTGCTGACCAGATCGCGCGCGGCCTGACGGGCGTCTTCGTCCATGTGGCGCGTCACGGTGCGGAATGGGGCGTCGGTGCAGGCTTTGCGGATCGGGCAGGTGCCGCAGGTGGGCTTGCCGGAATAGTAGCTTTTGATCCGGTCTTTTTCCCTGATCCGGCGCAGCGGCATTTCATGACCTTCGAGTCAGGTGTAGCTGTCGCGCTCGGCGTCGTACTGAAAGTACCCGATATCGTATTTGCCGCCCGTCTGGTGGTGGCGGTCGAGCACCGGCACATGCGGCGTGATCTTGCGCCGCCAGAGCCATGCCAGGAACTGGCCGGTGCCGTACGAACCATCCGCCGCGATCCGGTCAGGACGGAAATCGTGCCGGTCGGCACTGCGGTCCAGCATCGCTTTGGCGGCGGTGATTTCTCGGCTCAGGCGCGCAGGCGTAGCCTCTACATCGACGATAATCCCATGATCGGTGTCGATCAGGTAATTGGTTTCATAGCTGAAGCGGCCGGGGCCATCCTTGACCGACCAGGCGGCCTCGGGATCGGTTTCCGAGATGTATTTAGGCGGTTTCGACGGGGCTTCATCGACAAGCGTCGCTAGATAGGAGAGTGTCCGGTCTTCTGTGTATCGCTGAATCGGTCCATGCTTCCTGAAAGGAGCACTGACGATGACAATTTCCAACGAACTGCTGGACGAGTTGCTGAAAGGCTGCAAGCGGCCTGAGGATCTGCTTGGCGATGCCGGGCTGATGAAAGAGCTGAAGGTCCGGCTGATGGAACGAATGCTGGGAGCCGAACTGACGGCGCATCTGGGCTATGGTGCCGGCGCGGAGCCCCCGCCCGAACAGGCCAACCGCCGGAACGGAGTTGCCACGAACCGTGTGAAAGGTATCCGTCCGGTTTCCCCGCTCTGACGGGGAGATGGAGTGCCTGCTAGATGTCCACCATCGATAGATGGGATGGTTGCCGCCCTCCCCAGACGGCATCGCAATGTGCCAAGATGTTGGCCTGTAGGCTGTCAATCAGCATCCAATCGTGACCCCTTATCGGCGTCCAATATTGGTTCTGTCGCGCATTTGGTGCAGTTGAGTTGCCAGAGCGCTATATCTCGGCGAACTTGATGGAGGTTGCCGATGGGTTCCTGGTTTTCGCGACGAGATTTTCTACCGGCAGGGTTGAAGGCCGACCAGGTTGAGCTTGATGGCAACAGGATCCGGGTCCACGCCCGTTCCCTGGATGCCTCGGCAGCATGTCCCAGTTGCGGCACGGTCTCTCGTCATGTCCACAGCAAGTATCGGCGTCGGCCAACCGATCTCCCCGCCCATGGCCGAGAAGTTGAACTGGTGCTGCTTGTTCGTCGATTTCGTTGCCGCGCAGTAAGTTGCCCAACGAAGATTTTTTCAGAACGGTTCCGGCCTGATGTCGCGCGGCCACATGCGCGCCGGACGTCACGCTTGCAGGAACTGGTGCGTCACATCGGCATTGCTCTCGGTGGGCGCCCCGCGCAGGCGCTTGCCGGACGGCTTTTGCTGCCGGTAAGCAAAGACACGTTCCTGCGAAGCGTTCGGGCGAAGACCGAGGGGGCTGTCGCGGACCCCCGCGTGGTGGGTATCGACGACTGGGCATGGCGGAAGGGACAGCGCTACGGCACGCTGATCTGCGATCTCGAACGGCGGAAGGTCATCGATCTGCTGCCCGACCGGGAGCCCGCCACTGTGGAAGCGTGGCTCCGCGCGCGTCCCGAGATCGAGGTTGTTGCCCGTGATCGCAATGGTGGCTACGGCGGTGCCACGGCGCGTGCCCTGCCGGACGCGGTTCAAGTCGCGGATCGTTGGCATCTGTTAGAGAATGCAAGTGCCGCCTTCCTGGCCGCCGTGCGGCGGAACATGCCAGCCATTCGCAAGGCTATCGGGGTAGAGATCCTCGATCCTAGGCTTTTGACGGCAGCGGAAAGGCTGCAATTCGAGGGTTTTCAAAGGCGCCAGCAGACCAACCACATGGTCCGCCGAATGGCAGATGAGGATGTTCCCATCAAACGTATCGTGCGCCTGACCGGGCTGAGCCGCGGCTTGGTCCGCCAGATCACCCGCGGTGAGCGAGAAGATGTTTTCCGCATCCGCGAGAGCAGCTTGACCGCTTGGTTGCCTCGGCTGGAGCGGGAGTGGAGCGGCGGATGTCGTAATGGCGCAGAACTCTGGCGCCGGTTACGGGCTGATGGATTTCAAGGCAGTCTCCGGGTCGTCGGCGAGTGGGCAACACGCCAGCGCCGCGCCGAACAAGCGGTGCCGTCCGGAACAAGAAAGTCGCCACCTGCCCGAAGGATCGCGCGGCTCCTGACAATGGGACGAGATCATCTGACTCGTGCCGATGCAATCCAGGTCGCGCGGATCGAAGCGGCGCTACCAGTTCTGGCAACTGCCCGGGAACTGACCGACCGATTCACTGACATGGTGCGAAACGCCCGTGAGAATGCCCTGGCCGCCTGGCTCGACGAGGCAGAGGACAGCATGCTCTCATCATTCGCCCGTGGCCTTCGTAGCGACCAGGCCTCAGTTGCCGCCGCGCTGCGGGAACCTTGGTCGAACGGGCAGACCGAGGGCCAGATCAACCGCCTGAAGACGCTGAAACGCCAGATGTATGGTCGCGCGAATATCGACCTGCTCAAGGCTCGGCTTGTCGCGGCATCATAGTTGAAAAGGTGCATCAACTTTGAGTCAGAGCCCAATATTGACCCCTCCGGTGCTGAGCTGGCCCGGCGCTGCGTAGTCCCCATGTAACGCAGCGGCGGCGGGCCAGCGGGGTCGCCTTTTCGGTTTACGCCCGGTTCTTGAAGCGCCAGCTTTCGTTGCCGGTTTCGACGATTTCGCAGTGATGCGTCAGACGGTCGAGGAGCGCGGTGGTCATTTTCGCGTCGCCGAAGACGGTTGGCCATTCGCCAAACGCCAGGTTGGTTGTCACGATGATCGAGGTTCGCTCGTAGAGCTTGCTGATCAGGTGGAACAGGAGCTGGCCGCCGGTCTGGGCGAACGGAAGATAGCCGAGTTCGTCGAGGATCAGGAAGTCGAGACGGGAGATCAGGTCTGCGGTTCGCCCCTGACGTTCGGCCCGGGCTTCGGCGTCGAGCTTGTTGACTAGGCTCCAGACCCATTGATTTCAGGCGTTTGACGTGATTCAGGCCCCGCAAGGAGACCTGATTGATGAGCAACCTTTTCTGGCTGAGCGAGGCGCAGATGGCGCGCCTCAAACCCTTCTTTCCCAAGAGCCATGGCAGGCCCCGCGTCGATGACCGGCGTGTTCTGAGCGGCATAATCTTCATCAACCGCAATGGTTTGCGATGGTGCGACGCGCCGAGGGAATACGGGCCCGCCAAGACGCTCTACAACCGCTGGAAACGCTGGAGCGAGAACGGGGTCTTCGCCCCGATTATGATGGGCCTGGCCGCCGAGAGCGCCGAACACAAGACGATCATGATCGACGCGACCTATCTGAAAGCACATCGCACGGCCTCGAGCCTTGGGGTGAAAAAAGGGGGCGCGGGCGCCAGATCGGGCGAACGAAAGGCGGCATGAACACCAAGCTGCACGCAGTCACCGACGCGAAAGGACGCCCGATCCAGTTCTTCATGTCGGCCGGGCAAGTGAGCGACTACACCGGAGCAGCGGCCCTGCTGAGCAGCTTGCCAAAGGCTGGCTGGATGCTTGCGGACAGAGGGTATGATGCCGAATGGTTCCGAGAAGCGTTGAAAGACAAGGGGATAAGGGTATGCATTCCCGGCCGGAAGAACCGCAAGAAGGCGGTCAAATACGACAAGCGGCGCTACAAGCGCCGCAACCGCATCGAGATCATGTTCGGGCGCCTCAAGGACTGGAGGCGCGTTGCCACCCGATACGACCGATGCCCCGAGACATTCTTCTCCGCCATCCTTCTCGCCGCTACCGTCATCTTCTGGCTATGATCGAGAACGAGTCCTGACCCTAGGTCAGGGACCGATAGACGACAATGGGCTCTGATGCTGTAACCGCCCCCCCCCCGGCGGCATCGATGTGCCAAGGTGGGATCGCGACAATCCAAATTGGGAGGCGGTCATGTCGGAGTTTATCACGGTCGGACTGGATCTGGCGACATCTTCTGCGCGTCAGTTTCGACACGTTGCAGACCACCAGGGCGATCCTTCTGATCATCGCCAGCGCGGCGATCTTTGCGTGGATACTGGTGTCGAACCAGATCGCGGCCCATCTTTCGGGGTCGATCCTGTCAATCTCGGACAGCCCGGCCTTCGTGATGCTTGCGATCCTGTTGATCGTCCTTGTGCTTGGGCTGTTTCTGGAAACCGTTGCGGCGATCACCATTCTGGTGCCGGTGCTGCTGCCAGTCGCCACCTCGGTCGGGATCGATCCGGTCCATCTGGGCGTGGTCATCGTGCTGGCGCTGACGATCGGATTGCTGACACCGCCTGTCGGTCTGGTCCTGTATGTGCTGGCGGCGGTATCGGGCGTCAGATTCGATCGCTGCGTCCGGGCGACCGCGCCTTTCCTGATCCCGCTGGTCGCGGTCTTGCTGTTGGTGGCCTTCGTTCCACAATTGTCGCTGGCCCTACCGATGGCGGTCGGCAAGTGACCCGAACGCTCGTGGTTTTCAATGATGTTCGGGACCGTGGACCACGTGCAGCACGCATTCCGGTGGACCCATCCGGACTGGGACTTTTCCGCCTATGCGGTGACGGGACAACGCACTGAGGTTCTTGGCCTATCGGCGCGGCCAGCCGCTGACGATCTTACCCTCAAAGAACCGTGGCCCCGTATCCGGGGCCACGGCGGATTGGCATGACAGGTGCTAAAGCGTGGGCTGGATCGCGGCCTCGGCCTTATGTTCGCGGCTGAACAGCACATAGTAGAAGGTCGGCGCGGCGATCAGGGTCAGGATCGTCGCAAAGGCCAGCCCGCCCATGATCGTCACCGACATCGAGGCAAAGAACGGATCCCACAACAACGGTGCCATGCCCAGGATCGTCGTCGCCGCCGCCAGAACCACGGGCCGCAGACGCGAGGTCGATGCCTCGATGATCGCGTGGCGGAAGGGCACGCCCTCGGCGCGGACCAGATCGATTTCCTCGACCAGCACGATGCCGTTCTTCAGCAACATCCCCGACAGCGATAAAAGGCCCAGCAGTGCGGTGAAGGAAAACGGCAACCCGGTGACCAGCAGGCCGATCACCACGCCGTTCACCGCCATCGGCACCAGCAGCCAGACGATAAGCGGCTGACGCAACCGGCCAAACAGCAGGATCGAGATCAGGATCATGATCAGGATCGTCATCGGCAGTTGCCCGCCCAGGCTTTCCTGCGCATCGGTGCTGCTTTCATATTCGCCGCCCCATTCCATGCGATAGCCACTGGGCATCGGCACGGTCTCGACCGCGTCGCGGATCTGGGAAAAGACCGCCGAGGCGTTGGTGCCGCTTGGCAGGCCCGCCTCGACCGTGATCGTAGGCACGCGGTTACGCCGCTGAATCAGGGTGTTGCGCGGCTGCCAGTCGATCTGGTCGATCAGCTGTTCCATCCGCAGGTAATCGCCCGCCGCATCGGAATAGATCATCTGCTCCCACAGATCGGGGGTTTCCCCGAATTCGCGCGACCGGATGCGGATGGGGATCTGCCGGTCGCCTTCCTGATAGGTGGCAACGGTCATGCCCTCGGTCGCCATCAGGCTGGCGTCGGCAATGTCGGAGCGTGTGATCCCCGCCGTCTGCGCACGCTGGGTGGCATATTGCGGCACCAGCACGGGTTCGTATTCGCGCCAATCCGTGCGGATATCCATCAGCGGCGCGTCCTGCGCCTTCAATGTATCGCTGACCTGCTGGGCCAGATCGCGCAGCACCGCCGGATCGGACCCTGAAATCCGCGCCTGAATCGGCGCCCCGCCGCCCGGCCCGAAGGCCAGGCGTTCGGTGCGGAACTCGCCCGCGAACAAGGTCTCGCGGCCAAAGGCATTCAGATCGTCCAGCAGGGGCGGGATCGCGTCCAGCGTTTCGGTCCTGATGATCAGATGCCCATAGGTCGGCATCGATTCCTCGGGCGAATAGGTCAGCATGAAGCGCGTGGCGCCACCGCCGATGAAGCTTGCCACCGAGGTGACGTCATCGCGTTGCAGCAGCCAATCCTCGGCCTGTTCCAAATCGCGCGATACCGCCTGAATGTCGCTGCCCTGCGGCAGCTTGTAATGGGCGTAGAAGATCGGCGTGTTGCTGTCGGGAAAGAACTGCTGCGGAACCTGAGCAAAGCCGCGATAGCACAATGCCGTCACCACGACCATACCGGCCAGAAACAGCCAGCGCACGCGCAAAGACAAGCCCAGCACCTTGCGATAGGCGTTGAAGATCGGGCCGGAATAGCCGTCATCGCCTTCGTTGCCACGCTTGAACACGTAATGCGCCAGCAGCGGCGTGACGGTCAGCGCCAATACCCAGGATAGCAACAGTGAGATCCCGACGACGGCGAACAGCGAGAACAGGAATTCGCCGGTCGCGTCGGGCGAAAGACCGATCCCGGCAAAGGCCATGATCCCGATGACGGTCGCGCCCAGCAGCGGCAACTGAATGCGGCTTGCGCCCTCATCCGCCGCCTCGCGGGACGTTTTGCCGCCCTGCATCTTGATCTGCATCGCCTCGGCCACGACGATCGAATTGTCGACCAGCATCCCCATGGCGATAATCAGCGCCCCAAGCGAGATCCGCTCCATCTCGATGCCGCCAAGCGCCATGAAGAAGAAGGTGCCGATCACGTTCAGAAACAGCGTCGCGCCGACAACCACCGCAGACCGCCACCCCATGAACACCGCCAGCACGATCACCACCAGCGCGACCGACATGGCCAGGTTCTTCAGAAACCCGGTCGAGGATTCATCGACCACGACATGCTGCTGATAGATCGGGTGAAATTCAACGCCATGAGGAAGATCGCCGCGCAGGTCCTGCAGCTTTGCATCCACGCGATTGCCGATATCGACAATGTTTTCCGAGGCGATCCCGGAGACACCCAGGGTGAACGCCTCTTGGCCGTTAAAACGGATGATCTGGCGCGGCGTTTCGACGCGGCCCCGTTCGACCGTGGCGATATCGGTCATCTGAACGACCGTGCTGCCGACATTGATGGTCAATTCGCGCAGCGCGTCCACGCTGTCGGTGCTGCGGGGCACGTCCAGATCGAACCGCTTGCCATCCGCGGCCAGCGACCCGGCCGAGGCGATCTGCGCGGCGGCCCTGATCTGTTGGGTCAGCGCGTCGGGCGGGACGCCCAGATTGGACGCGATGGCCATGTCGGGCATGACATAGACCGCCTCTTCGGGCAGGCCCGCGACCGACACGTCGGCAACACCATCGACGGTCAGGATCTCGCGCCGAAGAAAGCTGGAAATCTCGTGGATCTCGGCATCGGAAAAACCCGGCGCGGTCACGGCGAAATAGATGCCGAAGACATCGCCGAAATCGTCGTTGACGATGGGCTGGGCCGCGCCTTCGGGCAGTTGCCCGGCGGCATCGGCGACGCGGTTGCGCAGCTCGTCCCAGACCTGCGGCAGCTCATCGCCCTTGACCGTCGGCAGGATTTCCACGTCGATACGCGACTGGCCGGGCTTGTTCGATGAGGTCACGGTATCCAGCACGCCCATCTGCTGAATCGCGGATTCCAGCGGCTCGGTCACTTCGCGCGCGACCTGCGCCGCCGTGGCGCCCGGATAGCTGGTAAAGACCACCGCCGTCTTGATCGTGAAGGCCGGGTCTTCCAGCCGCCCGACATTCAGATAGCCCCACAGCCCGCCCCCCAGACAACCCAGGATCAGCAGCCAGGTCAGCAGCGAGGCTTCGATCGCCTTGCGTGCAAGGTTCATGGCTGCCCCCCGTCATCCGACAGACCGCCAAAGCGACGCACGCGGTCGCCATCGGACAGCATGGCCGCGCCGGCAGCCACGATGGTCGCGCCGTGCTCCGGCCCCTCGATCATGCGGAAAGAGGTGCCCGATCCGGGCTCGATCACCACGTCATGGGCAGTCAGCGTTCCGGTCTGCGCGTCGCCCTCATCGGCGGCAAAGACCAGCACCTGCGCCGTGCCATCAGGCGCGAAACGCAATGCGCTGGCAGGCAGGATCACCACACCATTGCCATCCGCGCGCGAAATTTCGGTCAGCACGGTCGCCGAAGCGCCGGGCAGCAGATGGTCGGGCGTGTCCGTCGTCAGCGCGAAGGACACGCGATAGGTCTGGCCCACCTCGGTCGCCTCGGCGGTCAGTTCGCGAAATTCCAGCGGATACAGCGGGCCGTCATGAGTCAGCCGCGCCTTGGCCGCGAATTCCGGCTGTTCGCCGAACTTGCGAAACAGGATTTCGGGGGCCTTTATCTCGATCTGGACCTCGCTCATGTCATGGGCGCGCACGATCGGCTCGCCCGCCGCGATGGTCGCATAACGGTCCGCCAGACGCTGCGAGATCAGCGCGTCGAACGGCGCGATCAGGGCCGCGTCCTCAAGGTTTTCGACCGCATCGTCATAGCCGACCTGCGCCACGTCGCGGGCGGTGCGGGCATCGTCGATATCGGCCTGCGGCACGATCCCGGCACCCAGTTCGGTCACGCGTTTCAACTGTCTTTCGGCCTGATCCAGCTGGGCCTGCGCCTCGCGCACCGCGCGTTCGAAGGGACCGGTATCCAATTTGCCAAGCAGATCGCCCTGCTTGACGAATTCGCCTTCACGGATGGGCAGTTTCTCGATCTGACCTCCGGCGCGGAAGGACAGATCGACGGTATTCCGCGCCGTGATCCGGCCAAAGAAACGGCGACTGACGACATCCTGCGACGGCTGCACCACCATCAGCTTGGCCGGTCGCAGATCCTCCTGCGCCAAGGCCGGGACGGCGCAGAGCAGCGCAAGCAGCCCGGAAACAAGAAGAGAGAGTGATCTCATGAGAAACCTTCGAAGTGAAACCTGAAATGGGGGAAAGGTGGCGGGCGTCTGGACGGATGCCGCCCTCATGGCCCCGGCGCGTTATGGCGACGACCGGGCCGCACGCGCAGCCGGGTCACAGCCCGTGTTCCGGAAAATTGCGAAATCATGTGCGATATGCCTTCAAACTTCAGCGGATCTTGGCTAGACAATTACGGAACCGGGCAGTTCCGGAATTCTTTAGCGAGGTTCCCGTCAAAGTGAAAGCCGAAATCAAGGAACTGACCCGAGGCTGCCGTTTGCGCGGCAGGCCCCCTTCGGCCGAAGCGGCGGAAAGGATCGTCGAGGCCGCAACCGCGCTGTTTCTTGGCAAGGGCTCTGCCTCAATTTGTGTGGCGGAACGGTAGCATTCTCGCCCGCAACAATTCTGGACCGGCGCGACCATACATTGCGCGTTTGAGGGTCTTCAGGCGGTTGATCTGACCTTCTGCCTGGCCGTTGCTCCAAGGCATCTCGATGGCGTTCGTGACCGCGTCCAAGTCCCGGTTCAAGGTACGGGCAAAGCGCACGATGGGCGCCAGGTTGCTTTCAATCGCGTCGTCGATCCATGCAGGGAGCGGGTCTGCCTGGCGACCGCGAATGATACCATTGAACCGCATGGCGAGGCTGCGCATCGTTGCGAAGGCGGGAGAACCGGCCTTGAGCGCGTCGACTTTCCGCACCTGATCCGGGGTGAGCTTTCCGCGGGGTTTAACGCACAGGGCAGCCGCGATGACCGGGGAAATCGCGTGCCCCGTTTCCGGGTCCCGGACTGGCTTAAGTATCGCGTGCTCTACCTTGGGGTCGGTCGCTTGCTGTTCGGCTCTGCGCCAACCCGCCAGCAACCGCTGCAAATGCGTTTGACTCCCCTCGTAACCACGCTCTTGGATCAGACGGAACAGGGCGCTTCCAGTTCGAATGCCGTCCTTCCAGGATTGCCTCAGAAACTTTTCAAAATACCATGGGGAAGTCCGCTTCAAAGCGGCCCGCCTGCGGTCTGGCGGCGTCTCGAACTGCAGCCATTTCGCGATGCTGCGACGCGGAAACCCGGTTCGCCGCCCGATCTCGCTGCAGGAAAGCCCCTGATTTCGGAGCGCATGGATGGTGGTGAAAATCTCTTCCCGAGACGTCCTGTGCGCAAGGCGTGACTTCAGAAGCCTGCCGGCTGCGGTGATATTGTCTGCGTCGGACAGCAGCGCCCTGCCGGTCGCACGGCCGTGGAGGTTCATTTGCTCCTCGATGGCCTGCCGCAGGTTTTGCACGATATGGAACCGGTCAGCGACCTGCTTCGCCTGCGGTGCCCCTTGCCGTGCGGCCTGGGCGTAGAGACCACACCGATCTCTGCTGATCACCTCAAGCTCAGGATGACGCCTCAGCCAGTCGGTGCAGGTGACGACATCTCGATCCTCGAGAATGTCGATCACCACGCGACGCTCCAGATCCACAATGATCGTGCCGTAGGTTTGCGACTTCCGCCAGCTCCAGTCGTCGATCCCGATGACCGTTGGCGCCTCGCCGGCGCCGTGAGCACACTGCTTCAGATGCCTGAGCACCGTGTCATCGCTGACCCCAAGGCCCAAACGATGCAACAACCTCTCGGCAGGTCGTCCGCCGGTCGCATGCCCCAGATGACTGACAATCTCCCCGACACGCGAAGTCCGACGTGCAAATGGATGCGCAATCGAGGCGATCTGGTCCGAGAAAGTCCGGCGTGGGCAAGCGGGTGCCTGACATCGCCAACGGCAAATCGCGAGATCAACCGTTACCTTGTTTCCATGCGCGGGATAATCCTGAAGCCGCCGACGCCGCCAGCCGTGACGTCGGCGTGAATGGAATCCACAGTCTGGGCAGATGCCGTTGGGCGCCAAGACGCCGAATACAAGCCACCCGCCGCGTTCACTTCGCTCCACGCTTTGAACGGCAACATCGATCCCGGGTGACCAGTGCTTCTTCGAACCCACAACTATCCCTCCTGAATTTTCCAGTTTCAGGATAGTTGCGCCACACAAAGTGAGGCAGAGCCACTTTAAGGGCAACGCGACACCTACCTTTTCTATCAGACCAGTGGGCGGCGCAGTCACGACCGATGGGTCGGCAGCTGCAGCCTGCCGGACGGCAAGGATCTTGCCGGTGTCATGATTGCGCAGGGCGTGTGCCGACGATACTGGTGATTCCACCTTGAGCTGCATCCTTTGCCCGTGAATTCCGGAGTGCATTCCGTGAATCGGATTATGATCCTGATCAACGTGCTTGGCGCCTGCGCTGCGGCCGTTGAGACAGCGCCGACGGAGAACACCCGCACGTTCACCTAGCGCAGTCAGGAAGTCATGGTGAGCTGGATGCAGCGCAGCTCGGCCCTGGTGATGACACCCTGTGAAGGAGCAGCGACGCTTACACTACCGGCCGGCATGGCCCTGACCACGGAGGAGGCGCAGCGGCTGATGCCCCGGGCCACCGGCTGCACGATCCGCAAGGAGGTGGTCGGCTACGGCAAATCCGGGACTGGCGACACCATCACGTTGCCGATGGACTGCTTAACGGTGCCGGCAAGGGCTGGCAGCGAGACGACATGGATCGTGCGCCAGCCCGTATGCGCGAGCATTTTCACTCCGGGTCAGCATCTGGTGCAACCTCTTCCGTCAGTCCCATCTCGTCGGCCCGTTTCCAAAACGTTTCGTGCTGTGCGGAAACCTCTCGGGCACGGTCAAAAGCATCCTGCCGCGCGACGTCGAGGCAAGCGATGTAGGGCCCGACTTCCGAAAAATACCGCTCGAAATCTTCTGCCACCAGGTCACCATATTCCCCGAAAGCTGCGTCGTCGGCCGGCACGAAGGGCTCTTCCGGCGGGATGCAGAGCGGCGCCTGCGCAAATGCCGGGTGAATGGACAAAAGCAGGATCGCGGCTGCCGCCATTTCAGATTTCATGATCCGTGCCCTGCCCTTTGGCGCTCGCTGAGCCCGATCAGGCTGCGGATCAGGTGTAACTCGCCCAGGCGATAGCGGTCGGTTATGGCTGTGGATTTCTACGCTAGATGGCACGGTTCTGCTGGCGCTATTTGTCAGCGACCTTGCTTAAAGCCGCAACTGAAAGCCCCCGAACAGGTAAGGTGGCAGGATCGATGCGAGGAGCCCTAAGCTGCCCTTTCATACTTGGTTGCGCGCCGCAAGACGGCGTCCTCATCGTGCATTCATCATTGCCAGGGACCAATCTCACCAGAGATCAGTCAGACCTTTCCGTTGCCAAGGAAGAGGCGGCCGTCCCTGAAGGCGGTGTCAGTTCAGGCGTTTCGCATCCTATTGTGCAGCATCTGCCCGGCTGCTTGCTCACCCGCCGCCCGTCGTTGAGGAGGCCACGGTCGAGCAGGCTCTCGACCAGTTCCACCTTCTCCATCACCGGATAGTTGCGCCAGATCTCGCGCTTCATTGCTTCGGGCGAACCGCCGCCATGGAGCGAGATCACCGAATACCAGCCTGCCTCGTGCGAAACCGTCAGATCCTCGATAAAACGGGCAACCTCTACGCGCTGCTCGAAGGGGATGTCGGCGCGCCCACCCATCACCGCGGCGATCGAGGCGGTGGTCTCGGGGTTGTGGTCCTCGTCCGGTCCTGGCAGCGCGACGATCAGCCCCCCCGAAACATAATGGGCGACGCGGTGCATGTCGTAGATCTTCGTGGCCAGCAGCAGCTTGCCAATGTTGGAAAACACCGCATCCGGCATGACTGACCCGGCCGCATCCTTTGTGCAATGGACCGAAGACGCCACCCCGCAGGCATAGAAGCTTTCGGTAATGGTGATCAGTTCCACCATCTCATCGCGGATATGCCCGTGACGGTCCGCGTCGAGTCCGTTGGCCTCGATCATCAGCGCCCCGGCCCCGATCAGCAGATCGCCGAAGCCCGCTCTCGCACCAATGCAGGAATGGCGGTGATGGGTTGCATAGGAGGTCGTCAGGAAGCCGCCCTCCTCGGTCTCGCCCGCGAGAAACACGCGGTCATGGGGCACGAAGACGTCATCGAAGACCACCATCGCCACGGCCTGGCCGTATTTCGCCGAGAACTTCGCCGCCGCGTTGCCTGGCTGGCCCGCCGGCCGCGAGATGATCGTCACGCCCGGCGCGTCACAGGGAACGGCGCAGCAGACGGCAAAGGCGCTGTCCTCCGGCATGTGCGTGCGACATGGCATGACGAGGAATTCGTGCATGTAGGGCGCGCCTGTTACGATGGCCTTGGTGCCCCGGATGACGATGCCGTCCTTCCGGCGCTCCGTGATGTGGACATAGACATCCGGGTTCACCTGCTTGCCCGGACGCAGGGACCGGTCGCCCTTGGCGTCAGTCATCGCGACCCCTAGCGTCAGGTCGCGGTCCTGAATGTCGTGAAGATAGGCCAGGAACCGCTGGCCGTAGTCGGTGCCATGGTTGGCATCGATCAGGTGCGTTGCCTGCCAGAGTCCGTTCAGCGCATCATGCGTGAGGTAGCGCTGCGCGCAGCCGGAAGTCCTGCAGACCAGCCGCACGGCCTCAAGCTTGTCGAGCAGGTCCTGCGAGGTCTCGTTGATGTGCAGCATCCGGTTGACGGTCTTGCCGGAGGTGCCCTGCCGGGCCGTCATGATGCGCGCGTGCTGTTCCTGTAGGGCGAAGTCGTAGGTGACACCCACACCGGCGATGCCGGGCGCCAGCAGCGGCTCATCGGCGACGCTTTCAACGGCCTGACCGCTGACGAAGACGCGGGGTTTGTAGGCCCGGAGCGAGTCCCGGTAGTCGGCAGCTGACATCAGCATGATGATTCCCTCCGGATTGTTTAGAATATCGAACGCTGTTAGATTAATGAACAGTGTTAGAATATCTGTCAAGGATGATAGGAGGGCATGGTGGCGGAGCGTCAAACCCGGCGGACAGCGGTTAGCGAACGCAAGCGCGCGTTGATCCTCGAAGCCGCGCGCCAGGTCTTTGCCGAAGAGGGGCTGGACGGGGCGAGCCTGCGGGCTATCGCGGTCAGGGCCGGATACACGCCCGCTGCGCTCTATTTTCACTTCGACTCCAAGGAGGCGATGTATGCCGAGGTGCTGCATGGCTCGCTAGTGTCCCTGGGTGCCGCGGTCGAGGGAAGCGTCGCCGGGGCGAAGACTCCGCAGCAGCACCTAAAGGCCGCTGCGATGGCCTTCTTCCGGTTCTATGCCGAGAACCCGCGGGATCTGGACCTAGGCTTCTACCTGTTTCGCGGCGGCATGAAGCCGGCAGGACTGGGACGCAAGCGTGACGAGCGGCTGAACGCAGCGCTCGAAGCCGCCCTGCGGCCAATTGCCGAGGCCGCTTTGGCACTTGGTGCCTCAGCGGAGCGCGCCAATCTGCTGATGGTGGATTGCTTCGCCCATGCGACGGGGCTTCTGCTGCTACTCCATACCGGCCGCATCCGCATGTTCGGAGCCTCGGCGCCCGAGTTGATGGAGGTTTACGTCGATGAGCGCGTCGAGCGGCTTGTGGAAGGACAGGACCATGATGACCATTGATCCCGCACGCTCCCTACTTCTCGTCATCGACTTCCAAGTGCGCCTGATGCCTGCGATCCATGAGGGCGAGCTGGCGGTCCGCAATGCGCGGCGGCTGACCGACGCTGCAGCGCTGATGGGCATCCCGTGCCTCTTCACCGAACAGAACGCCAAGGGTCTCGGCCCGACAGTCGACGAGCTTATGGTCCCGCAAGATCGACTGGTTCACAAGCAGTTCTTCGATGCCTGCCGCGAGGAGGGCTTTCTCGCTCGCATCCCCGCAGACGCCCATGTCGTCGTACTCGGATGCGAGGCGCATGTCTGTGCACTACAGACGGTGCTGGGCTTGCTCGCGGCCTCACGGAAGACCTGGGTTGTGCGCGACGCGCTTGGCTCGCGCCATCCCGAGAATAAGGAGACTGCTCTGCGCCGTATGGAGCGCCACGGCGCCGAGATCGTCACGACCGAGATGGTGGTCTTTGAATGGTTGCAGAGCGCCGGCAACCCGCAGTTCCGGCAGTCCGCGGCATTGATCAAGTGACTGAACTGTATAGAAAAATTGAGTAGAGGGTCGGGGCTGGCCAAGGCACCGCATTATCAGCGCTGCAAAGGAAAACGGGATGCCGCATTAAGTGTGGATTGCCAATGCTGACATATTTATTCGGCAGGCGCAGCGAACGTCCGCTTCGTCCTGCATCCCAGCCGTTGCGCCTTGCTCTTTGGATGACCGCTATGGGTTTGTATCGTTTTTCGGTTCGCCATTTCTCAGGGCAGCGTACAAAGCGGACTTGCCGACTTTCACGCGTGCGGCGGCCTCGCGGACGTTGAGGCCGGTCGCAATTAGATGGCGGGCACGTGCGACCCTTTCCAGAGTGGCGGCCATCGGCCGGCCCCCCTTTCGCCCCCTTGCTGCCGCCGCCGTGAGCCCTGCGTTCGTCCGTTTACGGATCAGATCGCGCTCGAACTGATCAAGGGCGCCGAAAATGTGGAAGACGAGCCGCCCGGTGGGGGTTGTGGTGTCGATGTTCTCGGTCAGCGACCGGAACCCCACGCTGCGATCTTCCAGGTCGGCGACGGTCTGAAGCAGATGCGTCATAGACCGGCCGAGGCGGTCGAGTTTCCAGACCACGAGAATGTCGCCCTCCCGCAGGAACGATAGAGCCGCGTTGAGCCCGGGGCGCTCGGTCCTGGCGCCTGATACTCCGTGATCCTCGAAAGTGCGGGTTGCTCCGGCAGCATGGAGAGCGTCGAGCTGAAGGGTGAGATCCTCTTCGGCGGTTGAGACGCGGGCGTAGCCAATTAGGGACATGGGTCCCGGCGGAAAACTGTGCGCCGGGGCATCCGACACACTCCATTTGTCCGCAAAGCCGTCCAGAAATCAAGTTGTCCAGCTACCCGCTGCTGGGATAATTTTCGGACAGACTCTATGATCTTCCATAAAGCACTTGAGCGATGACCTGAACAGGCGGATGCTCTTGTTGTTTCTCGCCAAAGGATCCGGCCATGTCAGATCCCGGATTTGCTTCCTCGAAGGCTCTCGCGCGTTTCCGGCTCCTGCAGCCTTATCTGGAGCAGGATATTCCATTGGCCCTCATGGCGGTCGTGTGCGGCATTGCGGAATGCACCTTGCATCGCTTGCTGGCGGCTTGGCGCGCCCATGGCATTGGAGGTCTTGAACTGCACGGCGCAGTGATGCCGGAGTTGCGCGCAGACTTGCGTTCAGATCAATCGAAGGTAATTAAGGAGCGCCGTACAGGGAGGAAAATCACATGAAGCCAATGATGGGTTTGGCAATCTGGAGTACTGCGGTGCTCTCGGCTGCCGGGGTATGGGCACAAGCCCTTCCGACCGCCGAGCCAAGTGCGGTGGGTATGTCTTCTGAACGCCTGGATCGGATCGAGGCGACCTTTGAAGCCGAAGTTGAACGCGGGGAGCTTCCAGGCGCCGTTATCATGGTCGCTCGGGATGGCCAACTGGTTTACTCGGCGGCAGTAGGCGAACTTGCCCCAGAGGCCGATACCGATATGGTCGATGACGCGATCTTCCGCATCTACTCGATGACCAAACCGCTGACCTCCGTCGCCGCCCTGATCCTCATGGAGGAAGGCAAGCTGCAGCTTGCAGATCCGGTGCAGAAGTTCCTGCCCGAGTTCGAAGGGCTAGAGGTCAGTGCCGGCGACGATGCGGGGCAGGGGGCCGAGCCCACCGACCGCCCAATGACGGTTCAGGATCTGCTGCGGCACACGTCGGGCCTCGCCTATGGCGAACTGACCCAGAACGAGGCTGTCAAGGCTGCCTATGCCGAAGCCGGATCCTTCAATCCCGATGGCATGGCCTTCGACGCTCGCGCACTTTCCGGCGACGAACAGGTGGCGGCCCTGGGCCGCGCACCCCTTGCGCGGCAGCCCGGGAGCCAGTGGGAGTACAGTCTATCGACAGACGTGCTTGGCCGGGTTGTCGAACGCGTCTCTGGCCAGCGGCTTGGAGACTTCCTGGAGGAGCGCGTCTTTGGCCCCCTGCAGATGCAGGACAGCGGCTTTCACGTGCCCCAGAACGCTGCAGCGCGGCTTGCCGAACCCTTCGCCATCGATCCGGAAAGCGGTGAGCCATTGCCGATGATCGACGTGAGCCAGCGGCCCGCCAATGACTCCGGTGGCGCAGGGGCGGTCTCCTCTGCCGGGGACTACCTTCGCTTTGCGCAGATGCTCGCCAATGGCGGCGAACTTGACGGGGTGCGGATCCTGAGCCCCTCCACAGTGCGCCTCATGGCCTCCGACCATCTTGGGGAGATCGATCCGGGCGCAGGGCCCGGTCAGCTCCTAATAGGATCACCAGGATACACCTTTGGCCTTGGCGTGATGGTTCGCGAGCAAGACGGCATTGCCAGCGTCCCCGGTGCTGAAGGCCAGTTCATGTGGGCGGGCTACGGCGGGACCTATTTCTGGGTCGATCCGGAGTACAATCTTGTGACTGTGTTGATGTCCCAACGCGCCGGTCCGAGTCGTGCGTATTACCGTCGCCACGTGATGCAACTGGTCTATCAGGCGATCACTGACGAGGTACAAACTGAAGCTCAGGAGACCGCCCTCCAGTAAAGTACATCACGCTGACCTCAGCGGTTAAAGCAACAATCATCGCTGAGGTCTCGCATTTGAAGTGCCGCGTTAGGACGGATAACCGATTTTCAGGCTGCCTCTGTCATAGTCGGCCAGATGAGCCAGCAGAACCCTGCCATAAGGTGTTTGATCCCACGATTTGATGGTGTGGTCCTTTCACAGTAATGGAAGGAAGCCCTATGGGACAAGTTCGTCATGGAAGCGCCACGACCACGTACGCCGTCAGAGCAGCAATACAGCGATCGCAAGCTTCGCTCGTGACGTTGAGCCGGGAGCTCGGGATCAATCCCACGACGGTTGCGAAGTGGCGCAAACGGCAGACTGTCGATGATCTTTAGACCGGTCCAAAGGAGCCCCGTTCGACGGTCCTCACGGGGTCTGAGGAGGCGGCCATCGTCGCATTTCGGCGCCATAAGCTGCTACCGCTTGATGACTGTCTCTATGCCCTCCAGCCGTCTATCCCGCACCTGACGCGATCAGCGCTGCATCGATGCCTGCAGCGGCATGGAATCTCGCGCCTGCCTGACGTCGAGGGCGACAAGCCGAAGCGGTCGAAGTTCAAACGCTATCGAGAGCGCGCTCTCGATACCCGTTTGGGCACGCTGAACCTGCGGGTGCCGAAGCTGCGGCAGGGCAGCTACTTTCCGGGCTTCCTTGAGGCCCGCAAGACATTGGAGCAGGCCTTGGTCGTCGTCATACAGGAGGCATGGATCGGCGGCGTCTCCACCCGTCGCGTCGACGAACTGGTGCAGGCGATGGGGCTGAGCGGCATCTCGAAGAGCACCGTTTCGAAGCTGTGCAAAGACATAGACGAGCGCGTCGGCGAGTTTTTGAACCGCCCATTGACCGGCGAGTGGCCCTATGTTTGGCTGGACGCCACCTACCTCAAGGTGCGCCAGGGTGGCCGGATCGTGCCGGTCGCGGCGATAATCGCTGTGGCCGCGAACACCGAGGGCCGTCGCGAAATCATTGGCCTGGCGATCGGCCCGTCCGAAGCCGAGACGTTCTGGACTGAGTTCTTGCGCTCATTGCGTGCCCGAGGCCTTGGCGGGGTCAGGCTGGTGATCAGTGATGCCCATACCGGCCTCAAGGCAGCCATCGCCCGTGTGCTCGAGGCCACATGGCAGCGGTGCCGCGTTCACTGGATCAGGAATGCCCTCGCGCATGTCTCGCGCGGCCAGCACACCGTCGTTGCCGCCGCGATCCGGCAGGCATTCGACCAGCCCGACCGCGCCCATGCGGGCGAAACCTGGCGCAAGGTGTCCGAACAGTTGCGCCCGCGTTGGCCGAAGCTGGCCGATCTCATGGAAGCCAGCGAGCACGAAGTGCTGGCCTATATGTCCTTCCCGCGACAGCACCGCACCAAGCTGCACTCCACGAACCCCATCGAACGCCTGAACAAGGAGGTGAAGCGGCGCGCCGATGTCGTCGGGATCTTCCCGAACGAGGCATCTATCATGCGCCTGATCGGTGCCGTGCTGTTCGAAGCCAACGACGAATGGCAGACCTCGAGCCGCTACATGATGGTCGAGGCCTTCGCCCAGATCGACAAGGAGGAAATAGACCCCATTCTCAGCATAACTACAAAAGCCGCCTGATCATGCCCTCAGGCCATCGGGGAATTTACACCAGCTTGACGGACGTGACCTCCGCGCTGCCTCAGCGCTTGATTGTAGCTATGCCAGTTGGTGGTCTTGTACGGCGCCGGTCTGCTCATGGCCGCCAGCTTTCATGCTGGATTCGCGCAGTGAATCCCCCGCCGCATTTGCGCAACAAGGCCTGAGCGACAGTGCCTCGAGATTGAAATTAGCCATTGGGCCCTCGTGTCCTGAATGATGGGTCCGGGATAACCGTCAGTTCGCAACATCGCAACTCCTACGGATGTCACCGCGATAGGGCAGGGGGGTGAGGTTGGCTTGAGCCGCTGGGTCGATACCTTCGAAAATGCTTCAACCCCGTTGCCTTGGCCAAGAAGGCCGAGTTCAGCGAGAGCCCCAGGTCGCCCCTATCCCCGGTGCCATCCCTTCGACTGACAATCCCCTAAGCCTGTTCGGCCTCTGGCGCGCAACCCCGCGTCAGTCCGGGCCGTGTTGGCTAGCGTTTCTGAGGAAATGCGTCACCTGCCCGCTCCACCCCGGCCATCTGGAGGTTTCCGGTCGCCGTTCCGTCTCCCGTGCACGCCCCAGCCGACAGGCTTTTTCCGGGTCTTGTCGAAGGGACGGTCCCAGGGACAGAAAACACAGGAGCTACAAAATGCAGAACATCGTCATCCTCGCTGGCAACATCGGTCAAAAGCCCGAAGTGCGCTCGACCCAAAGCGGCACGAAGATCACCAACTTCACCCTGGCCACCTCGCGGCCGCGCCTCTCGGAAGGGCGCGTGATGCGCGACGAGAACGGCTACCGGGTGATGGACACCGAATGGCACCGCATCACCTGCTTCAACGGTCTCGGCAAGACCGTCGCAGAGCACTGCGAAAAGGGCATGAAGGTCCTCGTGCACGGCCGCATCCACTACACCAAGTGGACCGACGCCACCGGCACCGATCGCTACGGCTGCGAGATCATCGCCGAGAAGGTCGACTTCCTGAGCCGCTCCAAATCGGCCGAGAACGAAAACCCTGAGCTGGTCGACCGCGACGACGAGATCCCGTTCTGAAAAGAACGGGGTCTCCCCCTCGGGCCCGGCGGGGAAACCCGCCGGGTTCCGTCGTTTTCGGCCCCAGAGCTGCCGTTCGACTTCATTGCAACGAAGGTCCACCTGGAGCCCAAAGTACCAGTTACTGCACTATGCGCGAATGTCGGCCATCAATGATACTACGCCTACACACGCGCAATCTCACGGATCAGATCATTTGTCTCTGGCCTCGTCGTTTGGTGCCGATAACGAAGAGCAGAAACAGTTCGCGAAATTTCAAGGCCGTCGATGGGTATCGAAACGAGGCCGCTGTCTGCTGGAATTGCCGTGGTTGGCAAAATCACCGCGCCTAATCCCTGCCGCGCGAGTTCGACTAACCAATCCACGCGATTTGACCGATAGGCCGCGTAGAGTTCGTGACCTTGGTCTGCACATGCCCCATGCAACGCATCCCGCATTTCGCAATTGGGTCGATCGAGCATGTCAGTTTCAGCGAGTGTCGAAAGAGAAATAGCGTCTCGTTCAGACAACGGGTGCGACTTGGACACCACAACCTTGTAGGACTCGTCATAGAGCTGGTCTATTCGATAGAGTTCTTCACTGACCGTCGTCGCTGTGACAACGACGTCAAATTCACCCTCTCGCAATCCGGCCAGAAGCTTGGAGGCAGACGCCACGATCAACTCTATTTCGGCTTGCGGCAATCGTGTACGGAAGCGTTCCACGGCGGCTGAAATCCGGTTGTGACCAATCGTTTCGCCAACACCGACAGAAATAGGAACCCGCGCTAGTCGCGTGTGGCGGACGGCTTCTGCCTTAGCTGCCTGCGTTTCGTCATGCGCTTTCTGTAGCCTTGGCTGCATGAGTTTTCCGAGTGCCGTCAACCTGCATCCCGCGCGGTCCCTGACAAACAGATCACCCCCGAGCTCGTGTTCAAGCTTCTTGATCGCGGTCGTCAGGGACGGTTGGGAAACATTTGAGGCGCTAGCGGCATGGGTGAAGTTGCGATGCTGGCAGACAGCCAAAAAATACCTGATCTGGTTCATCTCCACTGCCACAGTCTCCGTCACTTTCCGCCATGAGGTTCACCATAGCACATGTCTATCAAAGAATAGAAGTTCGGGATTGGTGCCTGAGGCATTCGGCATGGGAAAAGGGTGCATCGAAACCAGACACACCAACCTCTCAATCAGGAGGCGACCATGAAAGCCCAAATTCTCAAGACACTCGCCGCTTTGGCCTTGATCACGACATCTGCAGCCGCACAGGAAACCCCAATGGAAAATCACACTGCCAGCTACATCGCCATGCCCGCTGCTGAAGGCCAGACCGAAGCATTCGCCGAATTTCTGGCCGGAGCCGCCCCGATTGTCGCGGACACCGAACCAGGCACTTTGCTTTGGTTTGCCTTGCAAGCCGAAGATACGCTCGCGATCTTTGATATCTTCGTGGATGAAGAAGCGCGCAATGCGCATTTCTCCGGCGCCGTGGCCGCGGCTTTGAACCAAAATGCCGACGCGCTGGTCGCCGGAGGCTGGGACGATGGTGTTGTCGCGAACATCAACAATTCCGATGTCTTGTCGATGAGGGAACCGGTTGATCTCTACTCGGCCACGACAGCCACGTACATCTCGCTCGAAGCAGCACCCGGCAAAGGGCCGGAATTGGCAGCCTTGCTGACCGCAGCTGGTCCCATCGTCGAAGAAACCGAACCCGGCACATTGTTCTGGGCGGCGCTGCAGATTGACGAAACATCCTTCGCAATCTTCGACATCTTCACCAACAATGCTGGCCGTGAAGCACACTTTGCCGGTCAAGTCGCCGGGCTGCTGAACAAACGGGCAGCGGAGTTGGTCGCTGGCGGGTGGGACGACGGTGTGGTCGCTAACGTCCACAACTTCGACATCCTCGCCATCAAGTAACGCGATGTGACAGGAACAAGAGGCGCCTGGTGCAACGCATCAGGCGCTTTGCCGAACGAATTTAGGGTCAGGACTCGTTCTTGTTTCATAGCCAGAACATGACGGTAGCGGCGAGAGCAACGGCCGAGTGGAAGACCTTCGGGCATCTATCGTAGCGTGTTGCGACCCGGCGCCAGTCCTTCAGCCGCCCGAACATGATCTCGATCCTGTTGCGTCGTTTGTAGCTGCGTTTGTCGTGCTTGATGGGTTTGCCGCGCGACTTCCGGCCGGGAATGCAGGGAGTAGCCGTCACAAGGGCCGCAGTTCTCGATGGTCGGCTGACCGTCGCAAACAGAAAACGCCCCGCAGGACCCCCATGTTCTGTCCACTCCCCACACAGATTGAGGCAGAGCCCTTAAATGCGGTACGCGCAACTCGCGTGGCCGAGGAAGATCTGATCGCCAAGTTGCGCGAGGCTAATGTTTTGGATCTGGCATCGGTCCGCGCTGCCGTGCTGGAGACTACCGGTGATATTTCGGTCTTGCACGGGGATCATATGGATAGGCAGATATTGAAGGGCGTGGGAGATCCGTGAAGTGACGTCCCGGTGCGTGGTGTAGATGTCGGTGGCCAGTGGGTTTTTCCGTAGGGTCGGGTCGCTGAACCCACCTGAAGCGAGGGATACCCTAAAGGTCACCTTCCCAGCTTCTGCGGCTTGAAAACGCCTGAGCAATAAACGTAACAACGATAAAGCAACGGCAGGTGACCATTTATCATTTCACCTACTTGAAATGCAGATACTTAATTTGATAGTCTGGCGCAGACGCGTCAGACAACTTTCTGGAGCGCGTCGCATGACCAACCAAGTACAGGTTAGCAACGAGGTGCTCACCCTTGAGATGTGTAGAGAGAGGTTGCTGGAAGGGTGGGAGCTGCACGTTGTCTGTGCGGAGGACCCCGTCCCGGCTCAGAACACTGTCCGAGGCTCATGGTATCTCGTCGCTGTCGAGCCGGAAACGGGTCGCTTCGGCGTCGTGGTCACACAGCGGGACCTGTACCGGGAGCGACGTCGGGCGGAGCAGTCTGGAACAACACTCGATCCATCAGATTACGCATACAAAGAGATCAAGACCACGACCGGGCTCTTTAACGCTCAAACTGATCTGGGCATTACTGCAACCGTCATTCCCGGATCGAAAGGCGTCACCATGGTCGCTCAACTGTCCCCAAGCACCGAGCGGCCATAATCGTGAATATTCGGGAAATCGTTCTGGCACCCTGAAGCCACTATCCCGCCGTGCTCTCCTTGCATCCTTGCTGGCGACGCCCCTTGCGGCCGGCGCCGATGTCCTCTCTGAGACCCGCGGCTTCGTCCTGAACGCCGGCGCGGCCCGTGATATCTTCGCGCGCCCCGAGGACGATCCCGAATACTCCCGGACAGCAAGTGACGAGCCAGCACTGATCCGCTCGATGCTGGTCCCCACCGAGGCGCCAGTGTCCATCCGGGACATGGTGACGGCAGCCGCAGCACGGTACGCATCCCATCCTGCGATCCGCGCCGCAGGCTTCTCGCCCCGGCATTGGGACGCCTACTTCCACTCGATGATCCAGGTCGAAAGCGGGTTCAAGGTCACCGCCTATTCCTCGGCCGGCGCGATGGGGCTTGCGCAGCTGATGCCAGGTACCGCGCGCTTTCTCGGCGTCGATCCCCGCGATCCGGTCCAGAACCTCGATGGCGGGGCGCGCTATCTGCTGATGCAACTCGGCGCTTTCGGCACGCCCGAACTCGCCCTGGCCGCCTACAACGCCGGCCCCGGTGCGGTCCGCAAGTATCGCGGCATCCCCCCCTACCGGGAAACCCGGAACCATGTCCGCAAGGTCATGGCGATCTATCGCAACCGTTTGACATAAAGGAATTGCCCCATGCCGAACTTCAGGAAAAAGCTCGTCGCCGCCGGGATCTGGTGCGCGGCGGCCATCCAGGCCCATGCCCAGGAAGTCGATCTGTCCGGGTTCGAGGATACCGGCGAAAGCATCATCGCGCAGCTGCGCGACAACAACCTTGCCCTGACCGCCGTCGTCCTCATCCTGCTGATCATCGGCTTTCTGGCGATCTTCACCAAGTTCATCGACTGGAAGTGGATCGGCGTGACCGTCGTCGGGCTGTTCTTCATCTTCGGCGGCGACAACCTCGCCGAGTCGATCATCGCGATCTTCCGGGGCTCCGCCGAGTGATGCGGGAGAACGTGTATATCCAGGGGCTCAACCGGCAGGCCAGGTTCTTTGGCCTGCCGCTGCCGCTGGCCGGGCTGGCCTTCATCCCGCCGTTCCTCACGTTCATCTTCCTCGACAGTCTCTGGTATCTCTGGGCGATCCCCGTTCTCTGGGCGGCTCTCTGGGCCGCATCGGTCATCAATCCGCATTTCGCGCGCTTCATCGCGGTCGTGACCACGCGCACGCCCGAGCGGCTGCTGCGCGCCAGCTCCGGATCCCGGTATGAATGATATTTTCCCCAGTCCGATCCGGGCGCTGTTCGGCGGCGCCCGCGACCTCGAAGACATGCTGCCCTATCTCTTCGAGGAAAATAACCATGCCATCGCCACGCGCAGCGGGGCGCTGGTCTCCGTCGTGAAGATCGCGGGCGTCAACCCGTTCACGGCCAGCGAAAGCGAACTGGCCCATATCAACGACCGGCTGGCCGAGCTGGTGGACAAGTCCGGCAACAATTTCAGCTTCCACTTCCACAAGATCCGCTCGGCCTATCACGATTTCGACTATCAGCCCAAAGCCTTCGTCGAACCGGGCTTCGGCAAGGAACTGGACCAGGCCTGGCGCACCCACATCACCTCGGCGGGCCTCTGCGTCCCGGTGCTGTTCCTCTCGGTGATCGAGCGCAAATCCATGGCGGAACGCATGCCGATCCTTGGCGGACTGCTCGGCCATAGACGTCAGGATGCCCTGCCCGAGCGTCTGTCCGATCTTGCAGAACTCGCCCAGAGCGTGGCCGAGACCCTGGGCGACGGCTCGGAGCTGCTTGCGATCGACGACGGCACGCTGACCGGCTTTCTGCGCGCCATCTCGACGGGCGTCTATGCGCCGCTGGCCCGGTCCGAGACCGGCACCATCGTGGACGATATCCGCACGCCCATCGAGATCTACGACCGGGCCGTGGAAATCGGCGACGACTTCGAGACGCGATATGCCTCGGTGATCAGCGTGGCGAACCTCTCGCCCCAGACCCATGGCGGCATTCTCGACACGCTCTACACAGATCCCGATACCCTGATCTCCTGCACCTACCAGCCGCTTCTGCCTGACCTGATCTCGGCCAAGGCGACAACCCGGCTTGAGCAGACGCTTGAGGAAAGCGCCGGCGGCAAGATCGCGGTACAGCTTCAGGAGGCCGCAGAGGATCTGCAAATGGGCCAGATGGGCTTTGGCGACAGCCAGACCATCGTCACCGTCTATGCCGCAACCCCCGATGCCCTCAAGCGCAAGGTGACGGCGGTCACGGCCATCCTGCGCTCGAAGAAGCTCAAGATCGTCGTCGAAAAGCACGGGCTGGCCGCTGCATGGTTCGCGCGGTTTCCGGGCAATCACGGGTTTCAGAAACGCCCGCTGACCATCTCCAACCGGAACTTCTCGGACTTCGCCGCGCTGCACATGGTCCGGCTCGGCAAGCCCGCCTCCGAATGCTATTGGGGCACGCCGATCACGACCTTCAAGAGCTGCGCCAATTCGCCCTATGATTTCTCGTTCCATGGCCGCTTCGCCCATGCGGAGTCCGAGCCGCCGTTTGCCAGCACCCTGATCGTCGGCCCGCCCGATGCCGGCAAATCGACGATCATGGCCTTCCTGGCCGCGCAGGCGCGGCGCACAGGCTGCCGGATCATCGCCTTCGACAAGGACCAGTCGCTGGAAATGCCCCTGCGCGCGCTTGGCGGCACCTATACCGCCGTGCGCGCGGGCCGGAACACCGGGCTCAACCCGCTGGCCTCGGAAACCGACGAGGAAGGTCAGGCATGGCTGCGCAGCTGGCTGACCGCGCTTCTGGAACGCAAGGGGCACCAGCTTTCGGTCAGCGATTCCGAGAAGCTGGCGCGCACCGTCGAAAGCAACGCGACGGCCCTCGCCTCTTTCAGGGACTTCACCAACTTCACGACACGTTTCCGCTCCTTCGAGGGTGATATCGGCGCGCGGGTCGGTGAATGGTCCCCCAACGGCCAGTACGGCTGGGTCTTCGGCCAGGACAGCGCCCCGATCGTGGATTTCAGCGCGTCCGATATCGTCGGTATCGATATGACGGCGCTTCTCAACATGGAGATCGAGCGGACCGCGCTGCTGGCCTATCTCTTCCGGCAGATCGAGAAGACCGTCAGCGCCCGCACCCCGACCCTGCTGGTCCTGGAAGAGGCGGGCGTGTTCCTCGACGATCTCTACTTCCAGCGCGAGCTGAAGACCTGGCTGGCGACGCTGCGCAAGAAGAACGTCGTCGTGGTCATGCTGGTGCAGTTCGTCTCGCAGATCCGGGACTGCGCCGCCGGGGCCTCGATCCTCGAAGGCTTGCAGAACCAACTGATCCTGCCACACCACCAGGCAGGCCGCGACAGCTATGACGGGTTGGCGCTGTCTGACGCCGAACTGTCCTTCCTGCTCGGCTCGCAGGCCGGCGGCCGCCGGGCGCTGTGGCGGGACGGGCAAAGCTCGAACATCCTCGACACCGATCTCTCGGCCCTTGGCCCCTATCTCACTGTCCTTGGCGGCGGCCGCTCGGCCGAACGGCGCTTCGGCAGCGACTGGCGCGACAATCCCGAATTCTGGAAAGGAAACACGGCATGACCCGTATCGTGATGAGCCTCCTTCTTGCGCTGGCGGTGGCCGGCTGTGCCGCGCAGAGCGGCGAGTTGTCCGAACGCCGCTCGAACTGTTTCGGCAAGCTGAAGCCCGGCGCGCTCAGCTCGGCGCTGGTGGCAGTGCCGAAGTCATGATCCGGAGCCGGCGCATTGCACTCGGCCTCATGCTCGGGGCCTCCGTGGCGAGCCTGACGCTCGCCCAGGGGGTTCCCGTGAGCGATGCCTTGCGGACCCTGCGCGCCGGAACGCTCTCGGTGCTGCAAGGCCGGATCGTGGGCGAGGCCGAGGACGGCAACAGCGTGCGCATCGACATGAACGCCCTGCATCGCGATCAGCTGGCAGCCATCGACGCGGCCATTGCCTCGATGAACACGAGCGGCTTCGCGCCTGCGGAATTCGAGGACCTGGACGGTGCAGCGGTGTCCGCCGCCTATGACACCTCCGCCGTCACGGGTGCGGAAAGCCGGCTCTTCGGCGAAGGCCGGGTGACGATCGAACAGATGATCGTGGAGACCGTCCAGCGCTACCAGACGCATCCGGCGCTGGCCCGCGCCGGGATTTCGCCGGTCGGGTTCCGGGCCTGGTTCCAGGCGCTCGTGAAGCAGGAAAGCGGCTTTCAGGTTCGGGTCTGTTCGCACAAGGGGGCCTGCGGGCTGACCCAGATCATGCCGGGCACCTTCGATCAGCTTGGCATTCCGGCCTCGCAGCGCAACGACCCCCGCGTCCAGCTCGATGGCGGCGCTCGTTACCTGCTGATGCAACTCGGCAGCTTCGGCTCGATGCCGCTGGCGCTTGCCGCCTACAATGCCGGCCCGGGCGCGGTCCAGCGCTATGGCGGCATCCCCCCATATGCCGAGACACAGGATTACGTCGTCAAGATCACGGGCTATGCGAATGCCTATGCCGCCGGCATGGGCTCACCGGACGATCTCGGCACCATGGTCGCGGGCGACATGGCCCTGGCCGAGCTTGGCAACATGGCCGATGCGGGCATGGAACTCGGTTTTTCCATGTCGAACCAGCTGGAACTCTCGGCACGGCGCGTCCGTGCCCTGATCGCCCGCATTCCCGAGACCACGACCACCCGCGAGGCCATCGACCTCAACACCTATCTGCGCGCCGAGATCACGCGTCTGGCGTCGATGATGACGATCATGGAAGCCACCCAGCGGCGCGTCGAAGCGCAACGCTTCGCAGCCCAGGTCCAGGCACAGATCGCCGACGAACAATTCCTCACCCTGACCGACACCCCCACGACAGGAGGCTGACCATGAGCATGTTCCGCAATCTCGCCGCCGCAACGGGTCTGTGCCTCTCTGCGGGCCTGGCCTTCGCGCAGGGCGTGCCGACCCATGATCCGCGTTCGCTGGCCGAACTGATCGCGCTCCTGAACTCCAGCCAGGACGAGCTGGCGCAGTCGATCCGGACGAACGGCATTCTCGACGAGCAGACCCGGCAACTGATCCGGCAACTCGAAGAGATGGAACAGGTCGTCTCATCGCTGACAGATGGCTTCGATCTCGACACGCTGCTGGCCGGCCTCAATCTCGATGACCTCCTGGGCGGCCTCAATCTCGGCAATCTTCAGGATCAGCTGGCAGCGGCCCGTTCGGGCGATTGGGGGGCCGTGTTCGGCAACGGCACGGTCGGCGGATCTCCTGCTGGCGACGTCATTGCCGGGATCTATGAAAGCGCCGGTCTGACGCAGGACGGCGTGGACGCGCTGACCGCCAGCGACAAACCGGATCTGCAACGTGTCGGCACGCAGGCGGCGACCAGTGCCTATACCTCGGCCGCGGCCGAGAACGCGATCGAACAGACCTCGGCCTCGCTCGACCGCACCGCCACGCTGATCGGGCAGATCGACGACGCGACCAATCTGAAGCAGGCGATCGACCTCAACACCCGCGTGACGGGCGAATTGGTCATCGCGCTCATCAACCAGGCCAACATGGAGGCGATCCAGACCGTCTCCATGGGCCAGGCCGGTGTGATCGACGCCGCGACGATGGCCGATGACGAGAAGTTCCTGTCGCTCACCGGCGACGACGCTCTGATTGAGGACGAGTGACGGATGAAGCATGTCTGGATCGGTTTCTTGCTCGTCGCGCTTGCGCTCGCCATCGGAGGCTGGCTCTGGCTGCGGAACGTTACCGCCCTGCCGTTCTCGACCCCTCAGCCTGAACAACCCGCCGATCCTGAAACGGCCGCCGTCATGGAGCGTGTGCGTCAGGAACAGGCCGAAGCCCTGGCCGATGACGCTGCGACCTCGCCCGAAGAACCCCAAACGGAGGACCTGGAATGACGACCCCGAAGTCACGCCTGATCGGCGCCACGGCCATTGCCGCCCTTGCCCTCGCCGGGGCGCTGGTCGCCTGGCAGGCATCCTCCGACAGCCCCGCCGATCTGGCGCAGCTCTCGGACGACGACAAGCTGGAGATCCTGAACAGCGGCGATGCCGACGCAGTCTCCGATCTGCTGGAGGCCGAGGAGGCCGACGCGCAGGCGCATTTTGCGCGCGAGCGGCTGGAACGCCAGAAACGGCAGGCCGAGATCGAGGTGGAGCGGGCCGAGGCCAAGGCGCGCGGCGCAGCCTATTGGGACAGTTTCGATCCCGACAGCATCGACCTGACAGGCTTCGATTTTGCAATGGCAGAGGTTGGTCTGCGCGATGAAAGGCGCACTATGCTCGACAACGCCTCATTCGTCACCGATTTCGAACGTGCCGGCGACTTGACCTATTCTCGTAGCAAATTCGATTGCGATCCATCGCGATATCGGCGGATTGATCGTGTGCTGACACGCGAAGCCGCCCTGCCGATGCCCACAGATGCTTCCGATGTCGCGCGCGTATTGGATTACCTTGCCGACCGTGCAGCGCTCCAAACCGGCGATTGTTCCTGTGCAACTCAGACCGTGCCAATCGAAAAGGGATGGCGCTTGCTCTCCCGCCTGGCAAACCACCCGAGCAGCGAAACAATCAGCGGAAGCTTCGCGAAAGACCGCGCGATGAACGAGATTGCCATATTGTTCCGCACCGCCTTGGACGTTGAAGCGCGTAGTTTCTGTGAACGAGGCTGAGCAATGGAGTTCATCACGATTATCATCGAACTGATCGATGATCGCGTAACACAGGTTGCAGAGAACACCTTCGAACGTCTGGCATCGGTCCTCACTGGCGGATTGGAAATTCTGGCGGTGCTGCTGATCGTCCTTTACGGCATCAACGTGCTCTTCCGCTTCACGGAATTCTCCTTCCCGCAGCTGATCGGCATCATGATCCGCATCGGTGCGATCTACATGTTCCTGTTTTCGTGGGAAAACTTCAACATCATCTACAGTGCCGGAACGTCCCTCTTCGATACGGTCGGAAACACCGTGCGCAACTTTGTCGCCGGTGATGCCGCCGCAGGCAGCGAGGAAGCAGCAAGAGGCATGTTCTTCATCCTGTCGAACATCATTGACGCTGTTGTCACCGGTCGTGCGATCCTGACGCGCGCAATCGTGGCCGGACTGCTTTTCGCGGTCCTCGGTCTTCTCGCCGTGGTGTATATCCTTGTTGTAGCCTACGCGAAGATGCTGCTGGCGGTTCTGATCGCCATCGCGCCCCTGATGGGCTTCTTCCTGCTCTTCACCCGCACACGCTCGATGTTCGAGGCCTGGCTGGCCGCCGTCTTCGGCTACCTGATCTATCCGGTGGCAATCGGCGGAGTGATCGGAACCATCGCCGGGCTGCTTGTCCATATCAATACCGGCGAAAGCGGCATTCAGGATCTGAGGAGCGTTCTGGGCTTCATCACGGTGGCAGGTCTGGGCATCAAGATGCTCGCGGACGTGCCGTCCATCGCAGCGAACATGGTCGGCCAGATCGATCTCGGCTCCATGTCGGGTGCCGCCTCGGCAGCCGTGAACCCCATGGGTGCCGTGCGCAGCCGCGCCCGCAGCTTCGGCACCGGCTATCTGACCGGACGCACACCGATGATGCAGGCCCGCGCCAGCGACAAGTCATACGCAAGCGCTGGTATGGCGGCCCGCAGCAATGCAGCGGATCGCACCCGCGCCATGCAGGCCAAGTTTTCAGAAATCGCCCGTTTGAGAAAGGCATCGAAGTGACCGATCAGGCCCTCAGATCCCAACTGAACCGCGACATGTATTTCGGCATCAGGCGGCGCGAACAACTGGCCTGGATCGTGGCAATCATCGCCGGTCTGGCTGCCCTGCTGCTGGCTGCCGCGATCCTCGTCATGATGCCGCTCAAGACCACGCAAGCCTATCTCGGCCTCGTGGACCGCCAGTCCGGCGACGTGATCCGTGCCTATGAGGTCGGCCGGGCCACGCTGACCGAACGGGATGCGGTGATCGAAAGCTGGGTCTACAACTATGTCCTCGATCGCGAGACCCATGACATTCACGACCAGCAACAGCGTCTCGAACGGGTGATCTCCCGATCCGTCAGCACCGCCCGCGACGATCTGCTCGATCTCTGGAACCCCGGATCCTCGCGCTATATCCGCAAGCTCATCTCCCGCGACGCCCGTGTGTTCGTCTCCATCAACGCGATCACGCTGCTGAGCGAAGACACCGCCCAGGTCCGCCTGCAGAAACGTATCGTCGATGGCACCCGCGAAGGCACGTCGAACTACATCGTCACCCTCTCCTGGCGCTTCAAACCCGCGAACACCGCCTCCGACCGGATGATCTGGGAAAACCCCTTCGGCTTCCAGGTGACGGATTATCGCATCGACCATCAATCGGAAGGATAAGGCCATGCCCCGTTTCCCGGCTCTCGCCGCATCTGCAATGTTCGGCTTTTGTGCTCTTTGCAGCGCCGCCACCGCTGAAATCACCCCCTCTGTCAGCCCAACCGACGATCGGGTCCGGACCGTCGTCTTCACCGAACGGCAGGTCTACCGGATCGACACGAAGGTGCTGACCGCGACAACCATCGAGTTCGGTCCGGGCGAGGACATCATCAACGTCGCCCTCGGCGACAATGTCGGCTTCACCTATGGTCAGCTCGGCGACAACAGCCTCGCCGTCAAGCCGACCCAGACCGGCGTCCGCACGAACATGTCGGTTGCCACGTCGCGCGGCACCTATGTCTTCGAGATGATCGAAGGCGCGACGCGGCCGATGTACCTGGTCGAGTTCGCCTATCCCAAATCCGGCGCCGCCGCCCGCAGCGCCATCCGCGGCCCCGGCCCGAACTCGCGGACCTACTACGTCAAGCAGGCCAGCCGGGCGACCGGCTTCATGCCCGCCCGGATCTGGGATGACGGGACGAAGACCTACATGCAGTTCTCGCAGAACGCCGCGATGCCGGCGGCCTTCCGCGCCGATGGCAACGGTCGGGAATACTCGGTCCAGACCAAGATCGAGAACGGCGTGATGATCATTCCAAGCGTTCAGGACCGCTGGGTGCTGCGCCTCGGCGATTCGGAAATCTGCATCTGGTCGGACCGCCTGCGCGCCGCGCTGGCAAAGCAGGGAAAGGGGTGACGCCATGGCCGCCCGCAACGAGATCCTGAACCAGAAGCGGACCCCGCGCAAAAGCGGCTGGATGCGGACCACCGCACTGGCCGCAGGCTTCGCCGCCGTCGGCGGCGCGGGGGTCTATTACGTCCTCTCACAGCCGGACGCCGCTGACGGGGCGCTTCTGGAAACCTCGCAATCCGCCGCGATCCAGCAGAACGACCGCAGCGGCTTCATGGTGCCCGACCTCGGCGAGCCGGAGATCGAGGCCACGCGCGTTGCCGACGATCAGGGCGAACTTGACCGCCTGCGCTCGGAAAACGAGCGCCTGGCCGCGCAGATCGCCGAGGAACAGGAAGCTGCCGCCGAACGTCGCAGGCTGTTCGAGGAACGGCTTGACGAGATCGAGCAGGAGAACGCCGACCAGCTCGCGGCGATGCAGGCCGAACTCGAATCCGATTACAGCCGCAGGCAAGCCGAGGCCGCGGCCGAACAGGCCGCGCGCCTGGCGGCCGAGCAGGCCGAAGCCGACCGGCGCAGGGCGCTGGAAGAGGAACGCGCACGCCGCGAGGAAGAGCTGGCCCGCCGGATGCAGGCGCCCCCGGTGATGGGAAAGACCGGCTCGGAGACCTTCGCGAACGGAACAGTCGGCGCCGAGCGGCAGGCCATGTCCGGCGATCGGGAATTCCTGATCGCCAGTGCCGCCGCGACCGAGACCCGCCGGGCCACCGTGACGGCCAATCCCTCGAACACGGTCGGACAGGGCACGATCATCGAGGCGGCCCTGGAGGTCGCGATCAATTCCGACCTTCAGGGCCAGGTCGCGGCCATCGTCTCGCGCGATGTCTGGTCGATGGACATGACCCGCGTCCTGGTGCCCAGGGGCTCGAAGCTGTTCGGGACCTATAATTCCGAAATGGGACAGACCCAGAAGCGGGTCCTGGTGGCATGGACACGCCTGACCACCACGGACGGACAGACCGTATCGCTCAAGTCCTATGGCTCCGACCGCCTCGGCCGTTCCGGCATGGTCAGCGAGGTGAACAATCACTTTGCCTCCCGCTTCGGCTCGGCCGCGTTGGTCAGCGTCATCAGCGCCCTGCCGTTGCTGCTCTCGGACGATGGCGACGATTCGTCCGGTTCGTCGAACGATGCGGCGGCGAATATCAGCGCCAGCCTGTCGGGTGCCGTGGGCGATGTGATGAAGGGGTATCTCGGCCAGAAACCGACGATCCTCGTGCACCAGGGATCGAACGTGTCGATCCGCGTCGATAGCGACCTGGAATTCTACTGATGCTGGTCCCGCTGCTGATCGACGCGCTGACGCCCCTGCACCCGGTCCTGGTCAGGCCCGATCTGGTCGAATGCTCGATGAATGCCGATGGCCGGATCTGGGTGAAGCTTCAGGGTCATGCCCAGATGCACACACCGCAGGGCGTCCCGGTATTGCCGCCGCAGAAGATGATCGAGATCACCGAACTCTGCGCCGGCGCTGCCGGCGAGAAGTTCGATGAGGACCGCATCCTTGCGACCGGCACCTTCGATTTCTGGGTCGCGGGCATGGAGGGCGGGATGCGCAAGTTCCGCTTTCAGGCCGTGAGATCGCCGGCCGTCTACGGCGGCCCCGTCGCCATGTCGCTGCGCGCCTTCGTGACCGGCGATGCGCAGAAGGACTTCCGCTTCGAGCGGCTGCGCGATCTCGGCAAATCGCTTGAGGCCGAGATTGCCGAGAACGCCCGCGCGATCTTCGGCATGGCGCTGGACGGCAATTGCGACTTCGACGACGTTCTGGCGGCTTTGGCCCGTGAACGCATGAACCTGATGATCTCCGGCGCCACCGACAGCGGCAAGACCGCCCTCACCCGGCGCTATATCTCGTTCATCGAGCCCGATGAGCGCATCATCACCATCGAGAAGGGTGTGGAGCTGTTCCCCACGCAACCCAATAGCCTGATGCTGCAATCCGAGCTGGACCCGGCGAGCCCGCGCAATCCGACAAAGCTGCTTCAGGCATGCCTGCGTCTCAACCCGCGCCGGATCATCCTCGGCGAACTGCTGGGACCGGAGGCCCAGACCTTCATGGAGGCCATCAACTCCGGCCATGAAGGCTCCATGACCACGATCCATGCCAGCACTGCCCGCATGGCCTTCGAGAAACTGTCCTCGCTGATCCGCCAGTCCGGTGCCCGCATCGACCACAGCGAACTGCTGGAGAACTTCCGCCAGTCGATCCACTGCGTGATCCAGGTCATGGAAGACCGCCGGACCGGGAAACGCGGCATCGCTGAAATCTGGTTTCCGTCTCTGGATGCAATCGGGGCGCCGTGAGGCGCCCCGTTGTTTCACTATGGCTAAGCGGCGCAAGAACGTCCGCTCACCGCAGCCCACGATCATCTGAAGATTTACAGCGAGTCTATTTTTTTCATCGCTGCCGCCCTTTTGGCCTCCAATCGCTCTGCTTTCTCCTTTTCAGCTTTCTTTCCAGCTTCAACTGCTGAAGCGTCCTGCTGTGCCGCGCCCTTGATGGCGTTCATCCGGCTCTCGTAAACTGCGGCCGCCTCTTCCCGCGGAAGGTCCACAATCGAACCTTCCACCACGCGTTGTGGGCTTGCCTCGAACGTCTTCGCCTCCGCGATTGCTTCGAGCATCTGCCGGTTTTCCACGGCTGTCCGCACAACTTGCTGTTCCAGCCGGTCGATATGCTGCAACTGGCGCGACGGATAGGGATAGGCCCCCTTCTGGCGCTCGAAGATCGGCTTGAAGACAGGATCGGCGTAATAGACGATCTTGTCCGCCAGGATCGGCTGGTGCCCCTCCGGCATCAGCAACACCTTTGATTTGGGCAAGCCCCGCAACTGCGAGGCCGTGAACAGCGGCAGCTCTTCGGTCGAGACATTGACGCTGCGGTTCGAGAAGTCGTTCAGCGTATAGCTGTAGGACGCCTTGAAGCCCGTCCGGGTGCCGAGCGCCTTGGTGATCTCTTCCGTGGTCGAATGATCGTTGGGAGAGATATAGATCTTCATCTCGCAGCCGGCGATCAGGCTTTCGACCTCCGCATCGCTGTAGCCCACCGATTTCAGGCCGGGGATCGACTGCGTGACCACCGTCGTGCGCGCCCCGTGACCGGCAAGCTGCTTCATCGACTGCTGCACGATCGGCATGTAGCCAAGCTGGTCGAACTCGTCGAGCATGATGAACACCTGTCCCAGCCCGCTGTCGTGGTCCGAGCTGGTCTGCCGGATCGAGGCGATCAGGTCCGTGAACATCAGCCGGATCACCGCGTTCAGCGGCGAGATATCGTCCGACTGCACCACGATATAGATCGACTGCCGCCGCGAGCGGATATCGTCGAACCGGATATCGTCGCGACGGGTCACGGCCTGGATCTGCGGGTTGGCCCACTGCTTCAGCCCGCTGTCGCTCATGACCTGGCTGTAGGATTGCCGGATCTTCGGATCGAGGTTCCCGTAATTCGAGAACTCGCGGCGCACGATGGGGTTGTCCGATGTCTTCGCGATGGCGTTGTAGCGGTCGCTGTCGCTCACCCCGACCTCGCTGCCGTCCCCGAACATCAGCGCATGGACACGGGTCAGCGTCGGATCGCCCATCTCGATGGCACGCAGGCAGCCGGCGATGAACCATTGCTTGGCCCCGCCAAGGAAGTTCGAGGCCGACCCCTCCCCTTTCGCGACCAGGAAATTGTCCGCGAGCTTGTCCAGCTCCGCGTACCGGCGGTTCGGATGCGTGATCGCGGCAATGCGCGCCAGCGGATTGTAGTGGTGCGAGCCATGCTCGAAATCATAGGGCGCGAAGCGAAACACCTCGTCGCCCAGCTCCACCCGCATCCGCGACGTGTTCCGGAAGATCTCGCCCTTCACATCGAGCACCACCAGCGAGCCATCTGCCAACAGGCAGTTGGGCGTGAGATAGGACACCCCCTTGCCCGAGCGCGTCGGACCGATCAGCAGGCATTGCGGAAAGGCGTCGATCGGTGCCGAGATGAACTCCGCCTTGAGCGCTTCCTTCGGCGATGTTTCCACGACCTCCAGCGGTCTGCCGCGCAGCTCCTTCGGCGGGCGCGCGACCTTGCCGAAGATCAGACCGCCCTCTTCCAGCGGCGTGATGAAGCCGTTCCGGCGCATCTCCCTGATCCCCTGGAAATGCGCCGTGCCGTAGCGCGTCGTCGTGGTGCTGTAGACCATCACCCCGATGAACACGATGCAGAGCGCAACCACGCCGACAAAGATCGCCGCCGCGATCTTCTGCGCCTCGGTCTCAAGGCTCAGATCGCGCAGCACGCCGAGGATCGAGACCGGACTGCCGCTGAAATCGCGGCTCGCTCCGTTCAGCACCAGGCTCGATGCGATCACCGCGATCAGAAGCGTCATGACGATGCCGGCGACGATCCGCACCCGGTCTTTCAGGTCAAGTTCCATGCTGCCCTCCCCTCAGAGCGAGAAATCGTCGCCGGTGCTGCTCTGGCTGAGCACACGCCGCGCCTTGTGGGGCTCGTCCGCCGCCTCGTAGCCTTTGGCGATCTGATCACGCGACAGGTCGAACTTCGCGGCATGTTCCGGACGCTCCGCCATCGCCATCACCGAGGCCGCCAGCTCGCGCTGGTGCAGCCGGTTCGGCGTGATGGCCTGGAGATCGCGGTAATCCCCCTCGGCCATGCGCTCAAAGCCCCTGGTCCCGAACTCGGCACGAAGCGCCGCCGCGTATTCCCGCTCGCTCTCGCGGTTGGCGAACTCCGGCGCCGCGGAGGGATACTCGCGCTCGGTGAGCCGCTGCATGAAGGACCGCAGGTAATCCCTGTCAGGCGTCATGATATTGGCCCGCATCTCGCCCCGCACGTCCTGAACCCTGTCGAACATCTCGTCGGCCGAGATCTTCGGACCCCGTTCGGGATCGACCGCCGAGGACAGAACATCACGCTTCTGATCGTCGCTCAGCAGGTCGTTCTCGAACACGCCCTTGGCGTACTGCCGGTCGATCCCGGCATCACCTGACAGCTCGTCGAACTTCTGCCAGAAATCCGCCACCGCGCCGGGCCGTGCCTCGAAGCTGTAATCGACATTGGCAAGCTCGACCGCGCGCAGCGACGTCTTGTAATCGCGAATCTGATTGTCGCCCAGCTCCGCGCCCGGGAAGGCCCGGATATCGTCCTCGTCCGAAACCCCGGCCGAGAACATCTCGACGGCGGTCGCCAGCGTCTCGCGGCCAATGTCGCGACCCTCGGGCACATAATCCTCGGCCCGGCGAGCCAGAAGGTCGCCATCGGCATGCAGGCTGTTCGCCATCGGGCCGGGATGCGCGATCCCCTCAACCTCGATGACAAGCCCGTAGTCCCGTTTCATATCAGACAATACGCCGTCGATTTCCGCGAAATGCTTGCCCTGCATTTCAGGGGGCAGCGTCAGAACGGTGTCTCGTACTTCTTCCGCCCACCCTCTGACCGCCGCCGCGAAATCTTCCGGGGTCTCGACATTCTCCAGTACCATCTCGAATTCCTTTCTTGAAATCGGGTTCTGCGTGGCGATACCCTGGATCATCCGGTCCGCAACCTCCGCCACGCGCGCGTTGCCCACCATCTTCGCGGCTTTCGCCACCTCTCCCCACTCGTCCGCCTCGTCGATCAGCATGCCCAGAACGCGATCCGTCAGCGCCCGCTGGCCGGGTACCCTGCCCTGCCGCCACTGCGCCGAGGATGGCGAATACTGAAGATCGCCACGCTCGTAGCGCGTCGTCGCCTCCAGATGGACGCCGTAATCCTGCGCCACCGACACCATCAGGTTCCGGAAACCCTGGTAGGTGAACGGTGCATCCAGCTTGTTCGACAGATAGAACCAGCTGCCGTTCTCGACCCCGCGATTGTTGACCAGCACATGCACATGCGGGTGCGACCGGTCCGTGTGCAGCGCCGCAATGTACTCCCAACGATCGTCGGCGAATTCCTTCTCGGACCCGAACGCCCGCTCGCACATTTCCTCGGCGATGGCCGCCGCATCGCGCGGCGCCGTATCGGGCGGAAAAGAGATCAGCAGATGCGATGTGTGGCCGTTCTTCGGCGTGCCCTGCCAGCTGGCCTCCCAGCTATCCGCGATGGCCTCAAGCGAAGCCTCCGACTGACGCCGGTCGTCGGTCAGCGCATCGCTGAACCCGAACGTGTATTGCGCCTTGGTGTTGATGTAATCCATCTGCCGGCGCATCTGGTGGCGCGTATGCGTCCCGCCGCTGGCGATCTTCTTGAAAACGGCAGCCCGCGAGCCTTCCGCGAAATTCCACTTGTTCAGCAGGCTGCCCGACAGGCCTGACCCGCGCCGACCACCCGAACGACCACCGCCCCGCACCTTCCGCAGATGCGGGCGGATCGTGACGCCTTCATCGTCGTCGGCAAGGAAACTCACTCGCTCTCCCCCTCGCCCGCCGCGTCAGAGGCCCGCGCCGCCGCCCAGACCCGCTCGTTGGATCGCCGAGCCTCCTGGACGACATTATTCAGTGCCGGCAGAACCTTCCGAAGCTGCGATTTAAGCTCCGCCAGATCCTTGCCCGCCTCCCTCAGAGGCGGCGCCTGGCCGCGGTTCACCGCCCGCGCGATCTGGTTCACATTGACCCCGATCGCCGACACCTCGTCGTAAAGCGCCTTCACCTCGCCCACGAACGCGAAGTTCCGGTCCAGCAATCCGACCGAATTGCGCACCAGCGCACGCAACGCATCCGACCGATCCTTGAACCCGGCACGGGCCAGCTCCTGCTCGAACGCCTCCTTCTCCCCCACCGAGATCCGGAAGTTCACCATCTCCGTCGGGGAAAATGCAGGGCGCTGCGGGGCAATGGCGCCACTGCGAAGCCGGTAGACCGTGCTCTTCGCGACCTCGAACTCCGACGCGATCCGGCCCACCGGCACGCCCTCCTTGAGCCGCGCCACGATCTGATCGCGGGTCGCCGTGGTCAGGTGGGTCGCCTGCCCGCCCTTCGACAAATCGGCTCTACGCGAATTCTGTCTTACAATATGCACTTCCTGCCAACCACTTGCCTTCAACCCTAACCTCCATTACCATGTTCAGAGCGACTTCCAAAGGGGTTTTCGAGGCCAGGCCGTCCTCCAATCACTCCGCACATTTTTAAGCGCCATACGCCGATGCCCAATGGCGATGCGCAAAGTGCCAACCGCCGATTGCTAAACGCCGCTCGCCATTCGCTGTATGCGATATCGGGATTGCGATACGCCAATTGCGATCTGCTGGCGCGTAACGACCGATCCCGAATGGCCGCTCGCCATATGATGATTGCCGTTTCGTAGTTGCTATACGCAATTTGCCCGTCGCCATTTGCTGCCTGCGATTGCGTAAATGCCGATTTCATTTTGCTGATTGCCGATGCATACTCGCCGTTTCGTATAAGCGATTGCCGTTTTGCCGATTGCTGTGTGCAAATTGCCATCTCATAATTGCCACAGCGGAGCCGCCATCTGCGTTGTGCTGAGTCCCGATAGCTATAGGCCATTCGCCGTTGCAGTTTCGCCATATCCCATCGGCTACTGGCAATCGGCCGGTCGCCATACGCCGATAGCTATGGCATAGTTGCTGGAGAACAGAAGTTCCCGGCACCACCGCTGAGGAAACCGCGGCAACCATTACGAGGGCGAGCAGATGGCATGCACGACAATCAGTTTCATGAACCGCAAGGGCGGTGTCGGGAAATCGACCTGCGTGAGGATGTTCGCCTCGGTCGCTGACGAACGAGGCATGCCCGTCACCTTGATCGACACGGATGAATCTGTGGCCGTGGCAGAATGGCATGCCGCCGGGATGGAGAACGACCGCTGGTCCGAAAGCGTCACAAGCCTCAAAACGATGGACCAGATGGAACTCCTGGACCATGTGATCGCTCTGAAGGAGGCGCCAGGCCAGCATATGTGCCTGATCGACACGCAGGGGTCATCCTCAGAGATCATGGGAATGATCTTCGAGGTATCCGATTTCATCGTAGTGCCAACCCGGCTGTCCCGCAGCGACACATCTGAAGTCGGCAAGATCATGAGATATGTCGATCTATACCGGGCTCAAAGCGCAAAGGTGGCGAGCCCACGCATCCTCATAAATGCGCCGAAAAGCGCGGGCGAGTCCCACAAGGCAGAAATGTCTGCGCTGTTCGACAGTTACGGCGAAGCCATCCTGGATGAGATGTTGGCAGAGCGCACGGCTTTGAATGAAATGGATCAGCGCGGCCTTCTCAATGTCATGCGCGACAAGGGGCCAGCGGTCAAACGCAAGTATTATGAAGATGTGATGACTTTGGCCCGCGCCATCTTCGATGAAGTGACCGAAGGCAAGTTTGCGAAGGAAAATGCATGATGAGCAAGGCTCTCGACGATCTGAAGATGCTGCGCCAGAAAAAGCCGGCGCTCCCCGCATCGGATTTCATGACTCGTGCCGGAACGAACGAACCGTCCCAGGAAAAGAAACCGGCCCCAAGGCAAGATCCCCGGCCAGCGCCAAAGCCTGTCTCGGCCGATGCGAAGACGCCGGCACCCGCAGTGGAAGACGTGGATAAACGAGCAGTCGAACCCGTTAAAACACCCACGAATTCAATGCCTCGCAAAAATACGGCAAAGACCTCGATCAACCTCATGCTCAAGGTTCCCACGAGCCACGAAGACATGTTCATGGCATTTGCAAAGGCATCCAATCTGCCGGTCAAGACAGTTCTGCAAGCCATTGCCAGAAAATTTGCGGGCGAGTTCAAGGAAACTGCGAGGACCGGCCGACCTGGACGCACGCATATCGAGCCTTTTACGGACAATGTGCCGAATTGCTACTACAAGACCACGGTTACGGTTGATCTCGGCGACATATCCCATATCGACCCGCACAACCTGCTCGATCCCAAGAGAATTTATGATCATTGGGCTCAACATGAAGGGGCCGCCTTTGTCGCGCGGTTCCTGGATCAAACGAGCCGGTAAGGGCACGGGGTAAAGGCGTCTCTGATCCCGACCCTTTGTCCGAAGAGCTATGGGGCTTCGCCCCTCGCGCCGGCAAGGACAATAGACAGAACCGTGTCCTCGGCTTCGCCTGCGGGCCGCACCACTTCCGTCGATTGTCCTTGCCTCTGCTACCCCCACTCTCGGCGAGGCCAGACCCCGAAAACCGAAGTTTTCGGGGCGGGCTCCATTTGGGGGCACCCCGATGGATACGGGGGGCGCAGATGACCAATCAACGCGGGAACGATTGCAAGGCGGAAGGGCAGGGGGACCGCATGTCCCGGCGGGAACGGTTTCAGAACCTTCTGGACGCGATTGAAGCCTGTGACTGGCATGACGCGGAGATGGTCATGTCCGCCGTTCTGGAGGAAGCGCGCGCGGATGCACCACTGGTGCCCTTCGGCGATATCGAAGACGATGCGGAGTTTTGGGCCGCGATGGCGACATATGAGGAACTGCGCGCGTATTTCCTGGCCTGTGGAAAGCGCCTCGCGCGCCGGCAGCTCGGCCGCCGTGGAAAGATCCGGCTGGCGCAGCTCTTGTTCGCCGATATGCCCGATGAAGACCGCAGGGCGGTGATCGCCACGCCCCGGTCTGGCGGCGCCGGCCGGCAGGTTATCCAGCCCGAACGCCGTCAGGCGGAAGGGCCTCGCAGATGAACGAGCGGGACGCGCCCCAAAAGAGCGAAGGGACGCGAGGAAATCTGTGGGTAACGTGCCGGGTGGCACAGCCAGAGAAGGCTGCGACGCGGCGCAAGCCGCGTCTCCGCTTCCGGCGCTGCGCCAGCGGCGCCGACGCGGCCAGGAGGGGCGGCGCAGCCGGCAATCCTGGCCGCGAAAATCACCCCCGGCCAGAACGCTGCTGGCCGGGGATCGTCCTCAGTTGATTTCCTCGATGAAGCGTTCGCCCCTGAAGGGGTCCATTTCATAGATCAGGACCGGGATACCGAACCGCTCTGCCCGATGCCTCGCCCTGCGGCGGGCTTCGTCCAGCGTATCGCAGGGGGTCGGCAGATCGTCGGGATGGTCTCGCAATTCATAGATCATGGCACGGCCTGCTAGAGCTCGATGCCGGGTTTCAGGTTGCCGTCACGGTCGAGCCAGCCGCGCGCCTGCGCGCAATCCATGCAGATGCAGGTTCCGTCCGGATCGCCGGGCACAACAACCGGCGCAAGCATCACCATCGGGTTGACGCTGCCGCATTTGCGGCAGGTCAGGACGGGCAGGGGTGTCGGGCCGCTCATGCAGCGGCCCTTTCCTCGATCATCCCGGCGGGTGCGGTTTTCATGAGCCAGTCGGCGGCCTTCTGGGCCTCGGTCGCGGCCTTGAAAATCATCCGCTTGTCGTCTTTCAGCGCGCGCAACCACGACGCGACATAAGCCGCCGACTGCCCAAAATCAGGCGTCAGGCCCAGTTGCGCGCAGACCATGACCTGCCCCAATTCGGCGCAAAGTTCCTCGAACGCATACGCCGCCCGGTCGCTGAACCGGGAAAAGCGGTCCAGCCGGTGCCCTGCGCCGCTGGCATGGCAATATTCATGGGCGAGGGTGGCATAATATCCGCCCGCATCGTGAAAGGTCGAAACCGGCGGCATATGCACGAAATCCCCGGCGATATCGTAGTAGGCGCGCGGATCGTCGCTGGTGCGGCATTCGATGCCTGTCGCGTCAAAGAACGCCTCAAGGGCCGGATCTTCCTCGGTCCCGAGGTCGCGGGGTTCCTCGATGGGTGCGCCATGATAGGCTTCGGGCAATCCGTCGATCTGGTCACCGTTGAACACCCGGTAAGACTTGGCATAGCCAATGGTCTTTTCCTCCCCGGTATCGGGGTCTTCGCGATCCACGGTGCCATATTTGACGACGATCGCGGATTTCTCGCCCTTGCGGACCTGTCCGCCAGCCTCCTGCGCCTGCCGATAGGTGAACCAGTAGGGGCTGCGGAAACCCTTTTCGGCCGCCTCTGCCCACAGCATCAGGATATTGATGCCCCGGTAAAACTCGCCGGTGCTGCGCCGGGGGAAGGGGATGCCGCCAGCATCGCCGGTCCAGGGCTTGCGCCATGCCGGCGTGCCCGCCTCGATGCTGGCAATGATCTGATCGGTGACATGCTGATAGATATCGAACTTCGCTGCCATGTCGGCCTCCTTTGCGACGGGCGGCGCGGGCTTGGCGCCTACTTTCCGCCGATGGGCGGGACCTCTCTGCGTGTCGTCGAAAGGCCCCATGCCTTTCGGACGGCAAAGCGGGGAGGGCGCAGCCCTGCCCGCGGCCGGGGGGATGACTGTCACGGGGTCGGGAAGGCGGGGTGGTGCGGCCCGCAGGCGCAGCCGAGGACACGGCCCGCCCGGACGACGACGCGCGTCCCGCGCGGCGCTTGCCCCTTGACCGGCATCCCACCGGATGCGTGGCGGACAAAGCGAAAGGAAACATCGTCGGGGCGGGGGTGAGCGCGGGCGCAGCCCGCGTCGATCCCCCGGCACGTCCTCAGCCCATCATGGCCCGCGCCCTCGCGCGGGCCGCAGGTTTGCTGCTGGATCAATGATGAGGTGGTCGGCTATGCGGACATAGCTGCCTTCCGATAATGAGCTATGCCCGTTAAAAAACCATCATGCAGGTGGCACTCCATCAGACAGAACAGATACAGTCGGCTGTGCTGATCTTGCACCGCCGTCTCGGCGACGCGCTGCTTGGTGTGTATCTGCATGGATCGGCCGTATCCGGCGGTCTCCGGCCGCAGAGCGACATTGATCTACTGGCAGTGGTTCATTCCGAGCTGACCGAGAGCCAGCGCAACGGCCTGTTGCTGGACTTGCTGCACCTTTCCGGACGCCATCCTGCCGTGCCGGGAGGCGCCCGCTGCCTTGAGGTTATGGTGTTTTGCCAAGCCGAGCTCAGCCGCGGTGACTACCCGGCGCGAGCGGAGTTCGTTTATGGAGAGTGGCTGAGGGAGGCTTTCGAGGCCGGTGAGACGCCGATGCCTGAACGAGATCCTGAATATTCTCTGGTTATCGCACAGGCCCATCAGGAGGCCATTCCGTTGTTCGGACCGCCGAGGAGCGAACTGCTGACGGACGTTTCGACAGAGCATGTCAACCAAGCCATGCGCGATGCACTTCCGGACTTGTTGGATGGATTGCGCGGGGACGAGCGGAATGTCCTGCTGACGCTTGCGCGGATGTGGCACACGGCCAGCACGGGGAGGTTCATCACGAAGGATGCTGCCGCCGAATGGGCGATTCCGCGATTGTCTGGCTCAGATGCTATGGCACTCGATCATGCGCGACGGGCTTATCTCGGCGAGGTCACGGACGATTGGAGCAGCGAAGGCGATGCAGCCCGAGAGTTGGCGGGGCGCATGAGCGAGAACGTCACCAACTCAATGTAGCGAGGATGGGCTTCCTTCCCGGTTACGTGCGGCGGGGTCGCCGCAAATGTCGTGGAAGGGCTCTTCGCGTCATTCTGGCGATCGGGTTTTCCCCGGAACGATCCCCAGAAATTGTGGATAACTTCGCCGGCAAAGAAAGGGGCCGCCCGAGGGCGGCCCAGTTGAACCTTCGTCGCAGAAGGATCGGTCATGTCGGGGTCGAGGCTAGGGGGCCGGTCGGCCTGCGTCAATCGTCATTGCCAGACGGCACGCGCGGTGGCCGGCGCGAGGCTGCGCAGCAGCTCGCGACGCCTCGCCTGCGCGGCCTTTTCGGCTTCTGCCGCCCGGCGTTCGGCCTCGCGCTGTTTGGCGAAAGGGTGGCCGTTCAGCGCATGGAACACGGGCGCGGCAGGGGTGAATGCCTGATCGAAGCTTTCCAGCGAGAGACTGTTGCCATTGATCACGCGGCCGGCGACACCGCGCGCGGCGATCTGGACATAGGCCATGTGGAACGTCGCGCGGGACAGCTCGACGGCCTCGACCCAGATATGGCGGGCCGGATCGAAGCCCTGTTCCGCGATCACATCGGCCACGGCCAGCACCATGCCGCCCGCGCCTGCGGCGGGTTCCGAGATGGTGATGAAGCCCTGCGTCTGGAACTGGGCCGCCACATCGCCAAGGGTCATCATCGCCATCATGCGGCTGACCTCGTAAGGGGTGAAGAACTGACCCATGCGGGCATCGAGCGCGCCGATCTCGGCCGCGACCTGGCCGAAGAAATCGACGCCGCCGGCGGCGATGGTCTGCAAGGCCAGGCCCATCATGTCCGGCATCCGGCGCACATCGTCCTTGTTCGGGAACATCCCGACACAGGACATGTAGTCGGCCTCAAGCCGGTCGCGCTGGTCGGGGAAGGGCGAGGCGCGCTTTGCCAGGGCGCACCAGGCCATTTCGCAGAAGATGCGGAAGATCTCGGTGCGGGTCTTCGAGCGGTCGAAACTGTCGAGCGCGCGCAGAAAATCGGTCACGGCGGGATGGGCCATGTCTGAATCCTTGGGCAATGGGGCAGGGGGCCGCGCCCGCAGGCGCGGCGTGGGTTGATCAGATGCGGGTCCAGTCCCGCGCCATGACGCGGCTGATCCGGCAGTCCTTCCCGGTCTCGATGCAGGTAAAGAAGGTGGTCGCGCGGTTCGCGCCGGCGAAGCGCTCCTTCTTCACGCGGAAGGTGCAGCCCTCGGTGCCATCGCTGAACCGCAGCGGCTCGGCAAAGCGGATCACGTCGCCGGGCTTCAGCGGGCGTTTTTCCCTGGCCGCGTGATCGCGGCACCGCTGCCGCCAGTCGGTCGCATGATCATTGACCGTCTCCGACAGCAGCGACAGCAGCTTTTCCGGGGCATGGGCGGCGGCATCCGTGGGGCCGGCGGTCTCCGCCATCGACTTGTAGCCCCATTTACCGCCCTTGGTCGATGTCAGGAAGATCGCGGCAAAGACATAACCGCCGGTTGCGTCGGTCACGTAGTCGCCATAAGGGCAAAGCCCGTCCTCGCGCCGACCAGAGGTCTTGGGTTCCGACCTGACGGCTGCATACCAGACCGATCCCTTGCGGCTGATCAGCACGGGATAGCTGCGGCGCTCTTCATCCTCGCCGCCACAAAGCCGGGCGATTTCGTCGCGGATGCAGGCGGGGGTGTGGTTATAGACCAGCCAGCCCATATCAGCCCCTCCGCTTTTCGATTGCGGCAAGGATTTGCTCGCGCAGATAGGTCAGGGGATGGGCGTCAAAATCATCCTCGCGGAAGTGTTCCGGGTCGTCATAGCCGGGGATTTCGTCGTGGATGCGCTGCGACAGCAGGTCCACCAGATCGGGCAGGCAGGTGTTGGCATAGGCATGCGACAGGTCGCGATACTCGACCAGCTCGCCGGTCAGCTCCACGATCCGGGCGAGGGATTCGCCGATATCGTCCGACAGCGCGTCATGGACGATCTGCCATTCCTCTGCCTCCCGATGAAACCCATAGACCGACCAGAACGCCTGTTCGCCGGGATCGCAGACCTCGATGCTGCCGCCCATGTCGCGGACGGGCGAGACGCGGAACCCGGTAAAGTCGAGAATGCAGGTGCCGGACGGCAACCCGTTCCAGTCATGCACCAGCGCGGCGTCATCAATGCGCTGTCCCGCCCCCAGATACTGAACGGCGCTGACCCATTTGGCCTTCACCTGCGCCTTCTCGCGCAACTCATCGAGGGTGAAGGTGCCGAGATATTCCCCGGTCACATCGAATGCGCCCCAGAGATTGAGCCAGCGGCCGTCATTCCGGGTCAGGTCGTCAAAATTGCGTAGCATCTCGCATCGTCCTTCTCTTGCGACGGGCGGCGCGGGCTTGGCGCCTGCTTTCCGCCGATGGGCGGGACCTCTCTGCGTGTCGTCGAAAGGCCCCATGCCTTTCGGACGGCAAAGCGGGGAGGGCGCAGCCCTGCCCGTGGCCGGGGGGATGACTGTCACGGGGTCGGGAAGGCGGGGTGGTGCGGCCCGCAGGCGCAGCCGAGGACACGGCCCGCCCGGACGACGACGCGCGGCACGCGCGGCGCTTGCCCCTTGACCGGCAGACCCCCGGATGCGTGGCGGACAAGGGAAAGGGAAACATCGTCGGGGCGGGAGTGAGCGCGGGCGCAGCCGGCGTCGATCCCCCGGCACGTCCTCAGCCCATCATGGCCCGCGCCCTCGCGCGGGTCGCGCATGATCTGTCTGGCCGCAGGCCGTCGCGGCAGCGACGGGATGGAACGGTGAAGGGGCGGCTTTCGCCGCCCCCTTGCCGTTACTCCTGGTCGTCGTTCCGCTTGGGGAAGGCGACCATATCCACGCCGGGGAACATGTTGTGGCGGACCTGGATCGAGGTGATCTCGCCGGCGGGGTTGCGGTTGATGAAGAGGACACCGCAGTCGTCCCAGACGGTATGACCGCTTGGCAGCCTCACGCTTGCCCCTGTCCCTGGCTCGCCTCCATCGTGTGCAGACGATGAACGAGGGTTGCACCATGAGTGCCGAGCCTCATGCACAAGGAAACGAGCCATGTCAGAATACAATGC
>NZ_JBSXNM010000025.1:0-90575 GCF_056857655.1 Paracoccus sp. L-17
GTTAGCGTCCGAGGACGTGGTGTAATTTCTGCGCCTTCATCGGTGCAATCCCGGGTGGCCATCGAGGTGTATGGTCGAGGTGGAGTTTCGACGCTTCAACCACGAACCCTACGGAGACCCCGATGACCAAAACCAACATGGACCTGTCCGAGCTTCTGGCCAAGCACGATCAGGGCGACTTCCTTCGCACGATCGCCGAGGCGGTGCTGCAACTGATCATGGAGAGCGATGTCGACGGGCTGATCGGCGCCGGCCGGCATGAGCGCAGCGGCGAACGCACCACTTGGCGGAACGGGTATCGAGAGCGTGCTCTCGATACCCGTCTGGGCACGCTGAACCTGCGAGTGCCGAAGCTGCGGCAGGGCAGCTATTTCCCCGGCTTCCTGGAAGCCCGGAAAACCTCGGAACAGGCGCTGGTCGCCGTCATCCAGGAGGCATGGATCGGCGGCGTCTCGACCCGCCGCGTGGACGAATTGGTGCAGGCCATGGGCCTCAGCGGCATCTCGAAAAGCACGGTCTCGAAGCTGTGCAAGGATATCGACGAGAGGGTCGGCGAGTTTCTGAACCGTCCCCTGACCGGCGACTGGCCCTATCTCTGGCTCGACGCCACCTATCTGAAGGTGCGCCAGGGCGGGCGCATCGTGCCGGTCGCGGCGATAATCGCCGTGGCCGCCAACACCGAAGGGCGCAGGGAAATCATCGGCCTGGGCATCGGGCCATCGGAAGCCGAGATCTTCTGGACCGAGTTCCTGCGGTCGCTGAAGGCGCGCGGCCTCGGCGGGGTCCGGCTGGTGATCAGCGATGCTCATACCGGCCTCAAGGCCGCCATCGCACGCGTCTTCGAGGCCACCTGGCAGCGATGCCGCGTGCATTGGATGCGCAACGCGCTGGCCCATGTCTCGCGCGGCCAGCACACCGTCATCGCCGCCGCGATCCGGCAGGCCTTTGACCAGCCCGACCGCGCCAATGCCGGCGAGACATGGCGCAAGGTGGCCGAGCAGTTGCGCCCGAGATGGCCAAAGCTGGCCGATCTGATGGACGACAGCGAGCATGATGTGCTGGCCTACATGTCCTTTCCTCGCCAGCACCGCACCAAGCTGCACAGCACGAACCCGATCGAACGCCTGAACAAGGAGGTGAAGCGCCGCGCCGATGTCGTCGGCATCTTCCCCAACGAGGCCTCCATCATGCGTCTGATCGGCGCCGTGCTGTTCGAGCAGAACGACGAATGGCAGACCGCAAGCCGCTACATGATGGTCGAGGCTTTCGCCCAGATCGACACCGAGGAGATCGACCCCATTCTCAGCATCTCAACGAAAGCCGCCTGATTATGCTCTCAGGCCATCCGGGAAATTACACCACCTTGACGGACGTGACCCTGCGAAGCGGCCTGGGCGCGCACCTTTTGGCTGGCCGCTTTGATGTATCGCGTGACCTTTTTGGACGTCTGATGCCCGGTGATCGCCATGATTTCGAACTCAGTAGTATCCGTTTTGATCAAGGGGCAATTTCGGCCCATTTCCGGTTGTCCCGGATCAGGGCGTTGAACCGCACCGGGTTTGCCGGAGGCTCCAACTCATGAGCAGTTCCGAGCACATCTGACGGACTTCATGGCGGCTTACAGCTTCGCGCGCAGGCTCAAGACCCTCGGCGGTCTCACGCCATACGAATACATCTGCAAGATCCGGACATCAGAGCCTGACAGATCCATCCTGAACCCGATCCACCAGATGCCGGGACTGAACAGCTGGTCATTTACGACCGCGAGCCTTAGCGTTTGGCCAACCACGACCAGGAGCGGATGTGAACGGCGGCCCCTCGATCATCGGATTTCGCAAGGACAGGATCGGAGCGCGGCTGATCGGTTTGCTGAACATCCTGCGGCTGGGGCGGAAATTCGACACCCAGGCCCGGTTTCTGTGGCTGGCCGAACCGGATGGACCCTATCCCGAACTGGTCGATCCGAACGATTTCCTGCAGGCCGATTTCGTCGCCCGCCATATCGGAATCGTCAGCCGCAAGCCGAATCTGGATGCGAGAACGAATCTGACGGCGATCTCGCCGATCGTGGACGCGGCGCAATTCTCCCGCAATCTGGCCGAGGGGCAGCGATTTCACAGCGACGCGGCCTTCGAGGCCGTCACCTTCATGGGCGAGGATGTCGCCGCGGCAAGGGCGGAAATCGCGGCCATTGCAAAGACCTTGCCCCTGGCCCGGCGGCTGAAGGCGGAATTGCGGTCGGCGCGCGCGAAGCTGGAGGCCTGGGGCGGGTCGCTGGAGGAGGCCAGCGCGATCCATCTTAGACGCGGTGATCTGCTTGACGGAGAGCCGTGGTCGCTCAGTTCTTGGCCTGAAAAATATGTGCCTGACGAATTCTGCCTGGCCTGGACCGATGCCACAGAGGGGCCGGTGATCGTCTTCAGCGACACGCCGGGGGCGGCGGCGCATCTGGCGGCCGCGCATGAGCGGATCGTGCCGGTGGACCGGCTGCTGGATCTGGGGGCGCTGAAACCGGCTGAACGTGACGTGCTGGAGGTGATGCTGATGGCCGGTTGCGCGCATATCGGCGCGCCGGGCGGCAGCGCGTTCTCGCGCGCGGCCGCCGCGATGGGCAGCGCGCGCCTGATCGCCCTGCCCAGGGAATTGCCCGACGCGGTTCGTCTGCAAGCCTCCCAGCACCTGCTGGAACGGGTGATCGGCCGGCCCGGCAGCTTCTATGCCAGCGGCGATCTGGCGCAATCGGCGCAATTCGCCGCCAGCCACGCCGATGCGACGGGACAGGGGATGGTGCTGGCGACGGCGCTGTCTTCGCGGCCCGACGACATTCGCCGCCATCCCTTCCTGCGCCGTATCGTGGCGCTGAGTGCACTGCACGCGGGCGATGACGCGCTGGCCGCACGGGCGGCGCGCGCGGCCATGGCCGATCCCCGCATCCTGCCGCGGGACAGAAAGCTGTGCCAACAGGCGCTGGATCTGATCGCCGCGCGCAAGGCCCCCGACGATCCGGCCAGTGCTGATGCCTTCCTGGGTTGGCTGTTTTCGCTGAAAACCAGTGAAGCCGGGCTGCGCGATGCTTTCGCCCGGCTTTATATCGGGCGTGATTGTCCGGTCTCGCGGATGCTGATGATCGCCCCGAAACTTGCGAAATCGCTGGCTGCGCGGGATCCGGCGGCCGGATCCGCCGTCGCGCCCGGTTGGTCCTATCTCTGCGATTGGGAGGAATTGCTGAAGGACGAGGCGGCCCGGCAGGGGATGCGCCGCTGGCCAGAACTGCCGCAAAAAATGGCCTTTCTTGATCTGCGGCCGGGACCGCCGGAAGCGGCGCTGAAAGCCGGCAAGGCCCCGCCTGATCCGGGGCCGGATCGGGCCGCATGGCTGGGCCTGGCGGCGGCGATCCTGTCGCTGCACGGCCGCTATGCCCGTGCTTTGCGGCTGCTGCACTGGCTGGACCGGGTGCGGCCCGGCGAAGTCCTGACCCGCAAGCGGCTGGCCGATACCTGCTGGCGGCTGGGAAATGTCGGGGCGGCCGAGGAATTCCTGGCCGACGCCATCGCGCTTTGCCCTGACAACCCGCTTTTGCATCTGTCGATGGCGCGGCGCGCGGCAGCCCTGGGCCGTGCGGGGCAGGCACTGGACGCGCTGGAACGAGCCGAGGCAATCTGGCCGGACCGGGCCAGCCTGCGCTGGCAAGGCAGAGTGCTGCGCCGCAAACTGGCCGATCCGTGACCGCACCTTCCGCGTCGTGATCGCCCGCCCCTTTTCATCGCCCGCCCAATGGCCTATCTGGCCTCGCAAAGACAGGGGATCCCGCAGATGGCCAAGATTACCTATATCGAGCATAACGGCACCCGGCACGAAGTCGATGTGAAGACCGGAATGACCGTGATGGAGGGCGCGCGCGACAACGGCATCCCCGGAATCGACGCCGATTGCGGCGGCGCCTGCGCCTGTTCGACCTGTCATGTCTATGTCGATCCGGGATGGGTGGATCGACTGCCGGCCAAGGATCCGATGGAAGAGGACATGCTGGATTTCGCCTATGAGCCCGATCCCGACCGGTCGCGCCTGACCTGCCAGCTCAAGGTGACCGACGACCTGGACGGGCTTGTGGTGCAGATGCCCGAAAAGCAGATCTGATCCCTCAGCCGGTGTGATCGCGCACCCGCGCGGCGACGCCCTGGGCCCAGCGATCGGCGGCCGCGCCGAAGCAATCGTGGATCGAATCCGCTGCGATCACGCTGCCCATCGCCAGCCGACCCAGCAGGCAGAGGCCGGGCTGAACGCTGCCATCTCGGCCGATCAGCCGCCCGTCCGGCCTGATCCGCGCGCCAAGCCCCTTCTCGATCGCTGTCACGCGGCCTGAATCGATCAGCCCCCGCATCAGCGGATCGTCCAGCCGTCCCAGATCGGGCGGCGGCAGGACCGCATCGACCATCGCCGCGACCTCGGCGGTGGTATCATGTTCGACCAGCCGCCAGCCGGTGCCGGTCATCACGATATCGGGGTCGTGGGCCGCGCGGGGATCGACCAGACCGTCCTGGATCAGGATCAGCAATTCCTGGGCCGAGGCGACGGGCGGCCCGTAGGAGAAGCGTTTCAGCCCGTCATCGAAGCCCACGATGGCCGCCGCCGTCGCCGGTGCCGCCGGGTTGGGATTGAAGCCCTGCCGCAGGGCGTTCTGCCATTTCCGCATGAGCTGGCCGGTGACATAACCGGCCGAGGGCGGCGCGCGCCCATGCGCCTCGTCGATCGCCGCGCGCAGCGCCGTGGCCGCCGGGCGATCCTCCTGCGAGCCGGGTTTTTCGCGTTCGGCAGACAGCCATGCATTCAGCGCCCCGGCATCGGCGGCACCGCCGGTGTCGGACAGGATCCGCAGGACGGGGCCGTGAATGGCATCGCAGATGATGGCCAGAGCCTGGTCCGGACCTTCCGCCATCGCCTGCGCGACGGCCGCGCGAAAGGCGCGGGTTTCGGTCTCGGTCGGCTCGAAATGTGCATCCTGCGTGGCATCGGCGGGCTTGGGCGCCGGCGCGTGGCCGTCCAGCGAAAAGGGCAGGATGCGCGCGGGTTCGCGGCCTGACCGGTGGTATCGGCCGTCGGCGAAGCGTCCGCCCAGGCCCAGCGTCAGCAGCCGCACCACGTCCAGCGTCGACAGGCCGAGACCACGCACGCCGACGGGCTTGCCGGCCCAGTTCTGCGCCTGACGCAGCAGCCGGTGATCGGGATAGGCCGCGACCAGGTCAAGGCCGTGCCGTTCGGCATGATCGCGCCATGTCTCCAACTGTTTGTCGGGCATCGTGGCGGGCTGGCCCTGCGCCAGCAGCACCTCGTCATAGGGGCCGTGACGCGACGCGCCATCCTCCAGAAACCAGGCCTCGTTGCGGCGCCGGATGCCGGTGATCCGGCGCGGCGTGACAGCGATCCCGGTCCGCGCCATCAGCCGTGCCAGCCGCGCGGCCAGATAACCGCCCAGTTCGGCCCGCGCCGGAAAGCGTTCGGCCGCTGCCGGGCCGCCCGTTCCTTCCGCGAAATCAGGTCCGTCCCAGGGCGCGCGGCCCAGATCAATCGATCGCAGAGGCAGGTTCAGCTTGCAAAGACCGCTTTGATCCGGGCTGAAATTCGGCCCGGCGCCGGGCCAGGGACGGGGGTCGAAAATCTCGATTCGAAAGGCCGCGTCCCGGTCGCGGCGGATCAGCGCCTCAAGCGCGCCAAGGGCGCGCGGACCCGCGCCGATCACCGCGATCCGGCATGTTTCGGTTCCGGTCGTCATGTCCTGCCGTTCCATTTCCTGCCTCGCGGCACAACGCGCGGCGGGCAGGCCGGGTTGCCGGCGCCATGTGGCGTCAGCGCAGGGCCGCCAGCGCCGCGCCCAGATCCAGCGCCCCGTCATAAAGCGCGCGTCCCGAGATCGCGCCCGCGATCACCCGCGTTCCGGCCAGAGCCTGCAAATCCGCCAGCGAAGCAACCCCGCCCGAGGCAATGACAGGAATGTTGACCGCCCGCGCCAATGCCTCGGTCGCGGCCAGGTTGGGCCCACCCATCGCGCCGTCGCGGTCAATGTCGGTATAGATGATCGCAGCCACGCCCGCGTCCTCGAAGCGATTGGCCAGATCGGTCGCGCTGACGGCGGTTTCGGTGGCCCAGCCGCGCGTCGCGACACGGCCGGCGCGGGCGTCGATGCCGACGGCGATCCGGCCCGGAAAGGCATCCGCCGCCTCGCGCACGAGATCGGGATTCTCGACCGCGACGGTGCCCAGAATCACCCGCCTCAGACCGCGATTCAGCCAGGTTTCGATGGTGGCCATGTCGCGGATGCCGCCGCCCAGCTGGGCCGGGATGTCGATCGCTGCCAGTATCGCCTCGACCGCGGCGCCATTGACCGGCTTGCCGGCAAAGGCGCCGTTCAGGTCGACCAGATGCAGCCACTCGGCGCCGGCATCCTGAAAGGCGCGGGCCTGCGCTGCCGGATCGCTGCCGAAGACGGTCGCGGCCTGCATGTCTCCGCGCAGCAGGCGCACGCATTGGCCGTCCTTCAGGTCGATGGCGGGATAGAGGATCATGGCTGGCCCTTCGGTCTGTCCTTCGCCCGCCCTTTGCCATGACCCGAGGGCAAGGGAAAGCCCCGGTCCCAACGTCACGCTTGCCCGGAACCTGACCGGGCGGCACTGTAGCCCCGACAGCATCCCTTGGGAGGAGAAACGATGCGCCTTGTGATCATTGCCGCCACGCTGGCCTTCGCCATGGCCGGCACCACCGCCAATGCCGACCCGATCGAGGGCGTCTGGCAGACCCAGCCCGACGAGGGCGCCTTTGCCTATGTGACGATCAAGCCCTGCGGCGGCGCCTTCTGCGGCGATATCAGCCGCACCTTCAAGGACAAGGCCGAATACAGATCGCCCAATCTCGGCCGCCGGATCGTCATCGACATGGCCCCGCAGGGCGGCAACACCTACACCGGCAAGGTATGGCGGCCGGCCAATGACAAGATCTACCGCGGCAAGGCCAGCGTCTCGGGCGACAGGATGAGCCTGTCGGGCTGCGTCGCGGGCGGCCTGATCTGCAAATCGCAGACCTGGGTGCGGATCCGCTGATCGCACCGTTTCGGTCGCTTGGCAAAGAGAAACGCGGGCGGGGGGCAACCCTGTCCGCGCATCTGCGTTCGGTGAGGGAAGGGGATCTTGGAATCCTGGAACCGAAAGGAACGCGAAATGCCGATGGTCAATGCCAAGGACGGAACAGAGATCCATGTCAAGGACTGGGGTCAGGGCCGGCCGGTCGTGCTGATCCATGGCTGGCCGCTGAACGCGGATAGCTGGGAATACCAGGCCGTGAAACTGGCCGAGGCAGGTTTCCGCGTGATCAGCTATGACCGGCGCGGCTTTGGCCGCTCGGGCCAGCCCTGGGAGGGCTATGACTACGACGTGCTGTCGGACGATCTGGCGGCCGTGATCGAGACGCTTGGCCTGACTGACGCCGCCATCGTCGGCTTCTCGATGGGTGGGGGCGAAGTGGCGCGCTATTTCGGCCGCCATGGTGGAAAGGGCGTGTCGAAGGCGGTCTTCATCTCGTCCGTGGCGCCGGGAGTGCTGAAATCCGACGACAATCCCGAGGGTGTCACCCGCGATGTCTTCGAGGGTATCCGCGAGGGGCTGCGTCAGAATCGTCCGGCATTTCTTGCCGAATTCTTCAAGGATTTCTATGGGCAGGACACCGAGACGGGAGGCGTCAGCGACGCGATCCTGGAATGGTCGCGCGACATGGCGATGATCGCCAGCCCGCGTGCCACGCTGGAATGCGTCAACGCTTTCGGGTTGACCGACTTTACCGCCGACGCCGCGCAGATCACGGTGCCGACGCTGGTGATCCACGGCACCGGCGACAAGACCGTTCCCATCGCGGCGACGGCGCGACGGATGGCGAAACTGGTTCCTCATGCGACGCTGATCGAATACGAAGGCGCCCCCCACGGGCTGACGGCGACCGAGCCCGACCGCGTGGTGCGCGATCTTCTGGATTTTCTCGGCTGACCGGACCGGTTCAGACCCTGTTGCGGTATCCCCTCGGCGACAGGACGGCGCGATCGGCAGGATCGCGGGTGCGCGACCGTTTCCGGGGTCTGCGGGCCTTCAGCCGGTCCGCCATTGTGACAGGCAGGGAATCTTGTCGCGGTCGCAGCGGTCGGCATATTTGCGCGCGATCTCCTGCACCTCGGTCAGCAGGCCGTCCTGCAGCCGGATCGGCTGCAGGCCCAGGCCCAGAAAGCGGTCGTTGGCGACGTGCAGATCGTTCTCGTCGGCCTCGTTGCGGGGGTTTTTCAGGAACGCCGTCTCGACCCCGGTCTGATCGGCGATCATGCGCGCCAGATCGCGAACGCGATGCGTCTCGGTCATCTGGTTGAGGATGCTGACCCGGTCGCCCGGTGCGGGCGGATTCAGCAGCGCCAGTTCAATGCAGCGGCAGGTGTCCTGAATATGGATGAAGGCGCGGGTCTGGCCGCCGGTGCCGTGGACCGTCAGCGGATATCCGATTGCCGCCTGCATCAGGAACCGGTTCAGCACCGTGCCGTAATCGCCGTCGTAGTCGAACCTGTTGATCAGCCGATCGTCGATGCGGGTTTCCTCGGTCTGGGTGCCCCAGACGATCCCCTGATGCAGATCGGTGATCCTGACGCCATCGTTCTTGTTGTAATAGAAGAAGAAAAGCTGATCCTGGGTCTTGGTCATGTGGTAGATGCTGCCCGGATTGGCGGGATAGAGGATTTCCTGGCGGTGCGGGCCGTTTTCGGTCTCGACCACCACGTCCAGATAGCCCTCGGGGATCTTCATGCCGGCGGTGCCGTAGCCGTAGACGCCCATCGTGCCCAGATGGACCAGATGGATGTCCTGGCCGCTTTCCACGATCGCGGCCAGCACGTCATTGGTCGCGTTCAGGTTGTTATTGACCGTATAGCGCTTGTGCCAGCTGGATTTCATCGAATAGGGCGCGGCGCGCTGTTCGGCGAAATGGATCACCGCGTCGGGACATTCGTCGCGCAGCAGCGTCAGCAGGCGATGATAGTGCTTGCCTACTGTAAAGTTCTCGACCCGGATCGCGCGGCCGGTCAGATCCCGCCAGGCGCGCACACGTTCGCCCAGCGGGCGGATCGGGGTCAGGCTTGCGACCTCGAGTTCGACATCGATCTTCCGGCGCGACAGGTTGTCGACGATGATGATGTCATGGCCGCGCGCGGACAGGTGCAGCGCTGTCGGCCAGCCGCAGAAACCGTCTCCGCCCAGAACGATGATCTTCATGGAAACCCCTGTGCGATCGCCTCGCCCGCTTCTTAGACCGGGCAACCGGGCGATGCCATATGCCGCGGCCGCCCTGTCATCCGGCCGTCGCAAAACCGCCTATTTTCGTGCGCGGTGCGGCCTTGTGCTGTCCATGTTCTCGAGATGGGCGGCAATGGCGTCCTCGATGTCGTGGAAATAGGACAGCCTGCCATTTTCCAGAACCGCGCCGGCCTCGCACATGTTGCGCATCTGGCCCATGGAATGCGACACGACCAAAGCCCCCGCGCTGGCCATCCGGGCCGCGAAGACCCGCATCGACTTGGCCTTGAAGGCGGCGTCGCCCGGGGCCGAGACCTCGTCGACAAGATAGGTGTCGAAGGGCACCGCCATTGACATGCCAAAGGCCAGCCGCGCCCTCATGCCCGAGGAATAGGTCCGGATCGGCAGATGGAAATGTTCGCCCAGTTCGGCGAAATCCTCGACGAAGGCGCTCATTTCCTCGGTATCGACGCCATAGACGCGGGCCACGAAGCGGGTGTTCTGCTCGCCCGTCAGTTCCTTGTTGAAGGACCCGGTAAAGCCGACCGGCCAGCTGATCCTGCCATTGGAAAGGATCCGCCCCGAGGTGGGCAGCATCGCCCCCGAGATCATCCGCAGCAACGAGGATTTGCCGGCTCCGTTCCGCCCCAGCAACCCGACCGAGACGCCGGTTGGAAAGGTTGCGTTGATCCGGTCCGCGACAGTCTTGTTGCGGCCGTCCAGAGAATAGATCTTGGTCAGGTTCTCCAGCCGGATCATCGCCGGTCGCGCAGGCTGTAATAGATCAGCACGCCGATGACCCAGAGCAGCATCAGGAACCCGCCCAGGATCAGCAGCAGCTTGGCGCGTTCGGGATATTCCGCCTCTTGCGCCAGCGTCGGTTTCACATAGGCTGCCAGGTATCGCGATTGCCGGTTCGCCTCGGCGCGGGCGGTGTCATAGGCGGCCAGCGCGGCGGTATAGGTCTGTTCGGCGAATTGCCGGTCTATCGACAGCGATTCATATTGCCCCACGATATCGGACAGAACCTCGCCCGATTCGCTGTCCGAGCCGAATTTCCGGCGCTCGGCGTCGATCTGGTCGCGGATGACGTTGATGCGAAGCTGGGTCTGCTCGATCCGGGGATCGTTCGCCTGCGCATTGGCTTGCAGCATCCCCAGCGAGACCAGTTCTTCGGCCAGTTGTTGGTTCAGCGAGGTCACGACACCGACCTGGCCCTGCACATCGGCCGAAGGATCGACCAGCTGGTGGCGGTTCCGGAATTCGCTGACCGCCTGCCGCGCCTGTTTCAGCCGCGCCAGCGCGTCATCCAGTTCGGTGCGGGCATAGCGCAGCGAATCCTCGCGGGCGACATCGTTCAACTGGTTGATCAGCAGCGTTCCCTCATCAAGGATGGCCTGCGCGATCTGCCGGGAATCGGTGGGATCGAAAGACAGCACCCGCAGGTCGATCATGCCATTGTCGTAATAGACGCGGACCTTGCGTTCCCATTCGGCCAGCAGCGATTCCAGCGAATCGTTGCCACGAAAGCTGAAGACCGGATCGCCCTCGGGCTTGGACCAGATCGCGCGCAAATCCATGCGCTTGTTGACCCGCTCGACCAGGTCGCGGCTCTGGATGAACTTGTAGAGGATGTCGGTATCGCTGCCCGAAGAACTGGTCGCGCCGATCAGCGATCCCAGACCGCCCAGCAATTCGGACCCGGTCGGCCCGCTTTCGCTGCGCACCGAGAAACCCACGAACGAGGCGAATTGATCCGCCGCGCGGGCATAGAGATACCAGCCGCTGACCGCGACCGGAGCCACCACCAGCAGGACAAAGCTCAGCGCGATGGCCAGATGACGGGCCTTGGGCCGGGCAAGCCCGGCAACCGGGCGCACCGGTTGCTGCGGCCGCGCCTTCTGTTCGGCTGCGCGGCGCTGCTGCATGATCTGCTGGCGCCGGGCACGCTGGGCAGCGGTCAGGGGCTGCGCCGGTTTGCCGGTCGCGGCGCCCGCTTGCGCGCCGCCGCCACCCTGGCGCCTGGCCGATGCCGGGTCCTGACCTGCCGCGGCGCGGCCCCCCTGCGCGGCAGCGGGCGCCGCTGCCTTCGGATCACCATCGGCGGCGGCAGCCGTGCCGGACGTGTCGGCGGGCCGCTGATGGTCGGCTCCGCGCTGCAGGAAGGCGGGCCTGTCGCCGTCCTCTGCCTGCGCCGAGGGGGGCTCGACCGGCTGGCCGGATCGCGGGGTCTTTTCTGGGGCGGACATGGCTGCTCACTCCCGCCTGTCGGTTGAACTGTCGCCGGGTGTCATACATAAAGAGACCGCGCTATGCCAGCGCCGATCCTGTTGCGGGATCGTCTTCTCCAACGGCAGCGAGCCGCAGGCCATGGCCAAGATTTTCTTTCCGCGAAGCAAGGACGCAGCGGGGCGTGGCCCCGGCGGCCTGCGCGAGGTGCACAGACAGCGCCGCTTCGCCAGCCTGCGCGCCATCATGGCGCTGGTGCTGCGCGAGATGGCCAATTCCTATGGCAGTTCGCCCGGCGGTTATCTGTGGGCCATCGCCGAGCCTGTCGGCGGCATCATGCTGCTGACGCTGATCTTCTCGCTGGGGTTCCGGACGCCGCCGATGGGAACCAATTTCGCGATCTTCTACGCCACCGGCGTGATCCCCTTCATCGGCTTCCTCTCGGTCTCGGGCCGGATCGCGCAGTCGATCAAGTCCTCGCGTGCGCTTCTGGATTATCCGGCCGTGACCTTCATGGACGCGCTGCTGGCCAAGGTGTTCTTCAATGTCATCACGCAGTTGCTGGTCGCCTATATCGTCTTCAGCTTCATCGTGACGACGCAAGAGACCCGCACCGATCCACAGGTCATCGGGATCGCGCTGGCCTTCCTTATGGTCTTCACGATCGCCATCGGAGTGGGCACGGTGAACTGCTTCCTGTTCACGGCCTTTCCGTGGTGGCAACAGATCTGGTCCATCGTCACCCGGCCGCTGTTCCTGCTGTCGGCCATCTTCTTCATCTATGACGATGTGCCGGACGCGATGCAGAAATGGATCTGGTACAATCCGCTGGTCCATGTCGTCGGCCAGATGCGGCGTTCTTTCTACCCGTCCTATCCGGGCGACTACATCAGTTATCTCTATGTGTTCGGAGTCGGCCTGGTCCTGATTCTGGTCGGTCTGGCATTTCTGCAACGCTATCACCGCGATCTGATCAACAGTTGACGGCACAGGCCTGACCAGGGCCGACTGCCAGCCGCGGAGGGTCCGCGGCGGAAAGGCCGCCTGCGCCGCGCGCCTCAGCCGCGCGGGTCGATCAGCCGGGCCAGCACGCCGTCTCGGGTGACGCAGCCGCCACCCTCGACCGGCAGCGCGGTCGTCTGCGCCAGCAGATTCATCACGTCGCGCACCGGCATGTCGCGCGGCACCGGCGTGCCCTGGGCCTCGCCCGGCTGCGCCACGTCCGATGCGGTCAGCACGCCCAGCGGGTTCATGTGCGCCACGAAATCGGCCACATAATCGTTGACCGGGTTGGCGATGATCTCGCGCGCGGTGCCGATCTGGACGATGCGGCCGCCCTCCATCAGCGCGATCCGGTTGCCCAGCTTGAAGGCCTCGTCCAGATCATGGCTGACGAAGATGATGGTGCGCTGCGTCTTGGCCTGCAATTCCAGCAATTCATCCTGCAACCGCGCCCGGATCAGCGGATCCAGCGCGCTGAAAGGCTCGTCCATCAGCAGGATCGGCGCATCGGTGGCGAAGGCGCGGGCCAGACCCACGCGCTGCTGCATTCCACCCGACAATTCGCCCACCTTGCGGTCGGCCCAGTCCGAAAGACCCACGGTTTCAAGCTGTCGGTCCACCTTGTCCCGGCGCTGCTTGACGGACATGCCGGCCAGTTCCAGCCCCAGCCCGACATTCTCGCGCACGGTGCGCCAGGGCAGCAGGCCGAATTGCTGAAACACCATCGCGACATGGCGCAGCCGGATATCGCGCAAGGACCGTCGCCCCGCGCCGGTGACCGAGATCATGCCCGACCCGTCCCAGACCCGGACCTCGCCGCGGCAGACATGGTTCAAGGCATTGACCGCGCGCAGCAGGGTGGATTTGCCCGAACCCGACAGCCCCATCAGCACCAGAATCTCGCCCTGGCGGACATTCACGCTGCAATCGTGCACGCCCAGAACCTGCCCGGTCTTTTCCTTGATCGGGCCACGGTCCTGCCCCTCATCCATCAGCGGCAGGGCGGCTTCCGGCCTGTCGCCGAAGACGATGCTGACCTTGTCGAATTCGACGGCATTCGGTGTCTCGTCGGTCATTTCCGCCCCTCCATGCGCAGCATCCAGTCCAGCAGGATCGCGACAACCACGATCACGAAGCCCGACTCGAAACCCAGCGACGTATTGACGCTGTTCAGCGCCCTGACCACCGGCACGCCCAGCCCCGATGCGCCCACCAGAGCCGCGATCACCACCATCGACAGCGACAGCATGATGGTCTGGTTAAGTCCCGCCATGATCTGGGGCAGGGCGCTTGGCAGTTCCACCTTCCACAGAAGCTGCCGGTTGGTGGCCCCGAAGGCCCGCGCGGCCTCGATCAGCGAATCCGGGGTCGAACTGATGCCAAGCTGGGTCAACCGGATCGGCGCGGGCAGCACGAAGATGACGGTGGCCAGAAGGCCCGGCACCATGCCGATGCCGAAAAAGACGATGGCCGGGATCAGGTAGACGAAGGTCGGCAGCGTCTGCATCAGATCGAGAACCGGGCGCATCCATGAATACAGCCGCGGCCGATGCGCGGCGGCGATGCCGATGGGCACGCCGATCGCCATGCAGACGATGCAGGCCGCCAGAACCAGCGTCAGCGATTGCTGCATCTCGTTCCAGTAACCCTGGTTGAGGATGAACAGCAGCCCAAGCGCGACCAGAAGGCAGGTCTTCCAGTTGCGTTGCAACGCAAAGGTCAACGCGACGGCGATGGCGATGAAGGCGAAGGGAGAGGGAAATTCCAGCCCGGCCAGGATGCGCCCGATCAGCCAGTCCATCGCGGCGGACAGCGCGTTGAACAGCCAGGCGGCATTGGCGTTCAGCCAGTCGAAGACGGCCTTGGCCGTGGCCCCGACCGGGATCTTGTTGTCTGTCACCAGTCCTGTCAGCCAATCCATCAATGGTTCCCTCGTTTCGGCGCGCCTGTCTGGCGGCATGGCCCCGCGCCGGTTCCGGCATGGCGCCCCGCCGCCTCGGGCAAGGCGGCGGGGCCGTTCACTGTTGTTGCGCGGCTCAGCCCTGAAGCGCCGCGTCCAGCGCCGCCTGCGCGTCGTTGCCGTCCACCGTGGTCACGCCGTCCAGCCAGGGCTTTGCGGCATCGGGATTGGCTTGCAGCCATTCCTTCGCGGCAGCCATCGGGTCCTGTCCGTCGTTCAGGATCTTGCCCATGACCTCGTTTTCCATCGGCAGGGTGAATTCCAGGTTCTCCAGGAACTTGCCGACATTGGGACATTCGCTGACATAGCCTGCGCGCGTGTTCGTGCGCACCTCGGCGCCGCCGAAATCGGGGCCGAACACGTCGTCGCCGCCCGACAGATAGGTCATCTTGAACTGGGCGTTCATCGGATGCGGCTCCCATCCCAGAAAGACAATCGGCTTGCCGGCATTCACCGCGCGCCCGACCTGGGCCAGCATTCCCTGTTCGCTGGATTCGACCACCTCGAACGTGCCCAGGCCGAACTTGTCATTGGCCACCATTTCCAGAAGCAGCCGATTGCCGTCATTGCCGGGCTCGATGCCATAGATCTTGCCGTCCAGCGCGTCCTTCTGCCCGGCGATCTTGCTGAAATCGTCGATGCCCAGATCGGCACCGGCCTGGTTCGTGGCCAGGGTGTATTTGGCGCCGGTCAGGTTGGTGCGCACCGTATCCACCGTGCCCGCATCGCGATAGGGGGCGATGTCGGCCTCCATCGTTGGCATCCAGTTGCCCAGGAAAATATCCACATCATCGGTCGACAGCGCGGTATAGGTCACCGGCACCGACAGGATCTTGGTCTCGGTATCATAGCCGATCGCCTGCAGCACGGTCGAGGCCAGCGCCGTCGTCGCGGTGATGTCGGTCCAGCCCACATCCGAGAAGGTCACCTTCCGGCACTGGCCGGATTCCTGCGCATAGGCGGTCCCGCTGCTCAGCGCGGTGCCAAGCGCCAGCGCGGCTGCGATGAATGTCTGATTCATGTCTGACTCCCTGTTCTTGATTGACCAGTCAATTAAAGGTGGGTTAGACACGAAAAGCAACCGGAATTCCAGCCCGTCAGGTCCGTTCATGCCCAAACTCGGCGCCGAGCCTATCCGAAAAGCCGCGTTAATCAACGCCACGATCTTCGAGGTCGGGCGCGCGGGCTCGCTGGACGTGACCGTGGCCCAGATCGCGCGCCGGGCCGGCATGTCGCCGGCCCTGGCACATCACTATTTCGGCTCGAAGGACCAACTGTTCCTGCAAGCGATGCGCTATATCTTGCGGGTTTATGGCAATTCGGTGCTTGAATCGCTGCCCGGACGCGGGCGGCGCGGGCGGCTGGACGCGATCGTCGAGGCCAGTTTCGCGCCGCAGAATTTCCAGCGCGAGACGATCAGCGCATGGCTGAATTTCTATGTCCTGTCGTTGACGGACGCTCAGGCCGCGCGGCTCTTGCGGGTCTATCACAGACGGTTGCAGTCGAACCTGGTCGTGGCCTTGCGCGGGCTCAGCGACCAGCCGCACCAGACCGCCCGCACCGTCGGCGCGCTGATCGACGGAGTCTATCTGCGCGCGGTGCTGACGCCGGGCCCAACCGATCCCGTCGCGGCGCTGAAAACCATCAAGGATTATCTGGAAGAGGCCCTGTCATGAGCCACATTGCCCAACCCGAAGCCAGCCTTTTCATCGCCGGACGCCCGGTCGAGGGCGAGGGCGCGGTTCTGCCCGTCCTCTATCCCTATACCGGCGAGGAAATCGCCTCGCTGCGCGAAGCCAGCCCGGCACAAGTCGCCGATGCCTGTCGCGCGGCGGCGGGGGCGCAGCCCGCATGGGCCGCCCTGGCGCCGGTCGAACGCGGCCGCGTCCTGATCCGTGCGGCCGCCATCATCCGAGACCGCAACGCGGATCTGTCGCGGCTGGAGACGCTGGATACCGGAAAGCCGATTCAGGAAACGCTGGTCGCCGATTGGGAATCGGGGGCGGCGGCGCTGGAATTCTTCGGTGGGCTGGCGGCCGGCCTGACCGGCCAGATGATCCCGCTGGGCCGCGACTGGGCCTATACGCGACGCGAGGCGCTTGGCGTCTGCGCCGGCATCGGTGCCTGGAACTATCCCAGCCAGATCGCCTGCTGGAAGGCGGCGCCGGCGCTGGTCATGGGCAATGCCATGGTCTTCAAACCGTCCGAAGAAACTCCGCTAGGCGCCTTGAAACTGGCCGAGATTCTGGCCGAGGCCGGTTTGCCCGCAGGGATCTTCAGCGTGGTTCAGGGCGGCGGTCAGGTTGGCGCGGCGCTGGTGGGCGACCCGCATGTCGCCAAGGTCTCGCTGACCGGATCGGTCCCCACCGGGCGGCGCGTCTATGCAGCGGCGGCCGAGGGAATGCGCCATGTCACGATGGAGCTGGGCGGCAAGTCGCCGCTGATCGTCTTTGACGATGCCGATCTGGAAGACGCGGTCGGCGCCGCCGTGCTGGCAAACTTCTATTCGTCGGGCCAGATCTGCTCCAACGGCACCCGCGTGTTCCTGCAGGAAGGCATCCGCGAGGCGTTTCTGGATCGCCTGTCCCAGCGTTTGGGCGAGGTGAAGATGGGCGATCCGCTTGATCCCGAAACCCAGCATGGGCCCATCGTCAGTCCCGCCCAGGCCGGAAAGATCCGCGCCATGATCGCGCAGGGGCAGGCCGCCGGGGCGCGGATCCTGTGCGGCGGGCCGGGCGAGGGCGCCTTTGTTCCGCCCACCGTCTTCACCGATGCCTCCGACGACATGGTGATCGCGCGCGACGAAATCTTCGGCCCGGTCATGACCACGCTGTCCTTCCGCGACGAGGACGAGGTGATCGGCCGCGCCAATGATACCGGGTTCGGGCTTGCCGCAGGCGTCTTCACACGGGATCTGGCGCGCGGCCACCGGGTCGCTGCGGCGCTGGAAGCCGGCACCTGCTGGATCAACGCCTATAATCTGACGCCGGTCGAAATGCCTTTCGGTGGCGTGAAACTGTCCGGTCTGGGGCGCGAGAATTCCGCCGCCGCGATCGAACACTACTCGCAACTGAAGTCCGTCTATGTGGGTATGGGCGGGGTCGAGGCGCCCTATTGAAATGAAATCCTGACAAGGGGTTATAAACGATGTCTCAACCGGATTATGTCATTGTCGGAGCGGGAAGCGCAGGCTGCGCGCTGGCCTACCGTCTGACCGAGGCCGGCCGGACCGTCGCTCTGATCGAATTCGGCGGCAGCGATTTCGGGATCTTCATCCAGATGCCGGGCGCGCTGTCCTATCCGATGAACATGCCCCGCTATGACTGGGGCTTCTCCAGCGCCCCCGAGGACCATCTGGGCGGCCGCCGCCTTGCCACTCCGCGCGGCAAGGTGCTGGGCGGATCGTCCTCGATCAACGGCATGGTCTTCGTGCGCGGCAACCGCAAGGATTTCGACCATTGGGCCGATCAGGGCGCGACCGGATGGGGCTATGCCGATGTGCTGCCCTACTTCAAGCGCATGGAAAACTGGCACGGCGGCGACAGCCCGCTGCGCGGCACGGACGGGCCCCTGCACGTGACGCGCGGCAAGCGCCGCAATCCGCTGTTCAATGCCTTCATCGAGGCCGGCCAGCAGGCCGGATGGCCCTATACGCCCGACTACAACGGCGAAAATCAGGAGGGTTTCGGCCCCATGGAGGCGACGATCTGGCGGGGACGTCGCTGGTCCGCCGCCAACGCCTATCTGCGCCCGGCGCTGAAGTCGGGCAAACTGAGGGTCATCCGGGCGCTTGCGCGGCGCGTCATCTTTGTCGGCAACCGCGCCACCGGGGTCGAAATCCAGCGCAAGGGCAGGATCGAGACGGTCGGTGCGGGCCGCGAGGTGATCCTGTCGGCCAGTTCGATCAACACGCCGAAACTGCTGATGCTGTCGGGGATCGGCCCGGCCGATCACCTGCGCGAACACGAAATCAGGGTCCGCGCGGATCGTCCCGGCGTCGGCGCAAATCTGCAGGATCACCTTGAAATATATATGCAATACAAGGCATTGAAGCCGGTCAGCCTGTATACCTACTACAACCTTCTGGGCAAAAGCCGGGTCGGGATCGAATGGCTCCTGCAAAAGACGGGTCTGGGCGCGTCGAACCAGTTCGAAAGCTGCGGCTTCATCTGCTCGGGCGAGGGTGTCGATTATCCCGACATCCAGTATCACTTTCTGCCGCTGGCCGTGCGCTATGACGGCAAGGCGGCGGCCAGCGGTCATGGCTTTCAGGCCCATGTCGGGCCGATGCGGTCGAAATCGCGCGGCTCTGTCAGGCTGGACTCGTCCGATCCCGAAAAGCCCCCTGTAATTCACTTCAATTACATGTCGCATCCAGATGACTGGAAAGAGTTTCGCGCCTGCGTGCGCCTGACTCGCAGGATCTTCGATCAACCCGCTTTCAAGGAATATCGCGGTGATGAAATCCAGCCCGGCGGCGAGGTCGTGACCGATGCCCAGATCGACGCCTTCATTCGTGAGCACGCGGAATCGGCCTATCACCCCTGCGGGACTGCAAGGATCGGCCAGCCGGGCGACCCCGAGGCCGTGGTCGATCCGGAACTGCGCGTGATCGGGGTCGAAGGGCTGCGCGTGGCCGATTCCTCGGTCTTTCCGCGTATCACCAACGGAAACCTGAACGCCCCCTCGATCATGACGGGCGAGAAGGCGGCCGATCACATCCTGGGCCGGACGATGCTCCGGGCCTGAAGCGCGGGGGCGCTGCCCCCGTCGCCTGCGGCGACTCCCCCGAGGTATTTGGAAAGAGCGCGAGGGCGTGGAGATTTCCTTGCGGGATAGCATCCCGGCATCCAGTTTCAGGCGGACCAGAGCGGCGAACGGGCATGATGCCGGCATTTCTGCGATTTGCGGCAATCGTGAAGAATCCGGCCAGAAATGCGGGTAGAAGGCTGCATGAGCCCGCCAAAAGGCTAGAGCCGGGACGTGGCTCGCGGTAGAAGGTGCAAAACGAAAGATCGAGGCAGGCAGCAAATGCGACATTCCGTTCGCGGGCAGGTGGACCCGTTCATCGTCATGGACGTGATGGAGGCCGCCTCTCGCGCCGAGGCCGAGGGCCGCCACATCATTCATATGGAGGTCGGCCAGCCCGGCACCCCCGCCCCGCAAGGTGCCCGCAAGGCGCTGGCGCGCGCGCTGGACCAGCCGCTGGGCTATACCGGGGCATTGGGTCTGCCGCAATTGCGGCAGGGGATCGCGGGGCTTTACCGGCGCTGGTATGGTGTCGAACTGGATCCCGCGCGCGTGGTCGTCACCCCCGGCAGCAGCGGCGCCTTCATTCTGGCTTTTTCCGCGCTGTTCGATGCGGGCGACCGGGTGGCGATGGGGTATCCCGGCTATCCCTCGTATCGCCAGATCCTTCGAGCCATGTCGCTGGAACCCGTGGGCATCCCGACGCGGTCTGTCGACCGCTACCAGCCGCGGCCGCAGGAATTGCCACGGGCCGAGGGGCTGATCCTCGCCTCGCCGGGCAATCCGTCCGGAACGGTGCTGCGGCTGGACGAATTGCAGGCGCTGACCGACGCCGCCCGGGGGCGCGGCATGGCGGTCATCTCGGACGAGATCTATCACGGGTTGTCCTATGGTGACCGCTGCCATTCCGCGCTTGAAGTGACGGACGAGGTTTTCGTCGTAAATTCCTTCAGCAAATACTTTTCCATGACTGGATGGAGAATAGGCTGGATGGTCGTTCCCGACAGCCATCTGCGAATCGTCGAACGTTTGGCGCAGAACCTGTTCATCTGCCCGCCCCATGCGAGCCAGGTCGCGGCGCTTGCGGCGCTGGATTGCATCGACGAGGCCGAGGCCAATCTGGCCGTCTATTCCGAAAATCGCCGCTTGATGCTGGAGGCGCTGCCGAAGGCAGGCTTTGCCAGGATCGCACCGCCGGAGGGCGCCTTTTATGTCTATGCCGATGTCTCGGAACTGACCCCGGATTCGCGGGCCTTTGCGGCCGAGATTCTTGACAGGGCCGGTGTCGCGGCTACGCCGGGGCTGGATTTCGATCCCCAGCGGGGCGCGCGCACATTGCGCTTTTCCTATGCCCGCTCGACCGCGGACATTGCCGAGGGATTGCGGCGGCTGGAACGGTTCATGGCCCAAAGATGAGGGTTGCGGCGCTGATCCTTGCGCTGCTGCTGGGGTTGCTGGCCGAGGGTGCGGCGGCACAGGAACAACCGGCGCGGCCCGATCTGGGTGCATCGGCGCTGGTGCGGACGGGGCGCGGCTGGTGGGGCCGGCCACCGCCGCTGGAACTGCGCCTGACGCTGGACCGGGCGGTGCCCTATCGCGCCTATCTGGTTGCCGATCCGGCGCGGCTGATCGTCGATCTTGAGGGCGTCGATTTCAGCGGGCTTGACGCGGCGGATCTGTTCGGTGCCGACAATGTGCCCGCGATCCGCTGGGGCCGGTTCCGGCGCGGCTGGGGGCGGATCGTGGTGGAACTGCCCGGACCCTACCGGATCGAGAAGGCCGGTCAGGATACCCGCCGCCCCGCGCCCGAGATCCGCGTCTCGCTGTCACCGGTGAAGGAGGCCGATTTCGCGCCGCGCCCCTCGGCGACGACGGCGATGCAGAACCTGCCGCCCCCGGTCAAGCAGGACGCCATGCCGCCGAAACCCGCGCTGAAGGTGGTGCTGGATCCCGGCCATGGCGGTTTCGACCCGGGCGCCGAGGCTGGTGGAGAGACCGAGGCCGATCTTGTTCTCACCTTCGGACAGGAATTGCGCGACGCGCTGGAGGAACGCGGCATCGAGGTGGTGATGACGCGCGAAGATGACATATTCGTCCGGCTGGACAACCGTCCGACCATCGCGCGAACCGAGGCTGCGGATCTGTTCATCTCGCTTCATGCCGATGCCTTGCCCGAGGGGCAGGCGGCGGGGGCGACGATCTATGTCTGGAACCCGGCCTCGAATGCGCGCGCGGCCTCGCAACTGACGCTGCGCCATGACCGCGACGATCTGCTGACCGGGGTCGATCTGTCGGGACAGGATGATGCCCTGGCCGCCGCGATGATGGATTTCGCCCGCACCGATATTCAGCCCCGGTCGCAGGATTTCGCGCGCTGGCTGGCTTCGCGCATGGCGCTGATGGCGATCGGGCTGCACGCCGACCCGGTGCAGGGCGCGGCCTTTTCGGTGCTGAAATCGCCCGACATCCCGTCGGTCCTACTGGAGCTTGGATTCATCTCGGATTCGACCGATCGGGCCAATCTGACCGATCCCGCCTGGCGGGCGGGCATGGTGCGGGCGCTGGCCCAGGCGGTCCAGGGCTGGGCGCGCGACCAGGCGACGCGCGCCCCGATGCTGCGACAATAGACCCACACAGCCCTGTGAGGCGGCGTTGTTGTTTTGACCCGTCCCCGCCGCACCGCTATAGACATCTCACCAAGTCGAGAGGCCTCGCTACCGTGCTGCGCGCCATCCTGTCCTTCTTCGGGGCGATCTTTTCCTGGATCACGACCGCGAGCTTCTTTGCGGCGCTGACCGTCGGTGGCATTTTCTGGGTCTATTCGCGCGATCTGCCCAGCTACGAGACGCTGGCCCAGTACAGCCCCAAGACCATCAGCCGGATCTATTCCGGCGAGGGACGTCTGATCGACGAATTCGCCGAGGAACGGCGCATCTTCGTGCCGGTCGAGGAAATCCCGGTTCTGGTGAAGGAGGCGTTCATCAGCGCCGAGGACAAGAATTTCTACGTCCATCCCGGCTACGACATTCGCGGCATCGTGGGAGCGGCATTCGAGGCCGCGCGCACCGGTGGACGCGAGTTGCGCGGTGCCTCGACCATCACCCAGCAGGTGATGAAGAATTTTCTGCTGTCCAGTGACCGCAGCGTCGAGAGGAAGGTGAAGGAGCTGATCCTCGCCTCGCGGCTGGAACGATCGTTGTCCAAGGACAAGATCCTGGAACTTTATCTGAACGAGATCTATCTGGGCCAGAACAGCTATGGCGTCGCCGCGGCCGCGCAGGTCTATTTCAACAAGTCGCTGACCGAACTGGCCCCGCATGAGGCGGCGATGCTGGCCGCGCTGCCGCAGGCACCCGGCCGCTATCATCCCGTGCGCCAGAAGGACCGGGTCACCGAACGCCGGAATTATGTCCTGCGCGAGATGTGGCAGAACGGCTATCTCGACGAGGCGACCTACCAGGCCGAGGCCAGGCTGCCGCTGAAATCGGTGCAGAACGGCGATTATCCCGATTTCCGCGAGCAAATGCCGACGCGCGACTATTTCACCGACGAGATTCGCCGCCAGTTGAGCCGCGAATTCGGCTATGACGAGTTTTTCGGCGGAGGTCTGACCATCCGCGCCACCGTCGATCCCAACCTGCAGGCCGCCGCCGCCGAGGCACTGCGCGAGGCGCTGGAGCAATATGATCGCGGACGTGGCCTGTGGCGTGGCACCGGCAAGACCATCCCCGAGGATCAGTTGCAGGACGAGGCGACCTGGCGCGGCGCGCTGTTCGCCACTCGTGTGCCGCGCGACATTCCCGGCTGGCGGCCCGCCGTCGTGCTGGAGGTGGGCGCCTCGGACGCGCGGATCGGCATCGAGGGCATCGAGGAGAATCAGGACGGCCACTGGATCGTTGCCAGGGACGTGCAATGGGCGCGCAAGCTGGATGGCGACAGCGGCAGGCCGGGACCGCGCGCGCAGGTCGCGGGCGATCTGGTTTCGGTGGGCGATGTGGTGCTGGTCAGGCCGATGGTCTCGGACAGTGACGGCAGCTTCCTCCGCTGGACCCTGCGACAGGTGCCCGAGATCGAGGGCGGGTTCATGGCGATGGATGTCAATACCGGTCGGGTCATGGCGATGCAGGGCGGATTTTCCTATCAATCTTCGGTATTCAACCGGGCGACCCAGGCGATGCGGCAGCCGGGATCCAGTTTCAAGCCATTCGTCTATGCCGCCGCGCTGGACAACAACTACACCCCCGCGACCATCGTTCTGGACGAACCGATCACGCTGAACACGCCCGAGGGCCTGTGGGAGCCCAAGAACGCGGGCGGGCGAAACTTCGGGCCGTCGCCGATGCGGACCGGGATCGAGCAATCGCGCAACCTGATGACGATCCGCATCGCCCAGGATATCGGCATGGACCGCGTCGCCGAATATGCCGAACGGTTCGGCGCCTATGACCGGCTGAAGCCCTTTCTCGCCAATGCCCTTGGCGCGCAGGAGACGACGCTGTTCCGCATGGTCGCGGCCTATGCGATGTTCGCCAATGGCGGCGAGCGGGTCGAACCGACGCTGGTGGACCGGGTTCAGGACCGGCGCGGACGCACGATCTATCGCCATGACCGGCGCGTCTGCGAGACCTGCAGCCGGGAAGTCTGGCCCGCCGGAGAGGGGCCGGTCATCTTATCGAACCGCGAAAGGGTGATGGACGCGGTTACCGCCTATCAGCTGACCTCGATGATGCAGGGCGTGGTCAAGCGTGGCTCGGGCAAGGGGGTGAACCTGCCGGTGCCGATCGCGGGCAAGACCGGCACGACCAACGACGCCAAGGACGTCTGGTTCATCGGCTTTTCCTCGAACATCGTCGCCGGCTGCTATCTGGGTTACGACCAGCCCCGCACGCTGGGCGCGAACGCTTTTGGCGGAACCCTGTGCGTGCCGGTCTTCAATGCCTTCATGCGGCAGGCCATCAAGGAATTCGGCGGCACCGATTTCAAGGTTCCCCCCGGCGGATACTGGGTAAAGATCGACCGCTTCACCGGGCAGCGCCTGCCCGATTCTGCCTCGGGCGACAACGTCATCGCCGAATATTTCCGCGACGGCACCGATCCCGACTGGCTGTCGCCGGTGGTGATTTCGGGATTTGGTGATGCGACGCCGGTTCTGCCGTGGGAGGCCGGATCAGGCTCGCGCGGCGCGACCTCCATCACCACCTCGACGGGCAAGCGCAAGGTCATTCCGCGAAGCACCGATTTCGGAACCATGTCCTCGGGCGGACTTTACTGAGACCGTCGCGCGCGTTGCGCAGACCCTGGGCCCGGCCGTCGCGCCGCGCCCGGACGCAGAGGCTGGGGCAGGGCAGGTTCATCCCAGGCATCCGGGATCGGCAACGAAAAAACCGCCGGGCGATGGCCCGGCGGTCTGGTCGGCTGTCAGAACAAGGGTTGGCGTCAGTCCGCCGTCAAAAGCGGAGTCCTGGATTTGCCGATTCGCGGCGCGTCGGGACCGGTGATGTCGAAGGCGGGCTTGTCGTCTTCGATCTTCACCCGCACCACGCCACCTTTCATCAGGCGTCCGAACAGCAATTCCTCGGCCAGAGGCTTCTTGATGTTCTCCTGAATCACCCGGCCCAGCGGACGCGCGCCCATCTGATCGTCATAGCCCTTTTCCGCCAGCCAGTCGGCGGCCTCAGGGGTCAGTTCGATATGGACGTTGCGGTCCATCAGTTGCGCTTCCAGTTGCAGCACGAACTTCTCGACCACATGGACCACGACCTCGCGCGACAGCGGCGCGAAGCTGATCACGGCGTCCAGACGGTTGCGGAATTCCGGCGTGAAGGTGCGCTCGATCGCCGCCGTATCCTCGCCTTCGCGCTTGTCGCGGCCAAAACCGATGGCGGCCTTCTGCATGTCCGCCGCACCGGCATTCGAGGTCATGATCAGGATCACGTTGCGGAAATCCACCTGCCGACCGTTATGGTCGGTCAGCTTGCCATGATCCATCACCTGCAACAGGATGTTGAAGACATCCGGATGCGCCTTCTCGATTTCGTCCAGCAGCAGCACCGAATGCGGATGCTGGTCGACCCCGTCGGTCAGCAGCCCGCCCTGGTCGAAACCGACATAACCCGGCGGCGCGCCAATCAGGCGGCTGACGGCGTGTTTCTCCATGTATTCAGACATGTCGAAACGCAGCAATTCGACGCCCAGGATCGATGCAAGCTGTTTGGCGACCTCGGTCTTGCCGACGCCGGTCGGCCCGGCAAACAAGTAGTTGCCGATCGGTTTTTCAGGTTCGCGCAGGCCGGCCCGCGCCAGCTTGATGGCCGAGGACAGCGCGCCGATGGCATCGTCCTGGCCAAAGACGACCCGCTTCAGCGTGGTTTCCAGATCGCGCAGAACCTCGGCATCGTCCTTGCTGACATTCTTCGGCGGGATGCGGGCTATCTTGGCCACGACGGCCTCGATCTCCTTGGGACTGATGGTCTTGCGCCGCCGGCTTTCGGCCACCAGATGCTGCGCCGCGCCGGCCTCGTCGATCACGTCGATGGCGCTGTCGGGCAACTTGCGGTCATTGATATAGCGGCTGGCCAGTTCGACCGCAGACCTGATCGCGTCGTTGGTATAGCGCAACTCGTGATGCTTTTCGAAATGCGGCTTCAGCCCCATCAGGATCTTGACGGCGTCCGACACCGAGGGCTCGTTCACGTCGATCTTCTGGAACCGGCGCGACAGCGCGCGGTCCTTCTCGAAATGCTGGCGGTATTCCTTGTAGGTGGTCGAACCCATGCAGCGCAGCTTGCCGCCCGCCAAAGCAGGTTTCAGCAAATTCGAGGCATCCATCGCCCCGCCCGAGGTTGCGCCGGCGCCGATCACCGTATGAATCTCGTCGATGAACAGGATGGCGTCGTCGTGGTCTTCCAGTTCCTTGACCACGGCCTTCAGCCTTTCCTCGAAATCGCCGCGATAGCGGGTGCCGGCCAGCAACGCGCCCATATCGAGCGAGAAGATCGTGGCGCCGGACAGAACCTCGGGCGTCTGGCCCTCGATGATCTTCTTGGCCAAGCCCTCGGCGATGGCGGTCTTGCCGACGCCCGGATCGCCCACCAGAAGCGGGTTGTTCTTGCGCCGCCGGCACAGGACCTGAATGCAACGTTCGACCTCGGGTTCGCGGCCGATCAGCGGATCGACGTCGCCCTTCTTCGATTTCGCGTTCAGATCGACGCAATATTTCGCCAGAGCCGTTTCGTCCCTGGCCTCCTGTGCCTTTTCGGCCTGCTTCTGCTCGACCGGCTCGTCCGAGCCTGCGACCTTGCGCGGTTCGCTGAACGAGGGGTTCTTGGCGACCCCATGGGCGATGAAGTTGACCGCGTCGTAACGGGTCATGTCCATTTCCTGCAAGAAGAAGGCCGCGTTGGATTCGCGTTCGGCGAAGATCGCCACCAGCACATTCGCACCCGTGACCTCTTGCCGGCCCGAGCTCTGGACATGAATCGCGGCGCGCTGGATCACGCGCTGGAAGGCAGCGGTCGGCACCGCCTCGGAACCTTCGATATCGGTGATCAGCGTCGAGAGATCATCCTCGATGAAGTCGATCAGCAACTTGCGCAGTTCTTCCAGATCGACGTTGCAGGCCCGCATGACCTTGACCGCCTCGGGTTCCTCGGTCAGCGCCAGCAACAGATGTTCCAGCGTTGCAAGTTCGTGGCGATGTTCATTGGCCAGCGCGAGGGCTTGATGAATGGCCTGTTCCAGGGAGGTCGAGAAACTTGGCACGGTCGTCTCCTGTCAGTCGGCTGGCGGTATGGGCGCATCGAAAGACCCACCTGCCCAGACTGTCACGATGCAGTTAATTTTTGGTGGATTTTGCGCGGCATCAAGAGGTTTTTCTCCAATATGCCGCGATTTTGCCTTGGGTGAGGCAGATGTGATGCCGCGGCGTGCGTTTTTCAAGACAAGACGCCCGCCGCCACGCCTCGGTTCCGGCCCGCTCAAAACGCGTCCTTCATCTTGCGCAGCCGCGCGAAGACCTCGCAATCCGAAGCGCCCTGCATGCCCAGCCCCCCGCGCAGCGCATCGACGCGCAGGAACGGATTGGTCGCGCGCTCTTCCTGAAGGGTGGCGGGCGAACAGGGCTGGCGGGCCTCGTCCACGGCGGTCAGGCGATCCTTCAACGCCTGGTTTTCAGGATCGACCGACAATGCGAAGGCGCCGTTCGCGGCGCAATAATCATGGCCCGAACAGATCAGCGTGTCGCCCGGCAGGGCGTTCAGCCGGGACAGACTGTCCCACATCGTCGGCGCATCGCCCTCGAACAGGCGTCCACAGCCAAGTGCCATCAGGCTGTCGGCGGTGAAGGCCAGTTTCGATTGCGGAAGGTGGAAGGCGACATGGCCGATCGTGTGACCCGAAACGTCGATGACCTCGACCGGTTCGCCCAGAATCTCCAGCGGCACGCCCGGCGTGGCACGGACATCCAGCGGCGGCAGGCGGCCGGCATCCGCAGCATGGCCGATGACCCTGGCGCCGGTCCGGGCCACGATCTCGGTCACGGCCTGAACGTGATCGTCGTGATGATGAGTCAGCAGGATGGCATCCAGTCCCCAGCCGCGCGCCTCAAGCTCGGTCAGCACCGGCATCGCCTCGGGCGCGTCGATCAGGGCGGTGCCGGCGGCGCCATGGACGAGATAGGCGTAGTTGTCGCGCAGGCAGCGCAAGGTGATCAGTTCCAGCGGCATTGGCAAATCCCTTCCTCTGTGCTGTGCTCAGCGTGACCGAAGCCGGGCCGGGGCGCAATGCATCACGACATCAACGATCTACGCCGGTTCTATTATCAACGGTCGCTGGGCCGGGTGGTGCAGCGGATCCTGCGCGACCGGCTGACGGACCGCTGGCCGCCGGAACGCTGCGCGGCGATGACCGTGGCTGGCTTTGGCTTCGCCGCGCCGATGCTTCGGCCCTATCTGGCCGGGGCGCGCCGGGTGATGGCGCTGATGCCGGGGCCGCAGGGTGTGATGGGTTGGCCCGCGGGGATGCCCAACCACAGCGTGCTGTGCGATGAGACCGCCTGGCCGGTCGAGACCGGCAGCATCGACCGGCTGGTGATGCTGCACGGACTGGAGACCAGCGACCATCCCGCCGCGCTGCTGGACGAAGCCTGGCGCGCGCTTGGGCCGGGTGGGCGGATGATGGTGATGGTGCCGAACCGGGCCGGGCTTTGGGCGGCGTCGGACGGCACACCCTTCGGGCTGGGCCGCAGCTATACGGCCGGGCAGATCGAATCGCAGACGCGCAAGTCCGGGTTCGTGGCGCATTGGCATGGATCGGCGGTCTATATTCCGCCCTCGGACCGGCGTTTCTGGCTGGGCAGCGCTCAGATGTGGGAACGCACCGGGGCCAGGATCAGCCGGGTTCTGATCGCCGGTGTGGTGCTGATCGAACTGGCCAAGCAGACCCGCGCGCCCGTCGGGCCGGGGCGGGCGATCCAGGTTCCCGGCCCGCGCGAGATCCTGGACGGCGTCGGGCTGCCACGGCCGGGACGGGCGGGCACGGCGCGACGGGGCGGCGTCCAGCGGGCCGGAATCGCAAGACGGCGATGAGGGCGGCCCCGGCAAGGACGCGCCGCAGGCGATCTCGATGGCCCATGGTTCTCGTGTGCATGGCGGTCGCTGCGGCGAGCCGGCCCATGCGACAGCCCGCCGCAGTCGGGGGCATGAGATTTCGCGCAGCGATGACCGATCCCGCGTGAACCGCATGACGGCGTGCCTGGCGTCGGGGTGACCGGCACCGCAATCAGGGCCGCGACACTCTCATTACCGTGTGCTTGGCGGTTGCCGCCCACGGAATCACCTGCTAGAGACACCGCAGATTCATGGGCGGCCCCAAGAGCCGCACCACCGCGACCCGCGCGCCCCGCGACTGACCGGAACCTTCCCGGCCCGCCAGCGGGGTTTGCGCAAACCTGAAGGATGACCGTGGCCAACTCTGTATCCATGTCCCAGAGCATCGCCGGACGCTATGCGCAGGCCGTCTTCGACATCGTGAAGGACGATGGAGGGCTGGACGATCTGGCCCGCCAGACGGATGACCTGATCGCCGCGCTGGACGACAGCGACGATCTGCGCAACCTGATCGCCTCTCCGATCTATACCCGCGATCAGCAATCGCGTGCGATCGCCGCGCTGGCCGACAAGATGGGGTTGTCTAAGACCCTGTCGAACACGCTGAAACTGATGGCGCAGAACCGCCGCCTGTTCGTGCTGCCGCAGCTTCTGGGCCAGTTGCAGCGGCTTATTGCCGTCGAACGCGGCGAGGTTACAGCCGATGTCACCAGCGCCGTCGCGCTGAGCGACGATCAGCAGAAACGGCTGCGCGACACGCTGGCCGAAAAATCCGGCAAGACCGTGAAACTGAACACTCGCGTCGATGAAAGCCTCATCGGCGGCATGATTGTCAAGCTGGGCTCGCAGATGGTCGATTCGTCGGTCCGCTCGAAGCTCGCCTCCCTCCAGAACGCTATGAAAGAGGTCGGATAATGGGAATCCAGGCTGCCGAGATTTCGGCCATCCTCAAGGATCAGATCAAGAATTTCGGTCAGGATGCCGAGGTGGCCGAGGTCGGCCAGGTGCTGTCGGTCGGTGACGGCATCGCCCGCGTTTACGGCCTCGACAAGGTGCAGGCCGGCGAGATGGTCGAGTTTCCCGGCGGTGTCCGGGGCATGGTGCTGAACCTTGAGACCGACAACGTGGGTGTCGTGATCTTCGGCGACGACCGCGACATCAAGGAAGGCGACACCGTCAAGCGCACGCGCTCGATCGTGGACGTTCCCGTCGGCAGGGCGCTGCTGGGCCGCGTGGTGGACGGCCTTGGCAACCCGATCGACGGCAAGGGCCCGATCGAGACCGATGCCCGCGCGGTTGCGGATGTGAAGGCGCCGGGGATCATGCCGCGCAAATCGGTGCACGAACCCATGGCCACGGGCCTGAAGGCCGTCGATGCGATGATTCCCATCGGCCGTGGCCAGCGCGAGCTGATCATCGGCGACCGGCAGACCGGCAAGACCGCCGTGGCGCTGGACGCGATCCTGAACCAGAAGAACTATAACGGCCGCGAAGGCGACGGCATGAAGACGCTGTATTGCGTCTATGTTGCCATCGGCCAGAAGCGTTCGACCGTCGCCCAGCTGGTGAAGAAGCTGGAAGAAACCGGCGCGATGGAATATTCGATCGTTGTCGCGGCGACCGCCTCGGATCCGGCGCCGATGCAGTTCCTGGCGCCCTATTCGGCAACCGCGATGGGCGAATATTTCCGCGACAACGGCATGGATGCGCTGATCATCTATGACGACCTGTCCAAACAGGCTGTGGCCTATCGCCAGATGTCGCTGCTGCTGCGCCGGCCGCCCGGCCGCGAAGCCTATCCGGGCGACGTCTTCTATCTGCATTCGCGCCTTCTGGAACGCTCGGCCAAGCTGAACGAGCAATATGGCGGCGGTTCGCTGACGGCGCTGCCGATCATCGAGACCCAGGGCGGCGACGTTTCGGCCTTCATCCCGACCAACGTGATCTCGATCACCGATGGCCAGATCTTCCTGGAAACCGATCTGTTCTTCCAGGGCATCCGCCCGGCGGTGAATACCGGCCTGTCGGTCAGCCGGGTGGGGTCGTCCGCGCAGACCAAGGCGATGAAATCGGTCGCCGGTCCGGTCAAGCTGGAACTGGCGCAGTATCGCGAGATGGCCGCCTTCGCGCAGTTCGGATCGGATCTGGATGCGGCGACGCAGCGTCTGCTGAATCGCGGCTCGCGGCTGACCGAGCTGATGAAGCAGCCGCAATACCGGCCGCTGACCAACGCCGAAATCGTCATCGTCATCTATGCCGGCACCAAAGGCTATATCGACAAGGTGCCGGTGCGCGAGGTCGTGGCTTGGGAAGAGGGGCTGATCCAGTTCCTGCGCAACCAGAAATCGGATCTGCTGGATGATATCACCAAGAACGACCGCAAGGTGGCGGGTGATCTGGAAGATGCGATCAAGGCGGCGCTGGACGAATACAACACGTCGCGCGCCTGAGAGGGGGAATAGATGCCCAGTCTCAAGGATCTGAAGAACCGGATCGGAAGCGTCAAGAACACGCGGAAGATCACCAAGGCGATGCAGATGGTCGCCGCCGCGAAACTGCGCCGCGCGCAGGAAGCGGCCGAGGCCGCGCGCCCCTATGCCGACCGGATGGCGGCGGTGATGGCGGGGCTGACCGAGAATGCCAAGGGTTCGGACACCGCGCCCCGGCTGCTGTCGGGCACCGGTTCGGACCGCAAGCACCTGCTTGTGGTGATGACCGCCGAACGCGGTCTGGCCGGCGGCTTCAACAGCTCGATCGTCAAGCTGGCGCGGCAACATGCCGACCGCCTGCGGGGCGAGGGCAAGGAAGTCACCATCCTGACCGTCGGCAAGAAGGGCCGCGAGCAGTTGCGCCGCGACTACGGCAAGCAGATCGTCAGCCATGTCGATCTGTCAGACGTCAAGCGCGTCGGCTATGCGAATGCCCGCCAGATCGCCGATGAGGTGCTGGAGCGGTTCGAATCCGGCGAATACGATGTCGCCACGATCTTCTACAACCGCTTCGAATCGGTGATCCGACAGGTTCCGACCGCGCGGCAGGTGATCCCGGCCGAAATGCCCGAAGGAGTCGAGGAGGGCGGCGCCTCCTCGCTTTACGATTACGAACCCGGCGAGAACGCCATCCTGGCCGAATTGCTGCCGCGGTCCGTCGCGACGCAGATCTTCGCGGCCTTGCTGGAAAATTCGGCCTCCGAACAGGGGGCCCGGATGAGCGCCATGGACAACGCCACGCGCAATGCGGGCGACATGATCGACCGCCTGACGACCGAGTATAACCGCTCGCGTCAGGCCGCGATCACCAAGGAGCTGATCGAAATCATTTCGGGCGCCGAGGCGCTCTGATACGTAGGGGTAGAGACATGGCAGAGGCCAAAGGTAAAATTACTCAGGTGATCGGCGCCGTCGTCGACGTGCAGTTCGAGGACCACCTGCCGGCGATCCTGAACGCGCTGGAAACCGACAACAACGGCAAGAGGCTGGTGCTGGAAGTCGCGCAGCATCTGGGCGAGAACACCGTCCGCACCATCGCCATGGACGCCTCGGAAGGTCTGGTCCGCGGCCAGGACGTCAGCGATACCGGCGGCCCGATCACGGTTCCGGTCGGCGACGCGACGCTGGGTCGGATCATCAACGTCATCGGCGAACCCGTCGATGAAGGCGAGGCCATCCAGGCCACCGAAACCCGCGCCATCCACCAGCCCGCCCCCGATTTCGCCAGCCAGGCAACCTCGTCCGAGATTCTGGTCACCGGCATCAAGGTCATCGACCTGCTGGCGCCCTATTCCAAGGGCGGCAAGATCGGCCTGTTCGGCGGCGCGGGTGTCGGCAAGACGGTTCTGATCATGGAACTGATCAACAACATCGCCAAGGTGCATTCGGGCTATTCGGTGTTCGCGGGCGTCGGCGAACGGACCCGCGAGGGCAACGATCTGTATCACGAGATGGTCGAATCCGGCGTCATCAAGCCGGACAACCTGTCTGAATCGCAGGTTGCGCTGGTCTATGGCCAGATGAACGAGCCTCCGGGCGCGCGGATGCGTGTTGCGCTGACCGGCCTGACGCTGGCCGAACAGTTCCGCGACGCTTCGGGCACGGACGTGCTGTTCTTCGTGGACAACATCTTCCGCTTCACGCAGGCGGGTTCCGAGGTGTCGGCACTGCTGGGTCGTATCCCTTCGGCCGTGGGCTACCAGCCGACGCTGGCGACCGACATGGGCGCGATGCAGGAACGCATCACCTCGACGAAGAACGGCTCGATCACCTCGATCCAGGCGGTCTATGTTCCGGCCGACGACCTGACCGACCCGGCGCCGGCAACGACCTTCGCCCACCTTGACGCGACGACCAACCTGTCGCGCGCGATTTCCGAACTGGGCATCTACCCCGCCGTGGATCCGCTGGACAGCTCGTCGCGCCTGATGGATCCGCAGATCCTGGGCGAGGAACACTATACCGTCGCCCGCGACGTGCAGGGCATCTTGCAGAAATACAAGTCGCTGCAGGACATCATCGCGATCCTGGGCATGGACGAACTGTCCGAAGAGGACAAGCTGACCGTGGCCCGGGCCCGCAAGATCCAGCGTTTCCTGTCCCAGCCCTTCGACGTGGCCAAGGTCTTTACCGGCTCGGACGGCGTCCAGGTGCCGCTGGAAAAGACCATCGCATCCTTCAAGGCCGTGGTCGCCGGCGAATACGATCATCTGCCCGAAGCCGCCTTCTACATGGTCGGCGATATCGATCAGGTCAAAGCCAAGGCCGAGCGTCTGGCCTCGGAAGCCGCGTAAGGGGACAGGATGGCCGATAACATGCAGTTCGATCTCGTTTCGCCCGAGCGGAGGCTCGTCTCCGTTCCGGTGCGCGAGGTCCGCCTGCCGGGGACCGAAGGCGATCTGACCGCGATGCCCGGCCACGCACCCACCATCGTCACGCTGCGTCCGGGCATCGTCTCGGTCGTGGCCGAGGATGGCGCGCAGACCGATTTCGCCGTGACCGGCGGCTTTGCCGAGATCAATGGCGAATCCGTCAGTCTGCTGGCCGAACGCGGCCACCCGCGCGAGGAGATGACGCAGGATGTCTTCAACGAGATGATGTCCGAGGCGCATCGCAAGAAGAAGGCGGTCGAGGAAAAGCGCGACAGCGTCGGCGAGGAAGTGGTGGCTGCCGCGGTCAAGCTGCTGGCCGACATGGAGGCGATGGGCAGCCATATCGGGCTGGACCCGAACCAGTCGACAATCCCCGACTAGGCGGCCTCCGCGCTGTCAGTCCGAACCAGACAGACGGGCCCCGGTCGCAGACCGGGGCTTTTCCTTCTCCGCTTGCTTGGCTAGGCTGATCGGGCGGGCGTGGTGAAGAGGGTTGATGTTGATGCAGCGTATCAGCCATGCGGCTGTCGGCGTGGCACAGGGCACACGTCTGCTGTTTTCGGCGTTCGAGGAGGGCGGCGAAATGTGGTCGGGCGCGGGCCCGCGCGTCGTCCGCCACCGGATCGGCTTTGAAGCGTCATTCCTGTCGCCGCCCGTCGTGCAGGTGACGATCTCGATGTGGGACATCGCCGAGGGCAGCAACCAGCGCGCGGACATCTCGGCCGAGAAGATCAGCCGTGACGGTTTCGACATCGTGTTCCGCACCTGGGGCGATACCCGCGTGGCCCGGATCCGCGCCGACTGGCTGGCCATCGGACCCTTGCGTCACGTGGACGATTTCGACCTGTAGCGGACCGTCAGAAGACAGCGGAAGCGCGGTCCGGCCGCCCTGGACACGTGCGGATCGGCATGTCAGGCCCGATCCAGATTGACGCCGATCAGGCCGGCCACCTCGTCGGGATGGGTGATCGGCAGCATGTGGCCGGCACCCGGCACATTGGCACGGCCGACATCGGGCAGGCGCCCGGCCAGCGCATCGGCAATGGCGTGAATTACCGGTGGCGATTCCGCGCCCGAGATCAGCAGCACCGGCGCGTCGATCGCCTCCAGCGCGCCATCGCGCAGGATGCCGGCGCTGTCATGCCACTGCGCCGCCTCCAGTCCCGCGATCAGCCTGATCCGCTTGCGCATCTGGACCCGTGCCGCTTCGGGCATGGCGTCATAGGATTGCGCGCCCCAGGCCCGCAGGAAAGCGCGGGTTGCATCCGCGTCGCGGCCTTCCCGGATCGCCGTGGCGAAATCCTCGTCGCGGGCCCGTTGCGCGGGATCATCCGGGCTGGCAGCGAACAGCACCGGCTCGATCAGGGTCAGGCTGCGGACCGCATCGGGGGCCGCGACCGCGATGCGCAGGGCCGCGACCGCGCCCATGCTGTGGCCGATCAGATCCACTGGCCGGGTGATGAAGCTGGCGGCGATGCGGGTGACGGCGGTATGGTAGTCCGGATCGCCCGGGCCGGGCCGCCAATCGCCGCTGCGCCCGTGGCCGGGCATGTCGAAGCCCTGCAGATCGACATGGCCGGCCAGCCTTTCTGCGATCGGACCCCAATAGCTGCCGCTGGCCAACATGCAATGCAGCGCCAGGGCGGGGCGTTCGGGGTCACCCGGCCAATGCCTGCGATGGATGCGGCTCATCCGGCCGTGGCCAGATGCCGGTCCAGGAAATCCAGTCGGTCCTGTCCCCAGAACCGTTGCCCGGTCTCGGGCACGACATAGAAGGGCGCGCCAAAGGCCCCGGCCTCGACCGCCTGTTCCAGATTGCGGCCATAGGTCTCGGCGCCGACGAACAGACCGCTATCGGCCAGCCCGGCATCGAACCCGTGCGCGACAAGGATGTCGCGGATCACGGCATCCTCGCTGATGTCGCGTTCCTCGGCCCAGACGGCGCGGGTAAAGCCGTGGACCAGCCCACCCAGATCGCCGCCACCGCCCGAGGCCGACGCCTGCTGCGCGGCGATGATCGCGTAGGAGGACGGCGCCATGTTCACCGGCCAATGCGCGGGTTTGAAGTGGAACGGCATATTCAGATGCTCAGCCCAGCGGGGCAGTTCCTGGGCGCGGTATTGCAGCCGGCTGGGATGACGCTCGGCCGGCCGGACCTCGCCCGTGCGGTCGAACAATTGCAACAGGTCCAGGGGCTTGTAGGTGACGGTCGCGCCGTGTTTTTCGGCGATCCGCTCCAGCCGCGTCCCCGCCAGATAGCAGAACGGACTGATGGTCCCCAGATAATAATCGATGTTAGCCATAACGGCCTCCCTTCGCGGTTTGCCCGCAGGCTAGCCCGGTGCTAATGGCAGTGCAATCGGACGCAAATGCCAAAGGCCCCCTCCATGCCCGTGATGACCGAACCGAAGCTGATTTCCGGCAATGCCAACATGCCGCTCGCCGCCGCCATCGCCCGGCGCATGTCGATGCATCGCGGCATGAATGTCAGCCTCTGCGATGCCCGGATCGAACGGTTCAACGATCAGGAAATCTTCGTCGAGGTGTTCGAGAATGTGCGCGGCGAGGACATGTATATCATCCAGCCGACCTCGAATCCGGCCAATGACAACCTGATGGAACTGCTGATCATGACCGACGCGCTGCGCCGGTCTTCGGCCTCGCGGATCACGGCGGTGATTCCCTATTTCGGCTATGCGCGGCAGGACCGCCGCGCCAAGGCCCGCACCCCCATCAGTGCCAAGCTGGTCGCCAACCTGCTGACCGAGGCGGGTGTGGATCGCGTTCTGACGATGGATCTGCACGCCGCCCAGATTCAGGGCTTTTTCGACATTCCGGTGGACAACCTCTATGCGGCGCCGGTCTTTGCGCTGGACGTGCAGCATCATTTCAAGGACCGGATGGACGACCTGATGGTGGTCTCGCCCGATGTCGGCGGGGTGGCGCGGGCGCGCGAACTGGCCCAGCGGATCGGCGCGCCCCTGTCGATCGTGGACAAGCGCCGCGAGAAGGCCGGCGAGATTGCCGAAATGACGGTGATCGGCGATGTGGCGGGAAAGGCCTGCATCATCGTCGACGATATCTGCGACACGGCCGGGACGCTGGTCAAGGCGGCGCAATTGCTGACCGACAACGGCGCGACCGAGGTTCACGCCTATATCAGTCACGGCGTCCTGTCCGGCCCTGCGGTCGAGCGGGTCAGCAAGTCGGTGATGAAATCACTGGTCATCACCGATTCGATCCAGCCAGCCAAGGCGGTGAAGGAAGCACCCAATATCCGCATCGTGCCGACCGCGCCGATGTTCACCCAGGCGATCCTGAACATCTGGAACGGCACCTCGGTCAGCTCGCTGTTCGAGACGGACACGCTGTTGCCGATCTATGAGGGATTGTACACGACCGGCTGAGCCGCGGGCCGGGCAGGGGGCGCTGCCCCCTCTTGCCTTGCGGCAATTCACCCCCGGGATATTTCAACCAAGGCAAATCAAAGGGCGCGCCAGCCGATGTCGCGGCGGCAGAAGCCGTCGGGCCAGTCGATCGCATCAACCAATGCGTAGGCGCGGTCATGAGCCTCTGCCAGGGTCGCGCCGCGACCGGTGCAGGCCAGAACGCGGCCGCCCGTGGCGATGATCCGGCCGTCGCGTTCGGCGGTTCCGGCATGGAACACCATCTCGAAACTGCTTTCGGGCAACCGATCCAGGCCCCTGATCGGAGTTCCCTTTTCGTAGCTGCCGGGATAACCCTTCGTGGCCATCACCACCGTCATGGCGTGATCGTGGCCCCAGGTGATCTGGGTTTCGGCCAGCCGGCCCTCGGCACAGGCGAGCAGCAGGTCCAGTGCCTGCGCGCCCAGCCGCAGCATCAGGGCCTGACATTCCGGATCGCCGAAACGGACATTGTATTCGACCAGCCGCGCCTCGCCGCCGGCGATCATCAGCCCGGCGTAGAGCATGCCCTGGAACGGCGTTCCGCGGGCGGCCATCTCCGCGATGGTCGGGCGCACGATCCGCGTCATGACCTGATCCTGCAATGACTCGGTCAGGACGGGCGCCGGGCTGTAGGCGCCCATGCCGCCGGTATTCGGGCCGGTATCGCCCTCGCCCACGCGCTTGTGATCCTGTGCGGTGCCCATGGCCAGGCAATCCCGGCCGTCGCAGAGAACGAAGAAGCTGGCTTCCTCGCCCTCCATGAAATCCTCGATCACCACCGAGGTGTCGCCGAATTCGCCATCGAAGATCGCATCGATGGCGGAATGCGCCTGATCGACGGTCTCGGCCACGGTGACGCCCTTGCCCGCCGCCAGCCCGTCGGCCTTGACCACGATCGGCGCGCCGCGGCGGGTCACGTCGTTGCGGGCGGCAGCCGCATTGCCGAAGCGGGCCCAGGCGGCGGTGGGTGCGCCGCTGGCATCGCAGATTTCCTTGGTGAAGGCTTTCGAGGATTCCAGCCGCGCCGCCGCCTGCGAGGGGCCGAAAACCAGAAACCCGGCCTCGCGCAACGCATCGGCGATGCCGGCGGCCAGGGGCGCCTCGGGTCCTATGACGACGAAATCGATGGCGTGTTCCTCGGCGAAGGCCAGCACGTCGCCGCGGGAAACGATGTCCAGATCAGCGCAGCGCGCGATTGCCGCGATGCCTGCATTGCCCGGCGCGACGATCAGCCGGTCGCATTTAGGGTTCTGCCGGATGGCCCAGGCCAGCGCATGTTCACGCCCGCCACTGCCCAGGATCAGGATGTTCATCTGCCGCCCTTTCGCCCGTCTCGCGCGCGTTCTAGTGTGGCCGGCGAAGGGGGACAAGCCGAATGGACCTGCTGGAAGACGCGCCGGGCAGCAACGCCCATGAATTCACCGTCTCGGAACTGTCGGGCGCGGTCAAGCGCAGCATCGAGGACCAGTTCGGGCGGGTCCGCGTGCGCGGCGAGATCGGGCGCGTGTCGCGTCCCGGATCGGGGCATCTTTATTTCGACCTCAAGGATGACCGCTCGGTTCTGGCGGCGGTGACGTGGAAGGGGCAGGCGGCCCGCCTGGCGCAGCGCCCCGAAGAGGGGATGGAGGTCGTGGCCACGGGTCGCATGACCACCTTTCCGGGCCAGTCGAAATACCAGCTGATCGTTGACCAGATCGAGCCGGCCGGCGCGGGCGCGCTGATGGCGATGCTGGAGAAACGCCGCAAGGCGCTGGCGGCCGAAGGGCTGTTCGATCAGGACCGCAAGCGCGCGCTGCCTTTCCTGCCGCGGGTGATCGGGGTCGTCACCTCGCCCTCGGGCGCGGTGATCCGAGACATCCTGCACCGGCTGCGCGACCGTTTTCCGACCCGGGTGATCATCTGGCCCGTGGCCGTGCAGGGCGAGGGTTGCGCCCCGCAGGTCACCGCCGCGATCAGGGGTTTCAACGCGCTGGACGAGTCCGGACCGGTGCCGCGTCCCGACCTGCTGATCGTCGCCCGGGGCGGCGGCAGCATCGAGGATCTTTGGGGCTTCAACGACGAGGCCGTTGTCCGCGCCGCCGCCGATAGCCGCATCCCGCTGATTTCCGCGGTGGGCCACGAAACCGATACCACATTGATCGATTTCGTCTCGGATCGGCGCGCGCCGACACCCACCGCCGCGGCTGAAATCGCAGTGCCGGTGCTGGCGGAACTTGCCGCGCGGCTGGCCGAGGCACAGGCCCGGCTGACGCGCTGTGCGCAGGGTCATATCGAGCGTCCCCGCCAGCGTCTGCGTGATCTGGGCCGCGCGATGGGCCGGCCGGCCGCATTGACCGAACCGGCCCGACAGCGGCTGGACCTGTGGGCCGCGCGGCTGGACCCGGCCTTGCGCGGGCTGGTCCGGGCCCGGCGGCACCAGTTGCAGTCGCGCCCGATTCCCGCCGCGACCCTGCGCCAGTTCACGGCGGCCAAGCGCCACGGGCTCGACCGGTTGGGGGTGCGTCTGGACGTTGCGCGCGAGCGCAGGCTGGAACGCCGCCGCGACCGGATCGCGGCCCTGGCCGAACGTCTGACCGCTTCACTGGGCCGGACGATCGCCACGACGCGTCGCTCGGTGGCCGATCAGACCGAGCGGCTGGGCAAACTGTCGGCGCGGCTTGACACCACGATGGCGCGCATGACTGCGACGCGGTGGGCGGCGCTGGAAACGCTGGACCGGACGCGGCAGACGCTGGGCTATACCCAGACGCTGAAGCGCGGCTTTGCCGTGGTGCATGGACCCGAGGGGCTGATCACCTCGGCCGAGAACGCGCGGCAGAGCGGCCGTTTCGAGGTGGAGTTCACCGATGGCCGCGTTCCGGTCCGCCCGGATGCCACGCCGCAGAAAGCGTCGAGAAAACGTCAGCCGCCCCAGCAGAAGACCCTGTTCTAGCGCCCTCAGCGATAGCCCTGCGCCTGAAGGTCGAACAATTCGCGATAGCGGCCTTCGCGGGCGACCAGTTCGTCATGGGTGCCCTCGTCGAGGACATGACCATCCTCGACGACGGCGATCCGGTCGGCCATCCGAACCGACGAGAACCGGTGCGAGATCAGCAGCGCCGTCCGCCCCTGCGACAGGTCCTTGAAACGCTGGAATACCTCGAATTCGGCGCGGGCGTCCAGGGCTGCGGTGGGTTCGTCCAGGACCAGCACCTGCGCGTCGCGCATATAGGCCCGCGCGATGGCCAGTTTCTGCCATTCGCCACCCGACAGATCCAGCCCGCGCGCGAAACGCTTGCCGACCATCTGGTCGTATCCTTCGGGCAGTTTCGCGATCACCTGATCGGCCAGGGCGCGGGCGGCGGCGGCCCGGATGCGGTCGCGGTCGGCGCGCGCCTCGATCCGGCCGGTGGCGATATTGTCGGCGGCGGACATCGCGTAGCGCACGAAATCCTGGAAGATCACGCCAATGGCGGCGCGCAGCGCGTCCAGATCGTAATCGCGCAGATCGCGACCGTCCAGCAGGATGCGGCCCTCGGCCGGATCGTAAAGGCGGGACAGCAGCTTGACGATCGTGGTCTTGCCGGCGCCGTTCTCGCCCACCAGCGCCACGGTTTCGCCCGCGCGCAGGTGAAAGGACAGATGCCGCACGGCCCAGCGTTCCGCGCCCGGATAGCGGAAGCCGACATCCTCGAAGGTGATGCCGTGCCGGATGGGCAGGGGAACCGGCAGGGCATCCGCGGGGGATGCGATGGCGGGCACCTCGTCGAAGAAACGGTAGAGGTCGTCCAGATACAGCGCCTGTCCCGCCATGTCGGAAAACGAGGTCAGCAAGCCCTCGATCAGGCCGCGCAGGCGCAGGAAGCTGCCCGACAGGAAGGTCAGGTCGCCCAGCGACAGGGCGCCGGTCAGGGTGCGGGCGATGATCCACAGATAGGCGCCGTAATAGAACAGCGTGCCGATGCCCGTCAGCGCCGCCATGACCGCAAGCTGGCGGCGATTGATGGCGCGGTTCTCGGCATAGAAGCGTTCGGCCAGTTCCCGATAGCGGTCGCGCAGGAACCGGTTGAGACCGAAGATCTTGACTTCCTTGGCCGATTCCGAGGTCGCGCCGATCATCCGCAGATAATCGCGTTCCCGCCGTTCGGGTGCGCGGCGCCAGTTCATCTGGTAAAGCATAGCGTTGAAATGCAACTGTCCGATCAGCGTCGGGATCAGCGCCACCGCCAACAGGATCACCAGCCAGGGATTATAGGCGATCAGGCCCGCCCCGAAACTGGCCACCGTCACGCCGTCCTGCAATTGCTGCATCATCTGGCCCACCAGAGGGATACGGCCCATGGTCTGGCGGCGGGCGCGGTCCAGCCGGTCCTGAAAACCGGCATCCTCGAAACTGGCCAGGTCCAGATCGGCGGCGTGGTCCATCAGCCGCACCGACAGAGAGATGACCAGCCTTTCCTGCAACAGGCTGTCGGCGTAGCCGACCAGACGCCCGATCAGGTCCGAGGCCAGCGCAAGGCCCAGTTCCGCCGCGATCAGCAGGCCCAGATAATCCGCAAGGCCCGATTGCCACCAATCCGAGACCCCCTCGGGGCGGGTTTGCAGCGCGCCCAGGCGCACCACCTCGTCGATGATCAGCTTGCCGATCCACAGCATCGAGACCGGCAGCACCGCCCGCACCAGCCGCAGCAGGATCATCGCCAGCGTCAGGCCTGGGCTGGCGCGCCAGACCATCGCCATGAAGGGCGGCAGGTTCTTCAGCGCCGCCCAACGCGCGGCAAAACCGGGCGCCTCGGCGGGCGCGGCCACGTCAGGCCGCCCGGACCGCACGAGCGCGGGCGATTTCCTCGTCGCTCAGCGGACCGGGGAAATGGCAGGCGGTCTGGTGGGCGTCGCCCAAAAGCGCGGGAACCTGCCGGGCACAGACCGGCTGCGCGCGCGGGCATCGGGTCCGGAACACGCAGCCGGAAGGCGGGCTCATCGGTGACGGCAAATCGCCTGCCAGCGGCACGACGGTCGCGGCGGGGTCGTAATCCGGGTCCGGAACCGGCACCGCCGACAGCAGCGCCTGCGTGTAGGGGTGCTGCGGGTCGGCGAACAGATCGTCGGTCGTGCCGATCTCCATCACCTTGCCCAGATACAGCACCATCACCCGGTCGCTGATATGCTTCACCACCGACAGGTCATGGGCAATGAAGATCAGCGCCAGGCCCAGTTCGCGCTGCAACCGGATCAGCAGGTTGATCACCTGCGCCTGGATCGAGACGTCCAGCGCCGAGACCGGTTCGTCGCAGATGATCAGCTTCGGCTCGACGATCAGGGCGCGGGCGATGCCGATCCGCTGGCATTGCCCGCCGCTGAATTCATGCGGATAGCGGTTGATCTGATTGGGCAGCAGCCCGACCTTTTCCATCATCGCCTTGACCCGTTCCTTCACCTCGGCCGATTTCAGGCCGGGGCGATGGGTTTTCAGCGGCTCGGCGATGATCTGGCCCACGGTCATGCGCGGGTTCAGGCTGGCCAGCGGATCCTGGAACACCATCTGGATATCGCTGCGATAGGTCATCATCTGGCGCGGCGACAGGCCGATCAGGTCGCGCCCGTCGATCCATTCGGCCCGACCCGCGGCCGGGACCAGACCGATCAGCGCGCGGGCCAGGGTGGATTTGCCACAACCCGATTCACCCACGACGCCCAGGGTCTCGCCGGGATCCAGCGTGAAATCGACGCCGCTGACGGCATGAAGCGGCAGGGGCGCGGCCCAGGGCATCGCACCCTCGCGCCGGATCCGGAAGGTCACGCGCAGGTCGTGCACATCGAGCAGGGGTCGGGTCATCATTCATCCACCTTGCTGGGGGTTCCGGCCATGCCCGCGCCCGCCAGCGCGGCCCTCGGCACCGGTTCGTCGCGAGAGGGCGCGCGCGTGCCGGTTTCCAGATCGTCCAGCCGGGCGTTGTGGCGATGCGCCCGAACATCGGCCAGCGGCGCGAAACAGGCCCTTGCGCGGGCCGGCGCGAAATCTTCCAGCGGTGGGCGCAGGCTGGCGCAGTCCGCGCGCCGATAGGGGCAGCGCGGCTCGAAGGCGCAACCGGCGGGCGGATGCGTCATGTTGGGCGGCGCGCCGGGAATGACCGACAGCGTGTCGCCCTGCTGGTCGATCCTCGGGATCGCCGCCAGCAGCCCCTGCGTATAGGGATGGGCGGGGTCGTGAAACAGCGGCCCCACCGGTCCGGTTTCGCGGATCCGGCCACCATACATGACCGCGACACGTTCGCATGAACCGGCGACGACGCCCAGATCATGGGTGATCAGGACCATCGCCATGCCGAATTCGCGTTGCAGATCGGCCAGCAGGGTCATGATCTGCGCCTGCACGGTCACGTCCAGCGCCGTCGTCGGTTCGTCCGCGATCAGCAGTTGCGGCCGGCACAGCAGCGCCATCGCGATCATCACGCGCTGCCGCATTCCGCCGCTGAATTCATGCGGATACAGCCGGACGCGGCCCTTGGCGTCGGGGATCCGCACGGCGTCCAGCATCTGCACGGCTTCAGCCACCGCTTGCCGCTTGCCCATGCCCTTGTGCAGCATCAGCACCTCGGCCATCTGGTCGGCCACCCGCATATAGGGGTTCAGCGAGGTCATCGGATCCTGAAAGATCATCGCGATCTTTTCCGCCCGGATGTGGTTCAGCACCTTCGCCCGCGCGTTCAGGATGTCCTGCCCGTCGAAGACGACGCGGCCCGACGCCCGTCCGTTGCGCGCCAGCAATCCCATGACTGCAAAGGACAATTGCGACTTTCCCGAGCCGGATTCCCCGACGATGCCCAGCGTTTCGCCCGCATCGATGGACAGGCTGACCTCGTTGACCGCCTGGACCTCGCCATCATTGGTGGCGAAGCGGACGGACAGGTCATGCAGTTCCAGCAGGGCCATCTCAGCGATCCTTCGGGTCAAGGGCGTCGCGCAGGCCGTCGCCCACGAAGAAGAAGCCGAACAGCGTGATGACAAAGAAGAAAAGCGGAAAGGCCAACTGCCACAATGTGCCGTAATTCATCGTGCCCGCACCTTCGGAGATCAGCGCCCCCCACGAGGTCAGCGGTTCCTGCACGCCAAGCCCCAGGAAGCTGATGAAGCTTTCGGTCAGGATCATCAGCGGCACCAGCAGCGTGGCATAGACCGCGACCACGCCCAGCAGGTTCGGCACGACATGGCGCAGGACGATCTTCCATGCGGGAACGCCGATGGCGCGGGCGGCCTCGATGAATTCGCGGTTCTTCAGGCTCAGCGTCTGGCCGCGCACGATGCGCGACATGTCCAGCCACGAGATCAGCCCGATGCCCAGAAACAGCATCGACATCGACCGGCCGAACATCACCAGCAGCAGGATCAGCACGAACATGTAGGGGATCGACATCAGGATATCGACGGCGCGCATCATGAACTGGTCGGTGCGCCCGCCCACATAGCCCGCCGTCGCGCCGTAAAGCGTGCCGACGACAACCGCGATCGCGGCGCCGACGATGCCGACCATCAGCGAAATCTGCGTGCCCTGAACGGTGCGCGCGAACAGGTCGCGGCCCAGATCGTCGGTGCCGAAATAATGTCCGTTCTGCAACGAGGGCATGCCCATCTGCGCCACCTGGCCCATGACGGTAAAGTCCAGCTCGTCATTCGACCAGGCGGCGACATATTCGCCCAGCAGCGCGAAAAGCCCGACCAGGATCAGGATGATCAACCCGGCCATCGCCGCCTTGTTGCGAACGAACCGCTTGCGCGCGTCGGCCCAGGGGCTGCGGCCGCGAACCTCGTCCTGCGACAGGCGGGCGGCCAGCGATTGCATCTTGCGTTCTTCGATGACCATGGCTCAGTACCGGATCTTCGGGTCGATCCACGCATAGAGGATATCGACGACAAGGTTGAAAAGAATGGTCAGCGCCCCGACCAGGATCGTGACCCCCATCATCACCGCGTAGTCGCGGTTCAGCGCCGAATCGACGAAGGCCTTGCCGATGCCGCCGGTCGAGAAATAGACATCGATCACCACCGATCCGGTGATCATCGACACGAAGACCGGTCCCAGATAGCTGATGACGGGCAGCAGCGCGGGCTTCAGCGCGTGGCGCAGGATGACGCGATGTTCGGGCATTCCCTTGGCGCGGGCGGTGCGGATATGATTCGAGCCCAGCACCTCGAGCATCGAGGACCGGGTGATCCGCGCGATCGAGGCCATGTAGCTGGTGCCAAGCGCGATCACCGGCATGATCCAGTAGCTGGGATCCTCGAAGCTCCATCCGCCGCCGGGCAGCATCCTGTACCACAGCGTGAAGACCAGAACCAGGATCGGTGCCATCACGAAATTCGGCAGAACCTGGGCCCCGATCGAGATGCCGACGGCCAGATAATCCAGAAAACCGTTGTGCCAGATCGCGGCGACCACGCCCAGACCGACGCCGACCACCACCGCGGCGATGAAGGACAGTGTGCCATAGGTCAGCGTGACCGGAAAACCGGCCGCGATCAGCTGGTTCACCGTGCGATCGGGATAGACGAAGCTGGGCCCGAAATCGAAATTCGCGACGATGCCCCAGAGATAGCTGGCGATCTGCCGCCACAGAGGCTGATCCAGCCCGTATTTGGCATTCAGATTGGCGATGACCTGCGGCGGCAGCGCGCGTTCCTGGGTGAAGGGACCACCCGGCGCCATGTGCATCAGGACGAAGGAAAAGACGATCAGCAAAAGCAGCGTCGGTATCGCCACCGCCAGTCGCCGCATGATGTAGGCGAACATCGGCTCGGCCTCCCTGCGGAAGATGGGTCAGGTTCTATGACTGAATACCGGAAGGGGGCAACCCCTTCCGGCAAGAGGGCGGATCGGCCGGCCTCAATCGGCCAGACGATACAGATCCTTGGCGTACCAGGTGTTCAGCACGTTTTCGGTGGGCAGTCCTTTGATCCTTGGGCTGATCATGTCCACCTTGGCATAGTGATAGACAAAGGCCGCCGGCACCTCTTCGGCCAGGATTTCCTCGGCCCGCTTGTAAAGCGGCGTGGTATCCTCGGCGGTCTTCGAATCGGCCATCAGCTTGTCGTATTCGGCGTTCGACCATTTGCCGCTGTTGTAGCCGTCGGTGCGGAACCAGTCGAGAAAGGTCGAGGCTTCGTTGTAATCGCCGCACCAGGCATAGCGGGCCACGTCGAAATCCTGATTCTGCAGGCGGTCGGTGTGAACCTTCCATTCGACATTGTTCAGGGTGACGTTGACGCCCAGCGGCTTCCAGAACTGCTGCACGGCGATGGCCAGCTTCTTGTGGCTCTCGTCGGTGTTGTATTGCAGTGTCAGGTTCAGCGGATTGTCGGGACCGTAGCCGGCCTCGGCCAGCAATTCCTTGGCCTTGGCGGTCTTTTCCTGCTGACTCAGCGTGGCCAGTTCGGTCTCAGGCTGCTCGAAGCCCTCGATCGCCCAATGCGTCCAGGTCGTCGCCGGCCTCTGACCGCCTTGCAGCACGTTGTCGACGATGATGTCGCGGTTGATGGCCAGCGACAGGGCCCTGCGCACCCGCACATCCTTCAACGCCTCGGGCCCCTTCTCCGAGACATTGTAGATATAGGCATAGGAACAGGCATAGGGGATCGAGGTGGCCTGATCGGGATATTCCTGCTTCAGACGCGGGTATTGCCCGGCCGGGATCTGCACGCGGTCCAGTTCGCCGGCCTGATAGCGGGTCAGGGCAACGTTGTTGTCGTTGACGGTGACGCCCTTGACGGTTTCCATCAGGACATTCTCGGCATCCCAGTAATCCGGGTTCTTCTTCAGCGTGATATCGACGCCCAGATTGTGGCTTTCCAGCACGAAGGCGCCGTTGCCGACCAGCTTGCCGGGCTGGGTCCAGTTGTCGCCCTCGGCCTCGATCACCTTCTGCGGCACCGGATAGGTGGTGGCGTGGGACAGGGTCTTGATGAAATAGGGTGTCGGCGTGGTCAGCGTCACCTCCAGCGTCTTGTCGTCGATGGCCTTGACCCCCAGTTCTTCGGGGCTCTTTTCGCCCTTCACGATCTCGGTCGCGTTGACGATGTTCATCAGTTCCATGAACCACGCATATTCCGAGGCCGTCTCGGGGTCGACCACACGCCGCCAGGCATAGACGAAATCGCCCGCCGTGACCGGATCGCCGTTCGACCATTTGGCGTCGCGCAGACGGAAGGTATAGGTCAGCTTGTCGTCGCTTTCCTCGAAGCTTTCGGCGACGCCGGGGATCATCGCGCCCTTCGCGTCCTCGTTCATCAATCCCTCGAACAGGGACCGCAACACGTCCGAACCCTCGACGTCCGTGTTCTTCGCCGGGTCCAGCGACTTGATCGCGTCCAGCAGCCAGTAGGTATAGGTCTGGTTCTGGGCCAGCTTCTCGCCCTCGGCGGGCTGGACGGCGAGGGCTGGCATCGCCAGGGCCGCCAGCAGCGCGGTGGTGGTGAAGAGTTTCATCATGGATATGCCTCCAAGTTGAGTCGGTGTCTGATCTGCACCTGAATGGCGAGAAACTAGTCGAAACCAAAGGCGGGTAAAGCCGGTTCTGCGCCTTTCATTGCGCCCGATGCTGTGAAACAGATAGCGACGATGAGCGAACGGGGACATATCACGCTGGTGACGGGGGGCGCGCGTTCGGGCAAGTCGGCGCTGGCCGAACGGCTGGCCGCGCGGCATGGCGGCAGCCGCATCTATATCGCCACGGCCGAGGTCGGTGACGATGAAATGTCCCACAGAATCGCGGAACATCAACGCCGTCGCGGGACCGGATGGATCACCCTGGAAGAGCCGCTGGATCTGACGGGCGCGCTGGATCGCAGCGACGGGCAGGGGGTGCGACTGGTCGATTGCCTGACCCTGTGGCTGGCCAATTGCAGGGGCTCGGCGGATATCGGCGCATTATGCATGACGCTGCGTCAGCAAACCTGTCCTGTCGTGCTGGTCACGAACGAACTGGGCCAGGGAATCGTGCCCGGCAACGCGCTGGCGCGGCAATTCCGGGACCGGCATGGCTGGATGAATCAGGCGGTGGCGCAGATCGCCGACCAGGTCTGGCTGTCGGTGTCTGGCCAGCCGATGCGGCTGAAACCCCCGCGGGAGAATCCGGATGACATCCTTTGACGAAACCGCCGCCAAGGCGGCGCGCGACAGGCAGAACAGCCTGACCAAACCGCCGGGCTCGCTGGGCCGGCTTGAGGATCTGGCCGTGTTCATGGCCGGCTGGCAGGGGCGGGCCAGGCCTCGCCTCGAACGCGCGCAGGCGCTGGTCTTTGCGGGCAATCACGGGGTGGTCGCGCAGAACGTGAACCCGTTTCCGGCCGAGGTGACGGCGCTGATGGTGGCCAATTTCAGCGCCGGCGGGGCGGCGATCAACCAGTTGTGTCGCGTGGCCGGGGCCGATCTGTCCGTCGTCGCCCTGGAACTGGACCGCCCGACCGCTGATTTCACCCAGAACGTGGCCATGACGCCGGACGAGGTTCGCGCGGCGATGCAGGCGGGGGCCGATGCGGTGGATTCGCAGGCCGACGTCCTGCTGCTGGGCGAGATGGGCATCGGCAATTCCACCGTCGCCGCGGTGCTGGCCGCGTGGACCTTTGGCGGCCGGGCCGAGGATTGGGTCGGTCCCGGCACCGGCGCCGAGGGCGAGATCCTCGCCAACAAGCTGCGTGCCGTGACCGCGGGGCTGGCCCGCCACGATCCGATGACGGCGGCCGACGCATTGGCGGCGTTCGGAGGACGCGAACAGGCGGCGCTTTGCGGCGCCATCCTGCGCGCGCGTGAACTGGGCCTGCCGGTGATTCTGGACGGGTTCATCTGCACGGCCGCCGCAGCGGTGCTGACCCGTGACGATCCGGACGCGCTGAGCCATTGCCTGAGTGGACATGAAAGCGCCGAACCGGGCCACCGCCGCCTGATCGCCGCGCTTGGCCTGCGTCCGATCCTGTCGCTGGACATGCGCCTGGGCGAGGGATCGGGCGCGGCGGTGGCGCTGATGGTGCTGCGCGGTGCCCTGGCCTGCCATGACGGCATGGCAACCTTCTCCGAGGCCGGGATTGGCTAGGCTGCATCAGCTGGTACTGGCGCTGGTCTTCCTGACGCGCCTGCCGCTGGCACGCCTGCTGCCGGGCCATCCCATGACCCTGGGGGCCGGCGCATGGGCCTTTCCGCTGGCCGGCGCGCTGGTCGGGGCGCTGGCCTCGGTGCCGCTGCTTCTGGTCCAGCCGCCGCTGCTGGCGGCCGGCCTGTCGCTGGCGCTGTCGGTCTGCCTGACCGGGGCGCTGCACGAGGATGCACTGGCCGATTTCGCCGATGCCCATGGCGGTGGGGATCGCGAGGCCCGTCTGCGGATCATGCGCGATTCGCGGATCGGCAGCTATGGCGTGATGGCGCTGATCGTGACATCGCTTTTGCGGGTTGCGGCGCTGGCCGTGCTTGGCCCGGCGGCGCTGATTGCCTCGGCCGCGGGCGGGCGGGCCGCGATCGTCGTCGCGATGCGGGTGTTGCCGCCCGCGCGTCCCGATGGGCTGGGCCGCGCAGCCGGGCGGCCGGGGCACGGAGCGCTGGCCGCCGCATTGCTGATCGCCCTGGCCGCCCTGCTGCCGGCCGGCCGCGATGCGGTCCCGGCGCTGGCCCTGGGCGCCGCGGCGGCGGGCCTGACCATGCGGCGGGCCCAAAACCTGATCAATGGGCAAAGCGGCGACGTGCTGGGAACGGTTTCCGTCCTGACCGAGACCGCGATGATGACCGGCTTTGCCATGACTGCCCCCGCGGCCCTGTTCTGAAATCCTTGACCCCTTTGGGCCCTTCGCGCATATGGAACCCGATCTGCAGACCGGTCGGAGAAACCGGCCTCGTCGCCCCTGCGGCGGCGATGTGAGGGAGGATAGTTCAATGGGCGGCCTACTGGCCCTGTCGCGCGGCATCGACCGCGTCAACACGCTGATCGGGCGCAGTGCATCGTGGCTGATCCTGCTGGCGATCTTCGTCAGCGCGACCAACGCGGTCGTGCGCAAGATGTTCAGCATTTCGTCGAATGCCTGGCTGGAATTGCAATGGTATCTCTATGGCGGCGCATTCCTGCTGGCGGCGGCCTATACGCTGCTGGAAAACGAACATATCCGCATCGACATCATCTATGGCGCCTGGTCGCGGCGGGTTCAGCACTGGATCGACCTTCTGGGCACGATCTTCTTTCTGATGCCGGTCGTTCTGGTCGCGCTTTACTACATGTATCCCTGGCTCCTGCGCAGCATCAACTCGGGCGAGGTGTCGATGAACGCGGGCGGGCTGATCCTGTGGCCGGCCAAGTCGCTGTTGTTCGCGGGTTTCGTGCTGTTGCTGTTTCAGGGTCTGTCCGAGATCATCAAGAAGATCGCCGTCATGCGCGGCGTGATCCCCGATCCCTTCCCCGATGCCGGCCATCACGTGCCGCTGGAGATGGACCCCGGCCTGATCGACCAGGCCGGATTTGCGGATCCGGACCATCCGCTGACGGACCTGCCGAAGGACGGCTCGGGCCGCAAGGATGACCGCGGATGATGGAACTCATTGCGCAGAACATGGCGCCGATCATGTTCGTCTCGCTGATCGTCTTCTTGCTGATCGGCTATCCCGTGGCCTTCGCGCTTGGCGCGAACGGGCTGTTGTTCTTTGTCATCGGGGTCGAGCTTGCACCGCTGTCGAACGGCAGCATCAACCTGTCATGGCCACTGCTTCGGGCGATCCCCGACCGATTCTTCGGAGGCGTCGTCGCCAACGAGACATTGCTGGCCGTGCCCTTCTTCACCTTCATGGGGATCGTGCTGGAAAAATCCGGCATGGCCGAGGATCTGCTGGACACGATCGGCCAGCTGTTCGGCCCCGTGCGCGGCGGTCTGGCCTATGCGGTGATCATCGTCGGCGCGCTGCTGGCGGCCACGACCGGCGTCGTCGCGGCCTCGGTCATCGCGATGGGGCTGATCTCGCTGCCGATCATGTTGCGCTATGGCTATGATCGCCGGGTGGCGACCGGGGCGATCGCGGCCTCGGGGACGTTGGCGCAGATCATCCCGCCCTCGCTGGTCCTGATCATCCTGGCCGACCAGCTGGGCCGTTCGGTGGGCGACATGTACAAGGGCGCGCTGATCCCCGGCCTGGTGCTGACCGGCATCTACCTGGGCTATGTCTTCGTGATGTCGATCATCCGCCCGCATTCGGTTCCCGCGCTGCCGAAAGAGGCGCGGACGCTGGGCTCGGGCGTCATGTCGCTGCTGGTTGCGCTGGCGGGAACGGTCGCGGTCTTCTGGCTGTCCTGGAAGTGGCTGTATCCGACGCAGGGCAACGACGCCGACATCCTGGCGGCGGCGCTGGCAGTGATCGTCGTCTATGTCGTCGCGGTGATCGACAAGACCCTGAAGATCGGGCTGATGTCGCGGCTGGCCCAGCAGGTCATCATCGTGCTGATCCCGCCGCTGGCGCTGATCTTCCTGGTTCTCGGCACCATCTTCTTGGGCGTCGCCACCCCGACCGAGGGCGGGGCCATGGGGGCGGTGGGCGCGCTGATCCTGGCCGGGGCCAAGCGCCGGCTGAGCCTGGGCGTGATCAGCGCCGCGCTGGCCTCGACCACGCGGCTGTCGGCCTTCGTCATGTTCATCCTGATCGGCGCCCGGGTCTTTTCGCTGACCTTCTACGGTGTCAACGGCCATCTGTGGGTCGAGGAACTGCTGACCTCGTTGCCGGGCGGCGAATACGGCTTTCTGATCGCCGTCTCGTTCCTGGTCTTCATCCTGGCGTTCTTTCTGGATTTCTTCGAACTGGCCTTCATCATCGTGCCGCTGCTGGCCCCCGCGGCCGAAAGTCTTGGCATCGACCTGATCTGGTTCGGCGTGATCCTGGGCGTCAACATGCAGACCAGCTTCATGCACCCGCCCTTCGGTTTCGCGCTGTTCTACCTGCGATCGGTCGCCCCCAAGGCGCCCTATCTGGACCGGGTGACGGGACTGCGGATGGAACCGGTCAAGACCAGCCAGATCTATTGGGGCGCGGTGCCTTTCGTCTTCATCCAGATCGTGATGATCGCGGTGGTGATCACCTTTCCGCAGCTTGTCATGCATTACAAGGGCGCCCCGGTGGACACCTCGAACATCAAGATCGAGATCCCCTCGGGCGGTTTCGGCGGGGTCGATTCCGGCGGTGGTTTCGGCAGTCTCGGCGGGCTGGGCGGATCACCGTTCGGCGGCGGATCGCCCGGCGCGGGCAGCGGATCCGGTCAACCGGGCGGCGGCCTGGGCGGGGGCCTCGGCGGCCCGCCGAATTTCGGCGCGTCCCCGGGCGGCACCGGAACGCCGACGCCCGACCCGGTCCCGGACGCGAATACCGGACAGACCGGGGCCGGCCAGGACAGCCCTGGCGGCGGTCTGGGTGGTGGTTTCGGCAGCCCGCCGCCGGGATTGTCTGGGGGCAACTAGGCGTCGCTTGCGCAAGACGCATCGGGACGGCCGCCTCACGGGCGGCCGTTGATGATTGTCCCGATCGGACAGGAAAGGTCTGGGTGCGCGGTTTCAATGCCTGCGATGGATGACGATCCCGCCGCGCGTCCGGCGTTTCCCGGCAGGGATAGCGGCTTCGGAACCGCATGAGCCGGAGGCCATGCCGCTGCCGATGGCGACAGGGGTCAGCGGCGGGGCTTGCCGCCCTTGCGGCTCATGCTGCGCGCGGCTTCGGCGGCCGCAAGCAGTTCCTCGGCAATCTCGGTTGCCTCGTCGGGATCGAAATCCAGCGGCAGATCCAGGCCCTCGGCTTCAAGATAGATCCGGACCATGCCCTGATCGGTTGGACCGACCTGAAGATTGGCGGCGATGGTGCTTTGGCTGTTGATGCTCACGGAAACGGTTCCTCGCGCTTGGCTGACATTCTGTAGCGCGCCGCGCAATTCGCGGCAAGTCGGGCTTGCAACCCGCAGCGGCCGGGTTTACAGACCAGTCCCGTGCCGCCTTAGCTCAGTTGGTCAGAGCGCTGGATTGTGGATCCAGAGGTCCCCCGTTCAAGCCGGGGAGGCGGTACCATCCTTCCTTCCGTGCAATTTCCGCTTCCGCCACAGGCTGATGGCCCGGCCTGTTGCTGCCATGCGCCCATTCCCGCGGCACGACAGGGAAGGCCGGGCAGCGGCACAATTTACCGGAAAACTGCGGAACAATGCTGGCCAAGTTGTGTTGTGGCTTCGAAGGTCAACCAAGGCCAACGAAAGGACGAAAATCATGACCCATTCCGACGATGCAGCCAACAAGATGAAGCGCGACGCTCAGGCTGCGGCCAGCGAGGCGAAGAATGATCTCCGCGAGGGGGCCGGCCGCGTGGGCGACGATGTTCGCAGGACGGCACGCGACCTTGGTGACAATGCCGGGATCGACCGGCTCAAGGAACGGGGTGCCGATCTGGCCGAGACGGGGCGCGAATATGCCAACCGCGCCCGTGAGGCCGGAGAGGAATATGCCGAACGCGCCCGCGAAGAGGCGAACCGCCTTTATGAGACCGGTCAGCGCAAGGCGAACGAGGTCGCCCATTATGCCGAGGAACGCTATGACGAGGTATCCGAGATGGTGCGGCGCCATCCGGCTCAGGCATTGGGGATCGCAGCGGGCGTCGGTTTCCTTGTCGGATTGATCCTGGCACGTCGCTGAGGTCGGCCGCATGTTCGATTATGTCAACCGGCTGCAACTGGCCGCCAAGGATTCCGCAAGACGGACGGTGATGAAGGTTGTGGCCGGGCTGATCCTGGCGATCGGCGCCGGCTTTCTGATCGCGGCATTATGGTCGTATCTCGCGATCAATCTCGGCTGGGGTCCGATGTTGGCATCCCTCGCCATCGGCGGCGGATTCGTGGCGATCGCATTGATTCTGCTGATGGTTTCCAACCGTCAGCGTCACGCGATGCCGACCACGGACGACCTGAAGCGCGAGGTCGAGGCGCGCGTGACGCTGGCCACCGACGCCGCTGTCGAGCGCGCCCGCACCGAAGCTTCGCGTCTGGTCGATTTGGCGGGCAGCCGCGCGCAATCCCTGCTGGACGATGCGGGCGATCGGGTCGGCAGGATTGCCGATGATACCGGGCAGCGATTCTACGGCTTGGCACGGTCGGTCGGGATCACGCCCCAGAACATGGCTCGTGCCAAGGCGGATGCGGGGCAGGTCAGGGACGGCGCGAAACGGGCTGCAGACAGCAATGCCGGCAGCATGGCCAAGTTGATCGGGGCTTTCGCGATCGGGGTCACGCTGGCAGCCAAGTTGCAGGAACGGCGGCAAGGACCCAAGACCGTCTTCGACGACGACGATCTGATGTAGATAAAGACTTCGCCGCTCAGCCTGCGCGGCGAAGGCCAGTCAGGGAATTGACCAGATGGCTCAGATCCTCGCGCGTGAATGGCGAGGTCAGGCTGCGCCAGCCTTTCCGTATCACCTCGGTCACGGGGTCGTCGCCGGCTCGGATGACGATTTCTGCGCCGTTCGCGATTGCCCAATCGGCAAGGCCGCTATCCTCGACCTCCTGCACGTTCATCTTCGTGACGATCACGGGAACCTCATCGGCACTCGGTGATACCTGCGAAACAAGCTCGGACGGAAAGCGCAGATGAATCACGTCACAGCCGGGACAGGCGGCGAGAAGGCCGGCGCACATGTCGCGGGCCACGAAGGTATCGCGTTCGATCACGATGAAACTGTAGCCGGATTGAGTCATCATGCGTCCACCTTTCCATCTCGGCGTCTTTTGATCAACTCAATTTAGATCAAGCCCGCGAATCTCTGTCTGGTATGGATCAGGGGCAGGGCCGCAAGATGATGGGGTCGGAACGGGCCATGCCGATTTCGCGGCAGGTCGCGTCGTCGCAGATCCGCCAACCGCCCCCGGTTGCCCCACTTGCCGCCAGGATCAGCTTGTCCCGGGGTGGAAGATCCGGCGTCCAGACCCACCATCCATCGACCAGGCGCGCATCAGGCCCAGGCTCCATCCCCGCGCCCGAACCCTTGATCGCGGCGCCGGCAAGCACCAGCTTGTCGCCCTCGATCCGCCACTCCTCGCGCCAGATCTGCCGCTCGACCGAATGGGTCCATTCCAGACGGAAATCGGCCCCGGAAAGCGCCAGCGTCACCATTCCCGCCAGCAGACAGCCGCTCATGCCGCACGCGTCCGCAGCCACCAGACCCCTGCAAACAAGGCGGCCAGCGCAAAGCCGATCTCGTCGGTCAGGGGCAGGGCGGCGATCATGGTAAAGGCGGCAGCCGCGGCCAGCAGCCGCTGCCAGACGGGCAGCCTGTGTCCCAGCCAGCCGATCACCGCCACGCCCCACAGCCCGATGGCCAGCACGGATTTGCCGACGATATAGGCCACGGCAGGGGCAAATCCGACAGATGCGACCAGCGGCCCCCCGTCTTGCAGCATCAGGGCGGGCGTATAGACGGCCATGAAGGGAATGACGAAGCCTGCCGCTGCGACCTTCAGCGCCTCCATGCTGATCTTCAGGCCGTTTTCCCTGGCGATGGGCGCGGCCGCGAAACAGGCCAGCGCGACCGGCGGCGTCAGGTCGGCGAGGATGCCGAAATAGAAGACGAACATGTGGCTGACGATCAGCGGCACGCCCAATTGCAATAACGCGGGCGCGGCGATGGTCGAGGTGATGATATAGTTCGGGATCGTCGGAATCCCCATGCCAAGAACGATACAGGTCAGCATGGTCAGGATCAGCGACAGGATCAGGCTGTTCTGCCCGACCGAGACGATGTAGATTCCGAATGTGTTGGCCGCCCCCGTCAGGGTCATGGTGCCGATGATGACGCCGACCAGCGCGGTGGCGACGCCCACCGGCAGGGCGGTCTTGGCGCCTTCGGCAAGGCTGTCGATGACCTGACGGATGGTCTCGCGTCCGCCTCTGGACAACAGGTTCCAGGCCAGCAGCGCGCCGATGCCGCCCCACAGGGCCGTGTTTCCGAAACGCAGGAAACTGCCCGCGACCAGGCCGAGGCCGATCCAGAAGATCACCTTCAGCACCATCGAAGGCAGGCCAAGCGCGGCGGATGTGCCAAGGATCAGCATGATCGTCAGGCCCAGACCCACCGTGCCCGCGAAAAGCGGCGTATAGCCCGAGAACAGCAGATAGACCAGCATTGCCAGCGGCAGCAGCAGATACCAGTTCTCGCGCAGGGCCGCGACGGCCGAGGGCAGATCCTCCTTTGCCATGCCGCGCAGGTTACGGCGTCCGGCCTCGAGATGGACGATCCAGAAGGCGCTGGCGAAATAGAGGATGGCGGGAATGATCGCGGCGCGGACAATCTCGACATAGGCGACGCCCAATGTCTCGGCCATGATGAAGGCGACCGCCCCCATCACCGGCGGCATGATCTGCCCGCCCATAGAGGCGGTGGATTCGACCCCGCCGGCGAAGGCCGCGCGATAGCCGAAGCGTTTCATCAGCGGAATCGTGAACTGCCCGGTGGTGACGACATTGGCCACGCCGGACCCCGAAATCGTACCCATCAGCCCCGACGAGATCACCGAAACCTTCGCCGCACCACCCATCCTGTGCCCGACCATGCCCAGCGACACGTCGGTGAACAGCTTGATCATCCCGGCCTTTTCCAGAAAGGATCCGAACAGGATGAACAGGAAGATATAGGTCGTGCTGACATAGAGCGGCGTGCCGTAGATACCTTCGGTGCCATAGGCCATCTGTTCGACAACCTGGCCCAGATCATAGCCGCGCGTGACCATGGGTCCGGGAAAATACTGCCCGAACAGGGCATAGATCAGGAACAATCCGGCCACGATCGGAAGCGCCGGCCCCATTACCGCGTAGGCGGCAGCAAAGGTGGCGATCAGGGCGATGATGCCGATCACGATATCGGTCCGGTTCAGCATCCCCGACCGCATCATCAGCGGAACGTATTCCACCCATTGATAGCCGGCGACCAGAACGCCGGCGCCGGCCATCACCCAGGCCAGCGTCTTCGGCAGCAGGCCGGTTCGCCCGCGCAGGGCCGCCAGCAGCGGAAACCCGAGCAGCATCAGAAAGCCCAGATGCAACGCGCGCTGGATCTGGCTGGACAGGGTGATCAGATGGGCCGCGATCGCGATCTGGTAAAGCGAGAAGGCGACAGCGATCCAGAACAGAAGCCGCCCCTCGAAGCCGGGCGGAAAGCTTTCGGCCAGCGGGTCGTGAAGCCCCAGATCGGGATCGCCCGCCGGTGCGGCGTGCTGTTGCGCTGTGGTCATTCGGGGATCCCGCTTCAGGGACCGGGCCGGGACGATCCCGGCCCGGTCAGACCATCATTCGGCCTTCACGCCGACTTCGTCGTAGTATTTCTGCGCCCCGGGATGGACCGGAATCGGCATCCCCTTCAGCGCGTTCTGCACGTCGATGCTGGCGGTCGCAGCATGGGCGGCCTTCAACTCGTCCAGGTTTTCATACAACAGCTTGGTCATCTGATAGGCCAGATCGTCGCTGACATTGCTGCTGCTGACCAGGAAATTGATGACGGCGACGGTAGGCACGGCCTCGTTCTGGCCGTCATAGGTGTTGGCGGGGATGTTCTCGGCCACATAGGGCGCGCCCAGCTTTTCGGCAACATCGGCGGGCACCGAGACCACGGTGATCGGGATCGAGGTGGACAGATCCTTCAGCGAGGCCACGCCGAGCCCGGCAGATTGCAGCGTCGCGTCAAGCTGACGGTTCTTCATCAGATCGACCGATTCCGCAAAGGGCAGATATTCGACCTGGCCCAGATCGTCATAGCTCATCCCGGCGGCGGCCAGGATCGCGCGCGCATTCAGTTCGGTTCCCGATTTCGGCGCGCCCACCGACAGCGCCTTGCCCTTCAGATCCGCCAGCGTCTTGATGCCGGATTCCTTGCTGGCGACGATCTGGATGAAGTTCGGATACATGGCCGAAATTCCGCGCAGCTTGTCCAGCGGCTGCGGAAAACCGGCATCGGCGCTGCCCTCGGCCGCCAGCTTGACGGAGTCGCCAAGCGCCAGACCGATCTCGCCCTTGCCCTGCTGCAGCAGGTTCAGGTTCTCGACGCTGGCCTTGGTGGACTGGACCTGAACCTTGGCACCCTCGATGCCGTCGCTGTAAATCTTCGACAGCGCGCCACCGACCGGGTAATAGACGCCCGAGGTGCCGCCGGTCAGGATATTGATGAATTCCTGCGCCGAAGCCGTCAGCGGCGCGGCCGTCAGCGCCACGCCCGCCGCGAGGCAGGCGATCTTGTTGCGGATTGTCATGTTTCCCCTCCCTGGGACATTTTCTTGGTGGGCGCAGGTTAGGCAGCTTTCCGGACAAGGTCAAAAGGGAAAAGCTTCGGCCCATCGCAAAGGGCGCCGCGCGAGAAGATCGCGCGGCGCCCGGAAATATCATGCGCTTCAGGCCCTTCAGGCATTTGCCTCGCGAATTTTCGCGGCCGCGTCCTTGTCATAGCCGACGCCCTGCTTGTCGAAAAGCTGATCCAGTTCGCCCGACAACGTCATTTCGGTCACGATGTCGCAGCCGCCCACGAATTCGCCCTTCACATAAAGCTGCGGAATCGTCGGCCATTCCGAGAAATCCTTGACGCCCTGACGGATGCCGTCATCGGCCAGCACGTTCACGTCGCGGTAATCGACGCCCATGTAGTTCAGCACGCCGGCGACGCGGCTGGAAAACCCGCATTGCGGCATTTCCTTCGTGCCCTTCATGAACAGCACCACATCGCTGGTATCGATCAGGTCCTGGATCTTGTCCTTGACGTCGCTCATCTGATTTGTCCTTTCTGTCGCGCGGCCGAAGCCCCGGGTGGGGCAGGGGCGTCAATCGGGGGCCTTGGTTGTCAGCGCCAGGGCGTGCAGTTCGCCCGCATTGCCGTCCATCCTGCCCTTCAGCGCGGCATAGACGGCGCGCTGCTGCTGGACGCGGTTCTGACCCCGGAAGCTTTCGTCGATGACCTCGGCCGCGAAATGGTTGCCGTCGCCGGCCAGATCGGTGATCGTGATCCGCGCATCGGGGAAGGCGGCCCGGATGAGGGCTTCGATTTCGTGGGCTTCCATCGCCATGGCGCTGTCCTCTGTCGCTTGCTGCAAGATGTAGGGGATGCACGATAGCCCCGCAAGTGCGGCGGAGCTCGGCCCGGGCGGCGAGGCGGGCTTGACGATTGTGTTCGCCGGCATGGCCCGACCAAAAACGGTTTACGGCGGCACGGTTTTCGGTTCAGGCTGAAGCAACGCGACTGCGGCAATGGAAGCCCCGATGACGACACAACGCCCGATCCTTGTCTTCGACGTGAACGAGACGCTTCTGGACCTCGACCACCTGGGGCCGGTGTTCCAGGAGATTTTCGGCGATCGCGCCGTGATGCGCGATTGGTTCGCCCAACTGATCCTGTATTCGCAGACGCTGACCCTGATCGGCGCGCGCGAGAATTTCGCCGCGCTGGCGGTTTCGGTGCTGGAGATGATGGGAACCATCCGTGGCATCGCGATCACCGACCGCGACAGGGCTGCCCTGGCGCGCGCCCTGGGATCGCTGCCGGCGCATCCGGATGCGGCCGAGGCGCTGGATTACCTGCGCGACCTCGGGTTCCGCATGGTGACGCTGACGAATTCGCCGCCCTCGGATGGCCCCTCGGCGCTGGATCGCGCAGGCCTGGGCGGCTATTTCGAAAGATCCTTCAGCGTCGCGCCGACCGGACGTTTCAAGCCCGCGCCGCAGACCTACCGGCTTGTCGCCGACGCATTGGCCGTCACGCCGCGCGATCTGTGTCTGGTGGCGTGCCATGTCTGGGACACGATGGGCTTGCAGGCCATGGGCGGCAAGGGCGCGCTTGTCACCCACGGCGTGAATGCACCGCTGCCGGGCCGCTCCGTGCCGCAGCCCGATCTGGTCGCGGCCGATCTGTCCAGCCTGGCGCGAAGGATCGCCGAGGCCTGGCCGGGTTGATCATGGCAGGTTCTTGGTCGTGACCGGTTCCCCTTGTCGGGACTCGAGGTGCTGCAATCTGCCTCTGCTTCCGGTCGGAACGATCATTCCGAAGGCGGCGTGATCCGTGACGGCCGAAAGGCTGCCGGTCGCAGCCTTTGCTTGCCTTTACGCGCAGACAAGGCCCGCGACCGCCGCGCGGTTTCGCTGTTCCTGTAACGAAATCGGAAGACAGGACGAACTGCCCGCCACGGCCAACGAAGGAGCAGTCGTGAAAAAAACCGCCTTTCTCGTCATCCTTGCGGTCCTTGTCGGGGCGGCGTTGTGGCTGTTGCGCGATCAGGATCTTGGCGTCGATGCCCTGCGCGGCCATCTGGCCGGGTTCACCGAATTGCGGCAATCTCGTCCGCTGGCGCTGGCGGTGGCCTTTCTTGTGGCCTATGTCGCCGTGACCGCGCTGTCCCTGCCGCTGGCGGTCTGGATGACATTGGCCGCCGGGGCGCTGTTCGGCTTCTGGCAGGGGCTGCTGCTGGTCTCTTTCGCCTCGGCCATGGGGGCGACGCTGGCCTTTCTGGTGGCGCGCTATCTGGCGCGGGACTGGGTGCGGGCGCGGCTTGGCGCGCGGGCGGACAGGATCGACAAGGGCCTGGCGCGCGACGGCGCCTTCTACCTGTTCTCGCTGCGATTGATCCCGGTGGTTCCGTTCTTCGCGGTCAATCTGCTCATGGGGCTGACCCTGATCCCGATCTGGAGCTTTTACTGGATCAGCCAGCTGGGGATGCTGGCGGGCACGGCCGTCTACGTGAATGCGGGCACCCGGCTGGCCGGGCTTGAAAGCCTGTCAGGCATCGTTTCGGCGCCGGTCCTGTTCTCTTTCGCGGCGCTGGCCGTCTTTCCCTGGTCGGCGCGGGCGGTGCTGGGGCTGGTCCGGTGGCGCCGCGTCCATGCCGGCTGGCGTCGGCCGCGGCGGTTCGATCGCAACCTGATCGTGATCGGGGCCGGATCGGCCGGGCTGGTCTCGGCCTATATCGCGGCGGCGACCAAGGCGCGTGTGACCCTGATCGAGGCGGGCAGCATGGGGGGCGATTGCCTGAACTATGGCTGCGTGCCCTCCAAGGCGCTGATCCGCAGCGCGACACTGGCCCATCAGATGCGTCATGCAAGCCGCTGGGGACTGGCCGACACGCAACCGGACATCCCGTTCCGCGCGATCATGGAACGGATCCACGAGGTGATCGCCACGATCGCCCCTCATGACAGCGTCGAGCGCTATACCGGGCTTGGCGTCGAGGTGCTGAAGGGCCATGCCCGCCTGATCGACCCCTGGACCGTCGAGACAAGTGGCAAGAATGGCGAAACCCGGCGTCTGACCACGCGCGCCGTGATCATCGCCACCGGGGCGCGGCCTTTCCTGCCGCCGCTGCCCGGACTGGATATGGTCGAGCCGCTGACCTCGGACGATCTGTGGACCCGGCTGCGGGGGCAGGATCATGCGCCGCGCCGTCTGGTCGTCCTGGGCGGCGGCCCGATCGGCTGCGAGCTGGCACAGGCTTTCGCCCGCCTGGGATCGCAGGTGACGCAGATCGAGATGGCGCCCCGGCTGATGCTGCGCGAGGATCCCGAAGTGGCAGAGCTGGTATCATCCGCATTGCGGGCCGATGGCGTGACCGTGCTGACCGGACACAAATCCACAGGCTGCGGCAGAGACAATGGTGAGACATGGATCGAGGTCGAAAAGGATGGCGCGACCACCCGCATTCCCTTTGACCGGATCATCGTCGCGGTGGGGCGCAGCGCCCGGCTGGAAGGGTTCGGCCTGGACCGGCTTGGCATCGCGGCCGATCGCACGATCGAGACGAACGAATATCTGGAAACGCGGTTTCCCAACATCCTGGCGGCGGGCGACGTGGCGGGTCCGTTCCAGTTCACGCATACGGCCTCGCACCAGGCCTGGTTTGCCAGCATCAATGCCCTGTTCGGCGTGCTCAAGCGCTTCAAGGCCGATTACCGGGTGATTCCCTGGGCCACGTTTACCGACCCCGAAGTCGCCCGCGTCGGATTGTCCGAGGCCGAGGCACGGCAAAAGGGTATCGCGGTCGAGGTGACGCGCTTCGATCTGGCCGATCTGGACCGGGCCATCACCGATGGCGCGGCGCGGGGTTTCGTCAAGGTTCTGACGCCGCCGGGCAAGGATCGCATCCTGGGCGCGACCATCGTCGGCGACCATGCCGGCGATCTGATCGCGGAATTCGTGCTGGCGATGAAACACGGGCTGGGGCTGAACAGGATCCTCGGCACCATCCACATCTATCCGACCTGGGCCGAGGCCGGCAAATCCGTCGCCGGCGTCTGGCGCCGCGCCCATGTGGACGCGCGCGCGCTGGCGCTGGCAGAGCGGTTCCACCGCTGGAGGCGCGGATGATCGACGCCCAGCTTCTGCCGCTGCAACGCGCGGCGATGCGTCCGCTGGCACAGGCCCTGTCCGAGCGTGGCATCGGCGCCGACGCGATCAGCCTGGCCGGGTTTGCGGTGGGGCTGCTGGCCATTCCGGCCCTGGCTGCGGGATGGTTCGCCGCGGCGGCCGTGCTGATCGTCGTCAATCGCACGATGGACGGGCTGGACGGCGCGGTGGCGCGGATCGCGGGTCCGACCGATCGCGGGGCGTTCCTGGACATCGCGCTGGATTTCGTCTTTTACGCCCTGGTTCCGCTGGGCTTCGCGCTGAACGATCCGGCAGCGAACGCGCTGCCGGCCGCGGCACTGATTGCTGCCTTCGTGGGCACGGGTTCGTCGTTTCTGGCCTTTGCCGCCATTGCCGCCAAACGGGGCCGGGAAGCATCGGCCTTTCCGCAGAAGGGGATCTATTATCTGGGCGGGCTGACCGAAGGCTTCGAAACGATCGTCATCTTCCTGCTCATGTGCCTGCTGCCGGGCCGGTTTCCCATCCTGGCCTGCATCTTCGCGGCGGCCTGCGCCCTGACCACGGTGCTGCGCTGGCGCATGGGATGGAAGACTTTCGGTCGAGGAGAGCCCTGACGCGCGACGGTCTGCAGGGACGGGCGTGCCCAAGCGGCGCCCGGCCGATCTATCCCAAAGCCAGATTCGACAGGCTGGCGCGCAGCGCTGTGTCGGTATCGTCGCTGTCGGCCGAGACTGCCAGCCCCACCAGAACGCCCGGCGCGGTGCGGAAGGCGCTTGCATGATCGGCGGCCAGGTCCACACGCGCCTGGGCCCGACCCGTCCCCGGCCCGCGCAGCACCACCGTCACCCCGCGCCCGCGCATGTAGGGGCTGGGAATCAGGCTGCCCGGCGCCCGCTGGCCCCCCCAGACATAGATCAGCGCCCGCGCCGAACGGTTGGCCAGCAGCCGGCGGGGCGAGGTGTCGGGTGACAGCCGCGCCGCCGCCTGCGGATCCATGAAGACGAAATAGACAGACAGATTGCGGTCGTCGCCCCCCTTGCGCGACAGATCGGTCGGCGGAACGCTGGCCGAGACCGACCAGGACCAGCGGGCGGTCGTGGCGCCGCGCGCGGCGTCCGGCGCCGGCCGGTAGATCAGCGACGAGCTTGCATCCGCCTCGATCGTCAATGTCGTTCCGCCCAGCTTATAGCGCGTCGGCGTCCGGCCCGGAAAGGTCAGCGCCCGCCAGCGCGCATCGAAGGCCACCGGCACCATCCGCGGTGATTGCGCGGCGGCAGGCAGGGCGGCGGTCGTGGCCGATGCGGCCGCGGCGGTCGCGATCAGAAAGCTGCGTCTGTCCACGGTCTCTCCTGTCTTTCGCGGCCTTGCAGGCCAGGGGTAGTCCTGTCCCATTCGACGGGACGGGCCGAAATGTTACAAGCCTTGCTTCAGCGCGCGGCACTGGGCGTCGCAAGACAGCGTGAATTGACAGCGGCGCGATTCCCGTCACCTTGGCACGATGTCTTCGCGATGGATTATTCGGTGTCTCGCGGGTGCCGTGATGGCGATCCTGGTTCTGGGCGCCGGATTGCAAGCGTGGAATTCGCGCGGTGGCCCGGTTCCGCCGCCGCGTCCCGGCACGCTGCGTATCGCGACGATGAACATCCATTACATCGCCTTGGCGGCGAGTGACGACGATCGCTGGTCGGCAGCGGGCTGGCAGAGGCGGCGCGGCGCGGCCGCCGAGGTGCTGGGCCGCCTCGACGCCGACCTGATCGCGTTTCAGGAAATGGAAAGCTTTCGGCACGGCAGCGACGGCAGCGTCAATCTGGCGCGCGATGACCTGCTGGCCGCGATGCCGGATTTCGCCGCCGCGGCCAGCGGCGACTGGCGCAACTTTCCCTCGACCCAGCCGATCTTTTATCGCAAGGACCGCCTGCGGCCCGAGGAACAGGGGTGGTTCTTCTTTTCCGACACGCCCGAGGTGATCTATTCGCGCAGCTTCGACGGCTCATGGCCCGCTTTTGCATCCTGGGCGCGCTTTACGGACCTCGAGACCGGACAGAGCCTGCGCCTTGTCAACGTCCATTTCGATTTTCGCAGCGGCCAGAACCGGCTGCGCTCGGCGCGGCTGGTGGCCAGCCGGATCGCGCCTTGGCTGGCTGCGGGCGAACATGTGGTGGTGGCGGGGGATCTGAACGCGATGGCGGGCTCTGCCACAGCCGACATTCTTCGCGGCGCGGGCCTGTCGCTGACACCGGTGCGCGGATCCAGTTTCCATTTCGGCCGCGGCCTGAACCTGTTCGGCGCGATCGACCATGTGCTGTATGATTGCGACAGCGTGCTGACGGACCGACCGGTCGCCTTGCGCGACAATCCGGGCGGGCGCTGGCCCTCGGATCATTATCCGGTACTGGCGCAGATCAGGCTTGGTGACGGTACCTGCGATCAGCCCTGAAGCCTGTCCATGAAGCGGCGGTCGATCCGGTCCTTCCACCGCCACAGCCAGCGGCCATGCAAAGTCAGCCCGTACCATTCGGCCAGCGCGGTCCGTCCACCCAGCGAGATGATCTTGAGATAGTCGCGCTGCGGATCATAGTGCAGAAGCGGTCGTCCATGATACGCGGCCACCAGATTTCGCGCCAGGACCGGGGCCTGCCGCACCGCGAAGACGCCGGCCTTGGGGCGCGGGGCGTGGATCATCGCGGCGCAATCCCCGGCGGCGAACAGGGTTGGATGCCCCTCGACCTGAAGCGTCGGCAGGACCCGCACGAAACCCGCGCCATCCGCGGGAAGATCGCGCGCCAGCCAGTCCTGCGGCCGCGCGCCCGCGATACCGATGGTCACCTGGCCGGCGATCCTGCGCCCGTCGGCCAGCACCACGGCGTCGGCCTCGACCGAAGCGACCGTCGCCCCGGTCAAGACCTGCACGCGGGCCCGGTCCAGCGCCGACCGCAGCCGCGAACGCGTCCGCCGGCCCAGACTTGCCGCGATGTCGGGCCCGGCCTCGATCAGCGTGACGCCGCCGGTCAGCCGGCAGGCCAGGGCCAGCGCCATTTCGGCACCCGCAATGCCGCCGCCAATGATCGCCGCATTGCTGCCCGTCGGCATCAGCGACAGGCGGGCGGTAAAGCCCGCCAGCGGCTTTATCGGCACTGCGTGGCGGGCAAAGCCCGCAAGTCCGGGCATCGCGGTGTGACTGCCCAGATCCAGAGCCGCAAGCCCGTAGGCGATCTGTGCGCCATCCGCCAGCGCGATCTGCCGCGTCGTCGGATCAACACCGGCGACGCGCCCTTGCAGAAAGCGGATGCCGTTCCTGGCGGCAAAATCCGTCAGTGCGACACGCGGTTCGTCCGGGCCATAATGCCCGGCCACCAGTCCGGGGATCATTCCCGAATAGACCGCGTCGGGGGCCGCGTCGATCAGCAGAATCCGGGCATCGGGCAGGGCCTTGCGAAGAAGCGGTGCCGCCAGAAGATTCGCATGGCCGCCACCCAGCAGCAGGATTTCGGGATGATCGGATTCGGGAACGCTCATGTCGCTATCTGAGGCAAAACCGGCGCCGATTGCCAGCACTGACCGCGCAAGCCCTGATCGGCGCCCCTTCGCGAACCCGATCGCGGCTGGCAATCCGCGTCGCGACGGCGCAAGCTGGGCTTGCCGCCAGAACAGCAAAGGAACAATGCCATGCGTAAACTGATTGCCGCGATCTCGCTCTGCCTCGCCGCCGCGACGGGTGTCGCCAACGCGGATGAATGGGTGGTCAAGTCCAGTCCCGATGATGTCGCCACAACCGCCGATCGGCTTGAAGCGGCGGTCGCGGACAGCCCCGCCACGCTGCTGGCGCGGGTGGATCACCAGGCCGCCGCCGCCGAGGCCGGGCTTGAAATGAAACCCGCGACGGTGCTGATCTTCGGCAACCCGGCCCTTGGCACGTTGCTGATGCAGGCCAATCCGCGCGTGGCGCTGGATCTGCCCCTGCGCGTCCTGGTCTGGCAGGATGGTGAGGAAACGAAGATCGGCTATCTCGCGCCCGATGCGCTGGCCGCGCGCTATGACATCACCGGCGCCGATGAAACGCTGGGCAAGATTGCGAACGCTCTTGATCAGATGACGAACAAGGCCGCCGCCGCGGAATGATCCGCAACAGGCGCGCGTCCGTCCGAGATCGGGAAGGCCGGATCGGCGTCCAGGCCGGGGCGTCTTTCCGCCTTGGCCGCAAGCCCGATCCGCAGTTGATTTTTCATGTGGCCACTGTCGCTTGCATGGCCCGTCTTGACGGCTTAGATGTAACTTTCGATCGGGACAGTTCCAAAGACGGGTAAAAACAAGATGGCTGGCGACAAGCAGAACCTGCAGGACGCGTTTCTCAACCATGTCCGCAAGGCAAAGGTGCCGGTCACGATCTTCCTGATCAATGGCGTGAAATTGCAGGGTGTGATCACCTGGTTCGACAATTTCTGCGTGCTTCTGCGCCGGGACGGGCAATCGCAGCTGGTCTACAAGCACGCCATCAGCACGATCATGCCGGGTCAGCCGATCTCGCTTTACGAAAACGAGGATTGATTGGCCGAACCCACCTCGACCGAGGCCAGGCCGACCCGCGCCTATGTGATCCACCCGGATCTGGGCCATGCGCGCGTGCGGCGGCGCACGCCCGAGCATGCGCTGGCGGAAGCTGTGGCGCTGGCCCATGCCCTGCCGGGAATCGAGATCGTGGGCCAGGAAGTCGCGCGCCTGCGCAGTCCCGATGCGGGACGGCTGTTCGGAAAGGGCAAGCTGGCCGAGATAGGCGAAAGGCTGTCGGCGGAAGAGGCCGAACTGGTCCTGGTCGACGGTCCGGTGACGCCTGTCCAGCAGCGCAATCTGGAAAAGGCCTGGGACGTCAAGCTTCTGGACCGGACCGGCCTGATCCTGGAAATCTTCGCCGACCGGGCGCGGACCCGCGAGGGGGTGCTGCAGGTGGAACTGGCGGCCCTGTCCTATCAGCGGACCCGGCTGGTGCGCGCCTGGACGCATCTGGAACGTCAGCGCGGCGGCCTTGGCTTTGTCGGCGGCCCCGGCGAAACGCAGATCGAGGCTGACCGCCGCGCCATCGACGAACAGATGACCCGGCTGCGCCGCCAGCTGGAACGTGTGGTCAGGACCCGGACGCTGCACCGCGCGGCCCGGGCCCGGGTTCCCTATCCGATCGTCGCGCTTGTCGGCTATACCAATGCCGGGAAATCGACATTGTTCAATCGCCTCACCGGTGCGGATGTCATGGCCAAGGACATGCTGTTCGCGACGCTGGATCCGACGATGCGTGCGGTCCGTCTGCCTGATGCCGGCGCCGGCGCCCCAGGCCGCAAGATCATCCTGTCGGATACGGTCGGCTTCATCAGCGATCTTCCCACGGAATTGGTCGCGGCCTTCCGTGCCACGCTGGAAGAGGTGCTGGCGGCCGATCTGATTTTGCATGTGCGCGACATCAGCCACCCCGAGACCGAGGAACAGGCCGAAGATGTGGCCGAGATCCTTGGATCCTTGGGTGTCGACGAGGATGTGGACCTGATCGAGGTCTGGAACAAGATCGACGCCCTGTCCGCCGATACCCGCGCCGCCCTGCGCCGCACCGATGCGCGGACGCAGGGGGTGCAGGCGGTCAGCGCCCTGTCGGGCGAGGGGCTTGACGACCTGATCGCTGCGATCGACGCGCATCTGGCGCAGGCGCTGGACGAGCCGCGCGAAGCGGCGGTCGTGACGCTGGAATTCGCCGATGGCCGGCGCCGGGCCTGGCTGCACGAGGCCGGGGTGGTCGAACGCGAAGAGGCCGGCGAGGACGGGCTGGTCCTGCATCTGCGCTGGACGGCGCGCCAGAAGGCAGGGTTCGAGGCGCTGGATCAGCCGACCGATTGACTTTCCGGCCGGGCGGCCGGCGCCCTGTGTCCGGCCTCCCGGCGGTATCTTCACCAGGACAAGGAGGATCGCGGATGGACTGGAACGAACGTTTCAGCGGAGAGGAATTTCATTTCGGCGAGGCGCCGGCCGCCTTCGTGCGCGATCACTTGGGCGGCCTGGGCGCAGGCGCCCATGTGCTGACCATCGCCGAGGGCGAGGGCCGGAACGCCGTCTGGCTGGCGCGGCAGGGCTGTCGCGTGACCGCGATCGAGCCGACCGGGACCGGTCGTGAAAAGGCGATGGCGCTGGCCGCGCGGCATGGCGTGACAATGGAATGGCGGCAGGAAAGCCTGGAATCCTATGGCTGGCCGTCGAACGGTTTCGACGTCGTCCTGGGCTGTTTCTTCCAGTTCGCCGATCCACGCCTGCGGGCCGAAATCCTGGCCGGGATGGCGCGGACGACGATGCCCGGCGGCACCGTGTTCCTGCACGGCTTCAGCACGCGGCAATTGGGGAACGGCTCGGGCGGGCCGCGCAGCGAACCGAATCTGTGGACGCCGGACCGTCTGTTGCCGGCCTTCCCCGGTTGGCAGGTGGTCAGGGCCGAGGATTATGACGCCGTGCTGGACGAGGGGCCGGGCCATTCGGGACCGGCGGCCCTGGTCGATGTGATCGTCCGCAAGCCTGGCCGGCCTTGAACGCAAGGGTCGTCTGGCGAGCTGTCCTGCCGACAACTCCCGCCACCGCGACCGGACAGGGCCGGCCCGCCACCATCTGCATCCCGTCGCCGCGATTGGAACCAGGCCGATGGTTGGGGCTGGCCTGGCCTGGGGCCTTCGCAGGGCGGCTGCCGGGATTCAGCCTGTCAGGGCCTTGCGCATCATGTTGATGGCGACGAGGAACAGAAAGATCGCGAAGATCCGCTTCAGCCGGGCAGGGTCCGTGCGATGGGCCAGCGCGGCGCCGAAAGGCGCCGTGATCAGCGTCATGGCGATGGTGATGAAAAGCGCGGGCAGATTGACCGAACCCAGGGTCCAGGGCGGCGCATCCGAGGCCGGAACGATCAGGAACGCCGCGACCGAGGGCACCGCGATCAGCACGCCGAACCCGGCCGAGGTCGCGACCGCGCGATGCATCGACCGTCCGTGCAGCGTCATCAGCGGCACGCCCATGCTGCCGCCACCGATCCCGACCAGGACCGAAACGAAGCCGATCACCGGACCGATCAGCGCGCGCCGGATGCCGGTGGGCATCTCGGTTCCCAGCCGCCAATGCGGCCGCGAGATGGCCATGAAACTGGCGATCAGCACGACCAGCACCGCGAAGATGACCTGCAGCGTGCGGGTTCGCAGCGCGCCGACCGTCAGCACCCCCAGAAGCGCCCCGATGGCGATCCAGACCGCCCAGTCCCGCAGGATCGACCAATCCACCGCCGCGCGCCGGTGATGGGCCATGACCGACCGCATCGACGTGACGATGATCGTTGCCAGCGAGGTCGCCAGACAGATCTGCATCAGGTCCGGCCCGGAATAGCCCGCCCGCGTGAAGGCAAAAAGGAAGGCCGGAACGAGGATGATCCCGCCGCCGACGCCCAGCAGTCCGGCAAGAATTCCCGCTGCGGCGCCCGTGGCGGTCAGGGTCAGGGCGGGGATCAGCAGCGCGCTCATGCGGCTGTGGTTATCGCCGGCGCGCGACGGGCGCCAGAGCGAAATCGGCTCACGCAGCCATCCGCGTCACCTGCGCCAGTGCCGCGTCATAGACCTCGATCCCGCCTTTCGATGCGCCTTCTGACAGCGTCCGCTTCCATCCTCGCGCGCCCGGCTGGCCATGAAACAGACCCAGCATGTGGCGCGAGATCTGATGCAGCCGCCCGCCCGTGCCCAGATGCTGCGCGATCAGCGGGCGCATGGCATGGGCGACCTGTCGCGGCGTCGCGAAGGGCGGCATCTGGTCCCACAGCAGATCGGCCCCGCCCAGAATGTCCCATGGCTGGTGATAGGCCGCACGTCCGATCATCGCGCCATCCATGACGCGCAGGTGATCGCGCGCCTGATCCAGCGAGACGACGCCGCCGTTGACCGACAGGTGCAGATGGGGAAATTCGGCCTTCATCGCATGGACCAGCGGATAATCCAGCGGCGGCACCTCGCGGTTCTCGCGCGGCGACAGACCTTGCAGCCATGCCTTGCGGGCGTGGATGGCGATGCGGGTGACGCCCGCCTCGGCCATCCTGGCCAGAAAGGCGGGCAGCACCTCGGCCGGGTTCTGGTCGTCCACGCCGATGCGGCATTTCACCGTCACCTCGACCGGACTGACGGCGATCATCTCGGCCACGCAATCGGCCACGAGATCGGGCTGTTTCATCAGGACCGCGCCGAAACAGCCCGATTGCACGCGGTCGCTGGGGCAGCCGACATTGAGATTGATCTCGGCATAGCCCCAACCGGCGGCGATTCGCGTCGCCTGTCGCAATTCCGCCGGATCCGAGCCGCCGATCTGCAAGGCCAGCGGATGTTCGCCCGCCTCGTGGTCCAGCAGCCGCTCAGGATCGCCATGAATGATGGCCGGGGCCGTGACCATTTCGGTATAAAGCAGCACCCGGCGCGACATGATCCGGTGAAAACGGCGGCAGGCGCTGTCGGTCCAGTCCATCATCGGCGCGACCGACAGGCGTGCGGCGTCGCGGATGGTCTGCTGGCTGTCCGGGTCGGGGCGCGGGGTCATCACTTGCCTTCGGGTATGGTTGCGCTGCATGTAGCAACCGGCGGCGCGCTTAGCAAACCGTGCACGGCAACGCCGTTCCCGGAGGCGGCGGGCGACGGATCGTCGGGCCTGTGGCCTTGCAGGGACATGGATCAAATTCCTGCCCCGCCGACGAGCGGCGGGCACCACGCGGCACGGCCGGCACTGGATCCCGGCCGGCGTTCAGGCCTCGCTCAGGAATGCTGCCAGTCCAAGTCCGGCGGGTGCGCCGTTCGTGCCGTCGGGATCGGCCACGTCGTCATCCTGCGGCAGCACCGCATTGTCCTGCGGGCCGTGCCACAAGGGCTGGATCAGCCCCGCGCCGTTCTGTGCAAGCAGGTCGCGGATCAGCGAGAAGGCCGAGGCCGGTCGCGCCAGTCGCAGGAATTCCGCCACCGGCGAACCGTTGGCATCCATCCGCGCCACGCCCAGTCGCGCGGCCATGGCGGCCACGCGCTGGCCCTGCACCTTGACGCTGTAGCCGCGCGCGATGTCGCGGTCGAACGAGGCCACCGCGGCGCTGCCGTCGAAGGTCATGCCGCGGCGGCGGATATGGCTGGCGCCGGTCAGCGACCAGATGTCGTCCACGATGACGATGGTGCTGCGGATCAGTGCGTCCCGGCCGGGAAAACCCTTCGGATGGAAGGCCGCCACCCGGCCCGGCGCGGCTGCGGACAGCGTGTCATAGGCCTCCTTGCGCTGCGCGAAGGCGCGCCGGGCGAAGGGAGCGGGAATCAGGTCTCCGTCACGCGGGGTGACGATGATCGCCTTCAGATTGGGCCGCGCCGACATGCGCTGCGCCAGAAGCGCGATCAGGTCGATTTCCTGGGGTGCGGGTGTGCCCTGGGGCCGCGCCGTGCGGGCAAGTCCGGGGGTTTCGATATAGACCAGTTCCTCGGCCTCCAGAATGGCGCGGGCCAGCGACCACAGCGCATCCCGCACCCCGTCGCGGGACAGGAAATATTCGCGCCGCACCTCGTTGATCAGGCGATTCTCGTTGGCCACGGTGATGCTGCCCGAAGGCGATGGAATGCCAAGCGCCCCGGCGATGTCGTCGAGAAGCTGGTCGAAGGTGATCGGCGCGCCGCTGTCCAGCGGGTTGCCCGCCGGCAGCAGCGACAGTTCCGGCGTCTCGGCGATGGCCGCCACGGTTTGCAGCAGCACCCCGGCCGAGGTTCCCGCCGCGGGCGGATTTGCGGGATCGGGGGCGGGCGGGTTCATGTTGTTGCCGCCCGACATGACGATCCAGCCCGGCGAGGTTCCCGCCGCGGCGCCGCCCGGCAGAGGCAGCATCGGCTGCACCCGCCTGACCGCATGGCGGGCCAGGTCATAGCCAAGAGCGCCCGTCACCCGGACGCCGGAGACATGCGTATCGGGTCCGGCCGGATTGCCGGGATTGCCCTCGCGCATCAGCGCGCAGCGCGTCTCGCGCGTCCAGCGGGCGCCCGACAGCACCCCGTCCCAGTCCAGCCCGGCCTGCAATTGCACATTACCGATCCCCGAGACGGTGATCCCCTCCAGCCGGCCCATCGTGGCGTGGCGCGGGCCCTCGCGCGGCTCGGTCTCGTTGCCCAGGGCGCGGACGATGTCGATGGGATTCGTCAGGCCGCCGGCCGGATTGGTGGTCCGGGTCATCCCGAAGATCGGAGCGGGGCAGACGGACTTGATCGCGGGCGGCAGCGCGGCCATGGGATCAGGCGTGCCAAAGGGGTCGGGCGGCAGCGCGGCCGGGCCTGCCGCGATATCCAGCCGGCGGTTGGCGAACAGCCGCCGGCTGCCCCGGCGCGGCGTCACCACCAGATCGAAGACCAGCACCGCCGGGCTGGGTCTGGGATCGCCCGGCGCAAGCGCCATCGGATTGCCGACCAGGATCCGTGTGGGCTGGCCCCCGGCGGCGATGGCCGTGCCGCCATCGCCGCGCAGGAAGGATGGCGCCTCGCCGATCGAATCGATCAGCTGAAAGCGTTGCGCATAGATGCGGACCGACGCCCCGTCGGGAACCAGATCGGCGGGCAGGCTGACGACGACATCCGTGCCTGCGGTCCAGGCGGCACTTGCCCCGGCCAGCGGGTTGGCATTGCCGGTGGCAAAGCCTGCCGCCGTGTCGGGCGCGGGAAAGGCTGGCCAGTGGCCGGGGCCTCCGACAGCCGGCGGCAGGCCGACCCCGTCCGCGATCAGCGGCGCCACGGCAAAGACCAGCGGACTGCCCGGCGCGCCGCCGGTGCGGGTGATGATGCGGCCGGATTCGGCCAGCAGGTCGGGACCGTCGGTCAGGTAATCCACCGTGATCGCGTCGCGCACCTGTGGTTGCAGATCGGCTGGCATCTTGCCGTCATCGGCGGGCACGCCGCTGACGGTTGCATTGCTGCGATTGCCGCGCAGGTGCCAGTCCAGATCGGTGGCGAAGGCGCGCAGGAATTGCCGGGGCAGCGTGACGCCGGCAGGCAGCGTCGGCAGCGCCAGCGGCCCCGCGCCCATCACCCCGCCCGTGGCCCAGCCCAGTCGCAGCCGCGCCGCGGCCGCCGTGCCGGTCCCGGTCAGCGTGTCGCCGGGGGCAGGCTCGATCAATCCGTTGCCGTCGGGCGTCCCGGCGGGATTGCCGCCGTTGCGCCCTTCGACGCCCGGCCCGCCGGGGATCGCGATATAGGGCTTGCCATGAAGATCGCAGATCTGAACCTGGATGCCCGAGGCAAGGCCCGCGATGCTGGCCACGCCACCCGCCCCGTTCCGCGCCGCCCCGTTCGAGGCATCCAGCGCCGGAAACGCCGTCATCAGGTCGTCGAACAGGGCAGCCACCGCGACCGGATCGACGATCAGCCCGCGATGGTCGTGAAAGCTGTAGGGCTCGGTTCGGGGCAGTGTATCGCCCGGTTCCCAGGTCTGGGGCGACCGGTCCGGGGCGGGCACCGCGCCGGTGAACACCATCGTCTCGGGGATGATGCGGTGATGCGGCTGGCCGGGCTGGCCATAGCGGCCCTGGGCCAGCGCCTCGAGCCGCTGGGCGGATTGCGGATGCAGCCGGAAGACCGCGACCGGCCCGATGATCGGTGCGCCGGACACATCGCGAAAGGCCGCGCCATTGTCGAGATATTCCAGAACCCCGAACCAGGGCGCCCGCGCCGAACCCGAGGGCGTCAGCCGCAGCCCTGCCGCGTCGAAGCCGGGATTGGCCGTACCCCAGGCAGCCGCCAGGCGCGGCGCGGTCAGGCCAAGCGCATCGAGCCCGCTATCCTGCAACGATTGTGCGGCCGCCGCCGGCGTCAATGTGAAGACGGTCACCATCGCTGCGGTCCTTTCCCGATCGTCATCATCCCCTGACCCTCTTGCTGTCGCTGGCCCCGTCCGGGCCGGTGATCGTGGCTGAAACCGCCCGCAGGGCCGATTTCGCCATGATCGAGATCCGCAGGCTGTCGCCCACCCGCTGGCGCGCGGCGGCGAAGGTTTCGTCCGGCGCCGTGACCGGGATCGAGGCAAGCGCCGCGTCATAGATCCATTTGCCGTCCGACAGCGTGAACTGTGTCCGTCCGCGGATGGTCAGGCCGCCGCCGGGCAGGGGAATTCCCCGGCCCGGCAGGCCTCCGGGCACGCCCCGACGCGGAAAGCGGGTCGGCGGGACGATCGTTGCCGGTGCCAGCTCGATCCGCAGGCGCCAGGGCTGGCCGTTGATCATGTCGTCGCGTGTATTCGCGAGGGTGAAGGTAAAGACCTTGCCGCGCCCGGCGATCGAGAAACTGTCGATCTCGGACATCTGTGGCGGCGGCAGAAGCACGCCGGGCCCGATCGCGGCGACGCGTTCGCTTGCCCGGCCCAGCGGGTCGATCAGGCGGATCGTCAGGCTGGCCGAATGGGTCACGTCGGCGCGCCGCAAAAGCAGCGAATATTGCCCCGGCGCGCTGCGCCACAGGCCGGAATCCGGCGCGGCGGGCGCGGCAGCGGCGATTTCGGCAAGGGCGATCCGCCGGCGGATGACCGGTGCGGGAAGGCCCTGTTCCAGCGCCTCGACCTCGAGGATATGGGCGCCCAGCGGCGTCTCGGCCACGGGCGCATCGGTTGCGAAGCTCGCCAGCACATCGCCCGGACCGCCGCCCGGCCAGCTCAGCGCAAGCGCCGAAAGCGGCGGCGGTCCGGCGGGCGGGATCACCACCGGCACCGCGGGCGAGGCCAGCGACCGGCCGCCCAGCACGCCCCTTTGCGGCAGGCCGTCGGCCAGGGCCACGGCGCGATACCAGACATGTTTCCACGATCCGCCCGGCGCGTCCGTCCCCGTCGCCACGTCGATCCAGCCATCGGCGGCGGGCGCGGGCGGCGTCGTGGACCAGCCCCCGCCCGAGGCCGAGATCTCGGCCACCGGCAATCCCATGCTGTCCAGCGCGCGGGCGGCGTCGGCGACGCGGGTGCGATACAGTTTCAGATGCCGTGGCCGCGCGCCCGCATCGGCCCGCGTCTCGACCCGGATGCGGGCGGCAAAGCCCGCGCCCTGTTCGATCCGGCGCACCTCGATCCGGGGCGGCGCGGGTTCGGCCACCTTGGGCGCGGCATAGACGATCATCGCGCTGGAGGTCATGGGCCAGGGCGCCTCGGTGCCGCCGGCGCTGACGGGCAGCACGATCCAGGCATGGATCGCCTGCGAGCCGCGCGGGATCGCGACGTCCAGACTGGTCGCGGTCAGAAGCGTGTCGTTGACACGGGTGAAGGCGTTGCGGTCGGGATCGGCATCGAAGGCGGCCTGCATCGCCACCAGCCGCTGGGACAGAGTGGCGTCGGGGGCGGCGCGCGGTTGCCCGGTCCGATCCAGCAGGGTGAATTCGTTCGAGGTATAGACGACGTAACCGGCGGCGCCGGGCAGGGCGGCCCAGGACAGCCGCGCGTGCCCCTGGCCCCCCGCATCGGGCAGGCTGGTCAGCGGAACGATCGGCATGATGTTGGTCAATCGTGCACGCGGATCCGAAGCATAGGCCAGTTTGGGCGGCGACCAGGCGCCGGTTCGCATGGGCGCCAGCCGTTCCTGCAATCGCGCCGACAGCGCCAGCCCGATATGGGGCGTGGCCGCGTAATCCAGCGAGAAGCCCGGCACGATCAGGCGATAGCGCCGGCTGCTGCCCTGCGCGGGGCCCGGCGCGACGGTGGCGTCGCCCTGCGAGTTCAGCGCCAGGATGCTGCCGCCCGCGACACTGGGCACGTCGCCTGCGAAGCTGATCGTCACAATCCTGGTCGCCCCGGCCAGATCGGTCTGGACCGCGCCGGGCATTCCGGCGGGCGGATCGTCGTGCCGCGTGGCCGAGGCGAAAAGCCGACCGCGGAACGCGACCGAGGCCGGGCGCCGCGCGCGCCAGTCCAGCACGATCTCGACCCGCAATTCGCCCGGGCAGACGGTGGCCGGCGGACCGGGATCGGTGGGGACCAGATTGGCATCGACGATCTGGACGGCATCCGGATCGGGCTGGCTGGAATCGAATGCGGTGACGACCCAGGGCGACCAGATACCGAAGATGTTCTGGGTGGCGATGCCATAGCGCGCGCTGACACTGCCCGGATCGTTGGGGATCGGATAGAAGCTGTCGCTGGCGCTTTGCCGCGTGGGTTCGGGATCCTGCGGATTGCGGGCATCGCCGATCGGCAGATGGCCGGGCGCGGTCGCCCGGCGTTCCATCAGCGGATGGGCGGGCTGTCCGGGCTGCGCCAGATCGGCCCGGCCGGCGGCAAAGCTGGCCACGCGCGACAGATTGTCCAGCGGCAGCCGTTCCCAGGACAGCCGCGTCGCCGCGCTCCAGGGTCCGTCTGGCGCGGCGGGCTGGTGGTGGCCCAGGAAATCCAGGGCCAGATCGGCGGGGGCGGGTGGCGGAAGGACCAGGCGCGGTCGCGGGATCAGGGCCGCGAATTCGACCTCGCGCCCGGCCCGCATCCCCTCGCCGCGCCACAGGCCGGTGACCATGAAATCCCAGTCGCTGACGCCCCTGTCATCAAAGAACGACATCGCGCCCAGCGTGATGCCGGGAATGTCCTCGTAAAGATAGCCGGTTCCGAACCCCAGCGTGACGGCCTGCAACGGATCGGTCGAAACCGTCATCTGCAGCAATGTCAGCGGCGCGATGATGGCGCGGCCGGGATCGCCGCTCATCTGCTGGCCCGAGGGATTTTCGGGCGGGTTGATCTGGAAATCGCGGGTGAACCCGGCCTGGTCGGCGGGGGGCAGCCGCATCGCCTCGTGCAGCATGGGCAAAAGCTGGGTGTCGGCATCCGCGATCAGATCCTTGGGCGACGGCAGCGTCCAGGCGGGCGCGATCTCGCCCGTGGGAAAGGTCTGGTGCCAGCCGAAGGGGTTGATGCCGCGCGCATATCGCTGGGCTGCGGCGTCAGGCGCCGGCACCTCGGCGCCCACGAGGCCCTGCTTGACGCCGTGGTTCTGGTCGGCGAGATCGGACCAGCCGCCTTCATCGACCGGCAGCCCGACCGTTTCGACCAGCTCCCATCCCCCGATCTTGTCGGCCGCCGATTGCGGCAGGCCCGCGAAACCCTGCACGCTGCCAGTGCCCAGGATCAGGACCGCGGTGACGTAGGCCGCCTGAAAGCGCATCACGGTCGCGCCGTTCGCGCCCAGATTATAGGGCAGGATCGCGAGGATGTTCTCGAACCCGATGCCGTCGGCGAAAAAGACCACATTGCCCGCCGCGCCCGAAGATCCGGCGCGCAGGTCCAGCGACAGCGACACCATCGGCTCGGGCATGACATGGATCTGTCCCAGCGGCGGCAGGGTCAGGCGTTCGGGTTCGATCGCGGTTTCCTCGACCTGGATGGCCTGGCGGCGCCAGACCTTGAACGGTTCGACCGGCATCCCGATACGCGGATTGACCTGCCAGCGCAGGAAGACCAGGCGCGGCGCGTCGCTGAGATCGGTGGGCGGGCGCGGAAAGCCCTTGAACAGAGCGCGCGTGGTGATCAGCGCGCCCTGCGCCTTGAATGCGGTCGGATCGAAGATGCGCGGCGGTGCCATGTCAGTCCTCTTCCTCCCATGGCGCGCGGGCCAGCGTCTCGGCCAGGATGGGATAGCGCGCATCGCTGGCCCCGGCGCCGTCCAGATAGGGTAGCGGGAAGGCGCGGCGGACCAGATCGGCCTGCAGGATCTTGCCGCGCGAGCCGGGTTTCAGGGTCATCAGCAGACGTTGCGCGCCGGGAGCGTGGATCAGCCGGTCGATGATCGCGTCGCCGCCCGGCCCCTCGGCCACGTTCAGCCATTCCTGCGCGACAAGTTCCAGCCGCGTGACCGGTGTTTCGTCATCGCTCGCGATCTCTCGTGGCAGCATCCTTGTGCGGCGCAGGGGTTCGGATGCGTCGATCAGCACGGCGGCAGGGGCGGGCTGAGCGGCGGGGCCGGCCTGTTCCCAGAAGATCACGATGCGCGGGCGATCCGGCACCGGCATCGGTTCCAGCCCGGCGGCGATCATGGCGCTGTCGAGTTCCGGACCCTCGGGCTGACGGGCGGCGAATTGCACGCCGATCGCCTGCATCGCGCCCGGCGCCACGGCGCGATGTTCGGTGCGGGTGGCGGCGAATTGCAGCGCGAAGTCCTCGGTCGAGGCAAAAGCACCGGTCGAGAAGGGCTTGCGCAGCACGCGCTGGCCGGTGGTGTTCGGCGCGGCGCCGATATCGACGGCCTCGATATCGAGGACGTAATCGGTATGGGGGTCCATCGGGATCGGGATCTCCAGCATGGAATGGCGGGCGCGCGTCTCATCGACGGCGATACAGGGTCCGGCCTCTTTCAGAAGTTCGGTCAGCACTGCCTCGAAGGGCGACAGATGGGTGGCCGAGACAGGCTCCAGCGTGGCGTCGCCGATGGGCAGGGGGTGCTGCACGCCCGGCTCGTCAACCTGGCGGAACGATGCCGCCTTCAGGCGTGCCCGCAATTCCTTGCCATAGGCGGCATAAAGCTGATCCACATCGTTGGTATTGAAGACCAGCTTGATCGCCTCGTGGCCGAAGACATGCTGTTCCTTTTCGTCGGGCAGGGTGCACAGCATCCACGGATCCAGCCGCGCCGGCGCGCTTGCATCGGTGCGGAACCAGAAGGTTTCGGTCTGGTCCGTCTCGGTCTGCACCTGTCCTTCCGAATTGCGGACCTGCACGCCGGTGACGGTCGTCACCTTGTAGGTCTTGCCCGGCAGCATCAGCGCGACACTGGCCGAATCCGGTCCGAGGAAGCTTTCGACAACGCCGCGGTTGCGGGTGATCTGGGTTTCGTCCCAGTCGCTGCGGCTGAGTTCGGACATGCGGGTCAACTCGATCCCGGCGATGTAATAGGGCCGGCCAAGCTGTTCCATCGCCGTCGCGGTCTTGAGGTCGGAATAAAGAACGCCGATGCGGACCGCCTGCGTTCCGGCGGGCGGCTTCAGCGTCACCAGAACCGGCACCCGCCCCAGGATCGTGTTGGCATAGAGAACGGCGTGGAAGACATCCTCGATCCACGGGCCGGCCATGTCGATCCAGCGCGGTGGCAGCAAGGTGCCGGGCATCAGCATGTCGGACAGGAGCACGGGACGTTCGTCCAGAACGGCGCCGTCGTCGTCAAGGTAATGGATCGTCAGATTGCGACCGCGCCCGGATTCCTTGTTCAGCAGCCGTTCATTGGCCCACATCAGGATCACGCCCTCGGCGATCTCGCCTGTGGCCAGGTCGATCACGTCCGACAGGGGACCGTGCTTGTGGCCGATCAGATCCAGTTCGGCGGCGATGCTTTCGGATTTGCTGCGATCGCCGAAGACGACCGGCTGACCGGTATCCCACAGCGGCGAAGCCAGCACCCGACCGTCGCAATTCGGCCCGTCTGGATTGGATCCGCCATCCCCGTTATCCGTCAGGCTGGCGGCCAGCGAGGCGCGATGGACCGCGCTGCCCTGGGCAAGGTTCTGGACCACCTGGGACAGGGTCAGCCGCGGCACGTCCAGCCGGTCGTTGCGGCGCTTGCCGGTGCTGCCCTCGGTCGCCGCGTTCAGTCGGGCGGTCTCGGCCGCGAGCCGGTCCGGGAAGCGGCCCGGCGCCGCGCCCGTGCCGAGGCTGGTAGCCCGGCTTGCGGTTTCGGCCAGCGGCGGCACGAGGATGCGGTCGCGGCCGGCGCGGATCAGGTCCGCCAGCGGTCCGGTCAGCATCGCATCGGCAAGGCGGCGATTGCCGCCGGCGCCGGTATTTCCGTCCTGCCGGGGCAGGCAGCGGACCTTGCCGCCCTGCACGATGGCAGGGACGATGCCGCGCGCGCGGTCCAGATCGCGATCGCCGGTGCGCCAGGTCTCGCGAACCTCGAGAATGTCGTCGGCGGGCTCGGACCGCTCGGTCCCGCCCGGGTCGGGCCAGGCCACGCCCTTCAGCCGCCACCCGCTTTCCGAAGGTCCAAGCGGTTCATCGTTGAAGGTCCACAGCACGGGCGCGGCCGGCGCGGCGTCGTTGCAGATCGTGCCCCAGCGTTCGAGGATGGACTGTTCCTGGAATTCGGTGCGCTCCAGCGCCTTGGGCGCGGGGTTCGGCGTCCAGTTCAGCAGCGCCAGCTGCGCCGCCAGATTGGCGTCGGCGGGCGCGTTCTGGGTCCACCAGACCGAAGGCGCCGACCCGCCGCCGATGGCCGGGCCGCCATCGGCGGTTTCCAGCGTCACCGTCTTCAGATCGTAGCGATAGGAAAAATCGCCGCGCTTGACAAAGCCGTCGGCAGGCGCGCCGGGCGAGCCCAGAACATCTTCCCCGAAGATCGTCAGCGCGTCGTCGCGCGGCGTCGCCGACATGACCATGACCGGAATGGAATCGATCGGCACCACCGGCATCGCATCGGCCGCGGGCTGGGCGGTCGCCGCCACCGCATCACCGATCTTGGCGTCGATCTTGCGATCCGTGCCGGTGCCCATGGCCAGCGCCGGCGAACGGCCCACCAGAGAGGCCGCCGTGACCAGTCTGGGCGCCGGCGGCAGGATCTGGTTCTGCTCGCCCAGATGGAAATTGACGCAGCCCTTGAGGGTGAAGAAGAACAGGTCCAGCTCGCCGCAGACCTCGCCGTCGATGCGCGCGATCTCGGTCTTGACCTCGGCGCCGCCGATCACGTCGATGCGCTGGCCGATCTGCACGGCCAGACCGGCCGAGGCCGACAGCGAGATGATGAACAGCTTCAATTCGCCGCGCAGATACAGCAGGCCGCCGACATAGAACGGCTCGAATCCCAGCACCGCGTTAAAGCCTGCGGTCACCCGCAGATAGAGGTTGATCGAGGTGTTGCCCCAGACGATCGAGACTTCCAGCCCGGTTGCCAGGGCGGTTCCCTGCACCTGCGGCAAGGCGGGCAAATTCGACCAGGTGGGTTTGTAGGACGGGATGCCGTGCCCCGACACCATCATGTAGCCGGCGCCGTCGAAGACCTCGAAGATCCGGATCCGGATCGGTCCGGGCATCGGACGGCCCTGCAGATCGCTGCCGGCGAATGTGCCCAGATAGACGTGCCAGTCGCCGCCGGACTTGAGGTTGAAGAAGGCCTCGATGGGGATCTTGAACTCGACGATGGGCTTGATCGAGAAGTCGATGGACAGCCCGATGGTCAGCGTGCCCCGCCCGAAATCCAGGTCGATCACGCACATGAAGGTGCCTTCGGCGTTCTTGTCCTTCAATTCCGGCAGCACCGCCAGAAGCTTGGCCTTGACCATCAGCATGATGCGCGGTCCGGGCAGTTCCAGCAGGAACATGCCCTTGACGTTGAAGATCACCGGCGAGCCCATCGTGCCCAGCGTGATCCCGGCGCCAAAGGCCCAGCGGCCGACCTGCGGCTTCCAGGCCTGAAGGTTCGTGGGATCGCCCTGCGCCCGGTCCTTCAGCCATGTCAGCGCCGGCGTCAGCGAGGTGATGCCGTCCTCGTCCCGCCCGTAATGCATCGCGAAAAGGCCGAGGAATCCGTAGATGCCGAAGCCCGATTGCGCCAGCGGGATCGCGACGGGCAACTCCACCTCCAGCGCGATGGCGACGCCGGTGGCGGGGCCGCCCTGGGCCGCGGGGATCTGGGCCACCGCGACCTGTGCTGCGATGCGCAGCTTGATCGGGATCAGCGAGACGTCGATGCCGCCCTTGATCTCCATCGCGCCGCCGGAATTGTTCATCTCCATATAGCCGCGGCCTTCCAGGACGCCGGGAACCTTGAGCCCGGCGGCGAAGGCTGTCAGTTCGGGCGGTCCCAGCGGGTCCAGCGGCAGGCGGACGCGGGCGCGTTCGACGGTGATCACGCCCAGATCGACGGCAAAGCCCAGGTCGATCTCGAAGTTCAGCGGGTTGGTCCGGGCGATGCGCGCGCCCAGCACCTGCAGGATCTTGCCCAGCGGATCGGGCAGGCGAATCTGGCCCGGCCCCGAGACGTCGATGGTATAGCCCTTGGACTGATCGAAGACCGGCCGCAATTCCCAGCCGGCGGTCGATCCCGGAGGCTGGCCGAATTTCAGCCCGATGGCCTTGTAGCGCACCGCCAGCGGCGTATCGCGCGGGATTTCCAGCAGCAGGAAACCGCCCAGCTTGATCCGGGCCGAAATCGCCGTTTCCACGTCGAACAAGATCACGGTTTCCCACCGGTCGCCGACGCGGCGGAACTTGCCCTCGCCGCCGAACAGCACGACACGTTCGACATTCAGAAGCGGCGTCCCGTCGATGCGGATCTCGGCCAGCGCCGAGGGCAGGGCGATCACGGCGGCCGACAGGATGATGGGCGCGACGCCGCCATCGGCGGGATTGGCGGGCGCGATTTCGGCCAGAAGCGGCGTGAAGATCGTCGTCATGCCAAGGATGTTGCGCGCGGTATTGGGGGCCTCAAGCGCCTGACCCTGCAACTGACCGGTCATCACCAGCCCGTCGCGGTCGTTGGGATCGGCCCCGATATACAGCTTGATCTCGTCGGTCTGGCTGGCCGGATCGGTCTGGTAGAGAAACAGGAAATCGGTGATCCCGTCGGCGGGATTGTTGCCCAGCCCGCGAATGTCGGGGATGGTGTTGCCGCCCGAGGTGTCCATCTGCGATTCCAGCGCGGTTTCGAAATCGACCTGGCCGGACAATTCGACGGCGACGAACTGATCCTGCACGATACGGATCTTCAGCCGTGCCTGGCGGAACCATGGCGGTGGCGGCGGATTGTCGGGCGGCACATCGCGCGCCGGCGGCACCGCGGGGGGCGGCTCGGGCGCGGCGGGGCGTCTCGCCTCGCCCTCGATCACCGGACCGGGCAGGGTCACGGAGAAATCGCGGATATTGGCCTTCCACCATTGCTCGCGCGGGCTGCCATGGGTTTTCCAGCCCGTGGTCCAGGCGCCTGCCGGCTGGGCGCTGGCGGCGACGGGCACGGGCAGGAAATTGACGGTAAAGCCCGACAGCGCCGGATCGTTGCGGATCAGCGCATCCAGACCCTGCGCGCGGCGCTGCGACAGCAGGTAATTGTATTTCGCCTTCTGGTCGTCATTCTCGTAGCTTGCCGTGCCCTCGATGGTGACGGTCTTCGGGGTGATCCGCGCCAGAACCTGCCGCCACTGGGCCAGGAACTGCCGTGCCGGCGGCTTCCAGGGCGCGGTCGCGGCCGGATCGGTCGCCTGATCGGCCGAGGTGTTCAGCGGATTGATCGAAAAGGTCACCACGTCATCGACCGGCGGGTGATCAAAGCGGAAATAGCCGTCGATCGAGGTAATCGTCTGGCCGGGCAGGGCGGCGCGCACCGTCTTAGTCTCGCCCCCCGCCAGAGCCAGGCTCAGCGTGGACGAGGCACCGGCGGGCGCGCCGTCGATCTGCCACTGGGTCGCGGCGTTCGGCGCCACGCCATCGACGCCGATCACCACCCCGCTGCCGCCGTCCGACACCAGGCGCAGCGGCGGCGCGTCCTGCGGTTGCCCGTCGAGCGTGATCGAGGTGGTGCGCAGACTGGCGGCCAGATCGGGCAGCGCGCCGGGCGCAGGCTCGACCGAGATCGCCTGCCGCAGCATGACGCGGATGGACAACACCTTCTGCTTGACCGGGGACGAGGTGTCGCGCGCCGTGATCGTGACCGTCTTGGCGGCCGCGGTCGCCGTCATCGAATGCAGCATTCCGGCGTGATCGGCACCGTCGAAATTCGCGTTGACGGTAAAGGGCGCACGCCCTCCGGTGACATCGACGACCATGCGGGTCGTTGCGGGCAGGCGGGCCTCGGCGGTGGTGTCGGTCAGACGGGTGATGCCGATGGCGCGGCCCTCGGGGTCGAAGAACCGGGCCGACAGGGCCAGATCTCCCGACCCCTGATTGATCACCGCCACATCGAAATCGCCGGTGATGCCCGAGGATTGGCCCAGACCGATCAGCAGGTTTTCGACCCCGGCATTGACGGCGAAATCCTCGGCCCCGTTGGGCGCAAAGAAGATCCGCACCTCGGGCAGGAAGAGCCCGGTCCAGCTTTCGTCAAAGCCGAACTGGTCCAGAACCTCGGGCGGGGTATAGCCGTCGGCCAGATCCAGAAAGGCCGATCGGAAGGCGAAGCCCACAACGCGGCCGCTGCCGATGAAGGCATAGGCGGGCTGCATCCGGATCATCTCGACCGCCGCCAGGTCGCCGGGATCGTCCAGCCCCGCCACACCCAGCGACACCAGCGCCACGTCCAGAACCGCGTTGTTGCCCGAACCCTGCGACAGGCGCAGCTTCACCCTTGGCAGATGAAAGACGACATCGGGGCGCGAATCGTCGGGAACCAGAAGCCCGTTGGCCTCCATCTTCGCCGGTTTCAGGAAAGGCGGACGGATCTCGATTCCCGACAGGACCATGTCCAGCGTGAAGCCGGTTCCGGGATAATCCGAGGGCGGCGCATCGGTCGGAATCGCATCCAGGGCCGAAAGCAGGTTGCGCACCGGCTGAAAGGCGGTGGCGCCACCGGGAACCGAGGCGACGCCCGCCGCCACGATCTGCCCTGCGGCGCGCGGAACGGTCAGCGCGAACTCGACCCGCGCATCGGTGATGTCAAGCCAGGGCTCGCGACGGTCGGGCTGGCTGCGGGGATGGCCTTCGGTATTCGCCGCACCGGCCCGCAAGGTTCCGGTCACGGGATCGTAGCTGGGCGGGTCGACATTGCCGGAAAACCGCGCAATCCCGCGGATTACCGTGCCATCATCGCTGGCCGCCGCCTCGTAGCTTTCCACATAGATCACCGACAGGGCGGCGTGCCACGCCGTCGATTCACCCTTCAGAAGATAGGGGCGGATGAGGTCGGCAAGAGCCAGGTCGAACTGCATCGAAAGCTGCCGTGCTGAAAGACATGCCCCGGAGGGCACCACGAAGAACGAAAAACGCGGATTGGTCACCCGATAAATCAATATTAATACGACAAAATATTTCAGTCAAATTATTTTGCTTGTGCTTAAATAACCTAAACGTTTTTATTGCAGGAGTGTTCTGGAGGAATATTTGATATAGGTTTATCATATCATTGAAGTTCAATCGTAAAAAACGGACCCCGGGATCAAAGTCGCTGGTGGCAGGCTGCGGACGGGCCGGTTCGGGTCGATGATATCGGGCGCAGGCGCATGACATTCTGCTTTGGAAAACGGTCCGGCGCCGGGCCAAAAAAACTTTGCAGGCACAAAGCATTCCTTTCGGGTTGGGATCCGGGCATCGCGGCCGGCTGCCCGATACTTCGTGGCAGCCGGCGTGATCCGGATCGCGCGACTCAGCCCTTCGCTGTTCCGGTCAGTGACCAGACCCCGATCTGGCGAAAGCGGCCGCCCTCGGGCTGCTGAAACAGGCAAAGTCGGTCGATCGGAAAGGGGCGGGGCAGGGCCGGCTGGAGGATCGGGGCCAGCGCGGCCACGATGGCGCGGCCCTCGGCCCCGTCAACGGGACCGGTCAGGGTCAGGTGAAAGCGGAAATCCTCGGCCACATGGGGATAGCCCCAGCGATCGAGATTGCCGCGCTGTCGCGGAGACAGGCTTTCGGGGCGGCGCCGGGCAATTTCGGTCGCGGTCAAGGGCGCACGAAGGTCGTCCAGATGCCGCACCACGGCAAGGGCCAGCCGTGCCAGCGCCTCGGAGGGCGCGACCGGGCGCAGGGCGACGAAACCGGCCTCGCAAGCCAACTGCATCGCGGGCAGCGCGACCGGCGCGAGGCTGGCGCAAAGCCGCTCCATCCGGCTTTCGATCGTGGCGATGCTGCAACCCTCGGCCAGCCGGAACGGCGCCTTGATGGTGCCGTGAAAGCCATAGCGGGCGGGCGCGGCGACCAGATCGCGTTGGGGGCGCGGCAGGCCTGTCGTCCCGATATCCTCGCCCGACAGCCACCGGCCGGCCAGATCGTCCAACTGCCCCGGCGGCGGCGCCCAGTAAATCGCAAGTCTCATGATCCCTCGCTAACCGCTTTGCAAGGCGGACGCATGTCACGGCTGTCGATTCACCCATCCGACGGAACCTTCACGGAACCGTCCCCAAGGCGTCAAGGGATCGTCACGGGACGCGCGCAAGGAATCTTCCGGACAAGGCAGGGGCAGCAATGCGCATCGAGGCCGAGAACATGATCCGCGATTTCCGCGCCATGCGCGCGGTTGATCGCGTCAGCTTCGTCGTCGAGACGCCGATGATGATCGGCATGATCGGCAGGTTGATCCACGGCCAGGCGCGGCGCCGACGCCGCGAGGCGCGTCCGTCCGACTAACCGTCGTGACTGGGCGACAGGGTCACCCGTTCCGCCGCCCACCAGGTCATCCCGCAGGCCGCCAGAGCCACCGTGATCGACTGGCTTTCGCGCAGCCGCGCGGGCAGATCGGGCAACGGATCCGCCGGAAAACAGGCGCGGAACAGCGCAACCGGCCTGAAATCCACCATCGAGACTCCTTCGGCCACATGAACCAGCGCCGCCTTGTACTACAGTTGCGGATAGTGTCGAATTTTTCGGTGTGCGATGGCTGCGGCGACTTGGTGCTCTCGTCGCCATCGTGACCAGTCCCAGATGAAGGCGGCGGTCAGTATTGGGCGCAGCAGCAGGCGCGCGATCAGGTGGCGGATTTCTGGTGTGGTCAGGGTGTTTCGGAGCCGGGTGATCATGCTGCTGCCGTCTGAATCTGCGGACTCGTTTTGTTCGGTTTACTGAAGGCCGTTCGGCGCTGATCGGCGCTGAGGCGTGCAAGAAAGGCGCTTGCGGCCATCACCAGGCTCATGTGCCGATGCCAGCCATGCCAGGAGCGCGCCTCACAATGATCGAGGCCCAGGTCCTCCTTGGCGCGCAGGAAACATTCCTCGATTGTCCAGCGCAGCCCGGCCGCCGCTGCCAGATCGGCCAGGGTCGCTTCGGTGCCAGCATAGGCGAAGTAGTACGCGATGGCCTCCGGGTCACGCAGGTTTCGGCGCGCCAGCAACCAGCGGGAAAAGCCTTCTCTGGCTGTATGGCTGAGCGGCACCCAGGCCCAGTCGTAAAGCCGCGGGCCTTTGGCACCTTCGCCCGCGTTGAGCGGGTGCCAGGCCTCGGGCGGCAGGTCTGCGATCATCGTCGCGGGATCGGTCTGGACCAGATGCCATTCCTCGAGAAACCGCAAGCTGTGGGTCGAGCGCACGGCCAGCACATAAGGCTGCTCGCGATCTTCCAGCATGCGCCGGAACCGATGGTCCGACCCGTAGACTGCATCGGCCAGCACGAAGGCGCAAGGCGTGCCTTCCTCCAGCAGCCGCGCGACCATCTCGCAGGCCAGGGCCGGTTTTGTCGCGAAGTCGACCTCTTCCGGCACATGCGCCCTGGCACGGCGGTCGAGGTCATTGGCCCAGGTCTTGGGCAGGTAGAGCCGCCGGTCAATCAGCGCATGGCCCCAGCGGCTGGCATAGCTCGCGAACACGCCGATCTGGCAGTTCTCGATCCGCCCCGCTGTGCCGGAATATTGCCGCGCGACGCCGACGGAATGCGTGCCCTTCTTCAAAAATCCAGTTTCATCTATAACCAGCACTCCGTCCGGATCGCCAAGGGTTCCCAAAGCATAGCGTCGAACCCGATCGCACAGCGCATCCGCCGACCAAGACGACCGGCCCAGCAAAGACTGAAGGCGGTAAGGTCTCGACAATCCGGCTTCTTCCGCCAGCATCCAACCCGTCTTGCGTTCCACTCCGGACAGCAAGCCGTCAATGAACGCGCCAGCAGAGGCGCGCTGCTCGGATCGTTTGAACGCAGGAGCAATGAACGCCTTCAGCCCATCAAGCGCACTGCGCCAATCCAATGCCGCCGCAGCCCATTCAGACACCGACATCCGCCAAATCCCCCATTCGTTTGGGAAATTGAATCAGAAGTCATCGTAATGCGCAACTGTAGTACTTGGGCAGATTCCGCGCCGAAGCTTCGGTCGCGTCCGAGGGCCGGGTCATCACCACGTCCAGCCGACGCCCCGGCATCCGCGCAGTTCACCCGCGGCTACGGCCTCAGCTTCGGACAGACCGAGCGCAAGGCCCTGTGCGTGGCGCTGGTCGATCGCGCGCTGAGATGGCAGGGACCGGGCAAAGAGGATCAGGACGCCCCGGCACAGGATCCCGAATTCGTGCTGTCCACTGCGACAACATTCAGGCAACCGGATTTCTGGAACATATCAAGCTGCCCCACTATGTCGATTTCCAGTCCGAGCTGGAACTGGTGCGCAGGTTGCGTGCCTCGGCCGGCGAGGCCGGGGCAAAGGGGGACACGACATGAACCGCGCCACGAAAGCTGTCGTCTTCGATATCGGCAATGTGCTGGTCGGCTGGGATCCGCGCCCGGCCTTCGCCCCCGATCTGGATGGACCCGAGGCGGTCGAGGCGTTCCTGACCCGGATCGACTTTGCCCGCCTGAACCTGCGCGCCGATGGCGGGGCCCGCTTCGCCGCGCTTGCCGCCGAACTGGACGATCCCGCCGACGCGGACCGGCTTGCCGCCTATCCGCGCCGTTTCGCCGACACGCTGAGCCCGCCCATCGAGGCCAGCTGGGCCCTGATGGAACGCCTGCGCGAGCGTGGCTTCGCGATCCACGCGATCACCAACTGGTCGGCGGAAACATGGCCCATCGGCGTCGCGGCCCTGCCGCGGCTGGGCCGGGCTTTCGGGACCACCATCGTTTCCGGGCAGGTCGGCATGATCAAGCCCGATCCGGCCATCTTCCGCCTGTTCTGCCAGCGCGCCGGGCTGGCGCCCGCCGATTGCCTGTTCATCGACGACAATCCGGCCAATGTCGCCGCCGCGAAAGGCATCGGCATGGACGGGCTGCCTTTCACCTCGGCCGAGGCGCTGGAAGCCGCGCTGATCGAAAGGCGGCTTCTGTGAGCGATCGGGCCTGTAATTTCGTCCATCTCGACGAGGATACCAAGCGCATGATCCGGCGTGCGATCCTGAAGGCGATCGCGGTGCCGGGCTATCAGGTGCCCTTTGCCGGCCGCGAGATGCCGATGCCCTATGGCTGGGGCACCGGCGGCGTGCAGGTAGCGGCGGCGACGCTTGTGCCCGAGGATGTGCTGCAGGTCATCGACCAGGGCGCCGACGACACCACGAATGCGGTCAGCATCCGCAGGTTCTTTCAGCGCACCGCCGGTATCGCCACGACCGGGTGCACCCGTGATGCCACGCTGATCCAGACCCGCCACCGGATCGCCGAAACCGCCCTGAGCAGCGACCAGATCCTTGTCTATCAGGTGCCGATCCCGGAGCCGATGCTCTTTCTGGAGCCGCGCGAGAGCGAAACCCGCCGCATGCATCCACGCCATGGCCGATTCCGATCTGATGCAGGTGCGGCTGTATGAGGACATCGCCCGTCACGGCGAGATCGCCACCTCCTACGCCTATCCGGTCGAGGTCGCGGGGCGCTATGTCATGGATCCCTCGCCGATCCCGAAATTCGACAATCCGAAACTGGACGACTGCCCCGCGATCCAGCTTTTCGGGGCGGGCCGCGAACAGCGCATCTATGCGCTGCCGCCCCATACCGCCGTGCGCAGCCTGGATTTCGAGGACCATCCCTTTTCGGCCTCCAGGGCCGATCGGGAATGCACCATCTGCGGATCGCGGACCGGCTATCTGGACGAGGTGATCACCGATGACGTGGGCGGACGGATGCTTGTCTTGAGATCGATTCCGGCTCCTGTGCGATACAGGAGCCGCTCTCCGGCACCTCACACATGCCGGAGAGCGGCGGGGGACGGGTCGAAAGGATGGAGGTTCCCAAGGACCGGTCAGAAGTTGGATCGCCCCCGCCTTTCGCATGTCCTGAACGGATAGGTGGGGGATGCTGCGCGCATTGCCCCGTACGACAAGCACAGGAGACGAAAGGCAATGCAGGATACCATCGGCATCGACATTTCCAAAGACACGCTCGACATCCACCGTCAGTCCGACGGCCGGCATGCCCGGTTCGGCAACGACAAGGCGGGTCTCGCGGCTCTGCGCCGCTGGATCGGCAAGACCCCGGTCCGCGTCGTCTACGAGGCGACCGGGCGCTATCACCGCGACATGGAGGCTGCGCTGGATGCGGCGGGCCACGCG